>CAZYMF010000327.1:0-4170 GCA_964648215.1 uncultured Binatia bacterium (SeqCode) | reverse complement strand
CGCCTACGTCCCGCGCGGGGTGAGGCCGGCGGCGCGGTAGACCGCGTCGATGACGCGCATGTTGGCGATGGCGTCGGCGGGATCCGTGGGTACCGGCGTGCCCTGGCGGACGGCGGCGACGAAGGCGCGTAGCTGATGCGTGTACGTGGCGTCGCCCTGGACGCGCTCGGTCCTGGTGCCGCTGGCGGTGCGCCAGCGCAGGCGATGGAAGAGGTGCGGGGCGACCGGGTTGAACACGTTGAGCTGGCCGGCATCGCCGCGGACGGAAGCGCTGACGCGTAGCAGCGCGGCGGAGAACAGGGCGCAGGTCATGCGGCCCGTGCGCCCGTCGGCGAAACGAAAGTCCGCCTCCATGTAGCGATCCACCTGCGCCGACGACAGGCGCGCCTCGGCCCGGACCACCTCCGGCTCGGCGCCGGCGAGAAAACGGACCATGTTGATGGCGTAGCAGCCGGTGTCCATGGTGGCGCCGCCGGCGAGGTCGTAGCGGTAGCGGATGTCGTTGGGGAAGGGCAGGGGGATGCACATGTGCCCTTCGACGTGGCGGATGGCGCCGAGCTCGCCGCTGTCGATGATCTCGCGGACGCGCGCGGCGAGCGGATGGTAGCGGTAGTGGAAGGCCTCCATCAGCACCCGCCCGGTCTTCCGCGCCGCCTCGGCCATGCGCTCCGCTTCGGCGGTGTTGGAGGCCATGGGCTTCTCGCACAGGACGTGCTTGCCCGCCTCCAGCGCCCGGATGGTCCACTCGCAGTGCAGGCTGTTGGGCAGCGGGTTGTAGACGGCGTCGATCTCCGGGTCGGCGATCAACGCGTCGTAGCCCGGCAGGGCACGGGCCAGGCCGTGCTTGGCGGCGAAGGCCTGGGCCCGGCCCGGATCGCGCGCGGCGACGGCGGTGACCACGGCTTCGGGCACTTGCAGGGAGGGCCGCACCAGCGCCATCGGCGCGATGCGCGCGGCGCCGAGGATGCCGATGCGCAGCGGCGTGGAGTCGGGCATGGCGCCGTCTCGCTCCGTTCCCTCGCTTCTTCAGACCCGCTCGTTGTCGCGCGGCGAGGCGCGGACGGCGCGATCGTAGGCCCAGGAGCGGATGTGGTCGACCTGCTCGCGCATGGTCTTCGACAGGGGCACGATGGTGCTGGCGACGTTGAGGATGTCGTTGTCCTCGACGGGGCGGTCCTGCAGCCGGGCGCTGGTCATCGCCGCGACGACGCACTGCTCGACCTCGGCCCCGGTCCAGCCGCGGGTGAACTTCTTCAGCCGCTCGAGCTGGAAGTCGGCCGGGTCGATACCGCGTCGGGTGAGGTGAATGCGGAAGATGTCGACGCGCTCGTTGTCGGTCGGCAGGTCGACGAAGAACACCTCGTCGAAGCGGCCCTTGCGGATCATCTCGGCGGGCAGGAGATCGATGCGGTTGGCGGTGGCGGCGACGAACAGGCCGCGCGCCTTCTCCTGCATCCAGGTGAGGAAGAAGGCGAAGATACGGCCGAGGTCGGCGGCGGCGTCGCCGGTCAGCTGGGCGGTGATGCCCATCTCGATCTCGTCGAACCAGACCACGGCGGGGGCCACCGCTTCCACGGTGCGGCAGGCCTCGACGAAGGCGCCGTCGGGGCTGCCGTGGCGCCCGGAGAACACCTCGATCATGTCGATGCGGTAGAGCGGCAGCTCGAAGCAGGAGGCGATCGACTTCACGCACAGGCTCTTGCCGCAACCGGAGACGCCCATGACCAGCACGCCCTTGGGGACGATCTCGGCGGCGAGGCTGTCGCGCTCGAGAAACAGCTTGCGGCGTTCGAGCAGCCACTGCTTGAGGTAGTCGAGGCCGCCGACGTGGTCGATACGAGTGCCGTCGGTGACGTACTCGACCAGGCCGGTCTTGTTGACCAGGAGCTTCTTCTCTTCGAGCAGGTAGGGCAGGGCATCGTGGTCGAGCTTGCCGACGACGGCGATGCCGCGGCGCAAGGCGTGATGGCACTCGGCCAGGGTCAGCCCTTGCAGCGCGCGCGCCATCTGGAAGAGCGTGGCGTCGCTGTCGTCGACGCTGACCCCCTTCTCGGCCAGGGCGGCGGCCTCGCGCTGCAGGAAGGAGAGCAGCTCGGGCAGATCGGGGCTGTGCAGCTCGAGGAACACGATCTGCCGGTCGAGCTCGGTGGGAATCACGCGCAGCGGCGAGGTGATGATGACGAACTTGCCGGTGTCGAGGGAGCGCTCGTAGAGATCGCGCAGGCGCCGCCGGACGACCGCGTCGTCGAGAAACTCGTGGAAGTCCTTGAGCTGGAAGATGGCCGGGCCCTCGTGGTCGACGATGAAGTCGAGCACCTCGCGGGCGCCGAGCAGCGTGGGGGAGCCCGCGCTGCCGTCGGGACGCCGCAGGCCGTCGGTCAGGCTCCAGGTCCACAAAGGCACCTCGGTCCGAAACAGGCGCTGCGCCGCGTCGTGAAGCAGCTGGTGAACCCGGATCTCCTCGGGAGAGCGGATGTAGATCAGCGGCCGGCCCGCCTGGATGAGCTCCTCGAGGGCGCTGAAGGCGCGGCTTTCGGTCTCCGCGGCGGGGTTGGCAACACTCACTCTCGACTCCCTGTGCCTTTGTTGGTTGATGTTACACGAATTCGACGGCAATTGCCCAACCGTCATTCAGTCCGGGAGGGGTTGCCGGACCGGGTCCCCGAGGGGCCGCCGTAGTGGCGGCCCTTCCACGCCGCGCCGGCGCCGCGGTGATGCCGCCAGGCCGACGACACGGTCATCCCGGTGTACAGCGTCGCCGACACGGGCAGGAACAGGGCCCAGCCCGGGGCGCAGCCGAGGTAGGCCGTCATCGGGTAGTACGTGCGCACCATGGCGGCGTAGGCGAGCAGGCAGCAGACCCGCGTGGCGAGGGAGCCCCAGACGATGCCGGCGATGGGAACGAGAAAGACGTAGGCGAGGCCGGCGACGCAACCGAGCAGTGCCGCGGGGCTGTAGCGGAGCTGGGTGTAGGCGCTGCGCGCCACCATGTTCCAGATGTCGACCAGGTTGTCGTAGCCGCGGGTCGAGTTCACCCCCGGGTCGTAGCCGAGCCACAGCCGCGCGCCGGCGCGCTTGCAGGCGCGGCCGAGCGACACGTCGTCGATCACCGCGTCGCGGATCGCCACCATGCCGCCGATACGCTCGAGCACCGCCGTGCGCACGAGCACGCAGCCGCCCGCGGCCCCGGCCTGCGGGGCGCGGTCGTCGCCGATGCGGGGAAACGGGTAGAGGCCGGCGAAGAAGTAGGTGAAGGCGGGGACGAGCAGCTTCTCGAAATTGTTGTGGCAGCGCAGCCGCGCCATGACCGAGACGAAGTCGCGGTGCAGCCGGTCGGCCGTGGCGAGCAGGCGTTCGAGCACGTCGGGATCGTGGCGGATGTCGGCGTCGGTCAACCACAGCCACTCGGCGCCGAGGCTGCGGGCGTGCTCGACCCCGTGATGCTGGGCCCACACCTTGCCCGCCCATCCCGCCGGCAGCTCCGGCGGGGTGAGGACGATCAGGCGATCGCCGGCGCCGAGCTCGGCGGCCAGGCGCCGGGCGACCTCGGCGGTGCCGTCGGTGGAATGATCGTCGACGACGATGACCGTGAGGTGCTCGTAGGATTGGCGCAGCAGCGACGGCAGGGTGTGCGGCAGCTCGCCGGCCTCGTTGCGGGCGGGCACGACGGCGACCACGCGCGCCTGCCCCGGCAGCTTGGGCTTCGGCCCCAGGCGCGGGGCGATGCGCCATCGTCTTCCAAAAGCGGCGTAGCCGCCCCAGATCAGGGCGAGCAGAATCGCGAGCCAGACCATTCCCAGGCGATCTCCGTACGAGTCGACCTTTGTGGCAGATCCGGCGGGACAGGGGAAGGCCGGCGGCGTTGGCGTCGCGTGAGAGTCGCAAGTGTCGAGTCACAAATTCCAAGCCGGACAAGGTCTCCGGCTTGTCGCTTGAACCTTGTCCCTTGGAGCCATTCTTCGTCTTGCCGGGCATCCGGCGAATTGACGATCGGATCACCGAGTCACTGACGATTGCCGAATGGCGCGACGCCCTGACGTCCGCTCGCCTTCGAGAGACTGTCGATCTTCTCTTCTAAAGCACCGAAAGGGCGGTCAACCTCCTCTCCCGCATTACCCGCGGGAGAGGATGGAGGTGAGGGTCCCGATTCCGAAGATAGCTGCACTCGTT
>CAZYMF010000326.1:0-4204 GCA_964648215.1 uncultured Binatia bacterium (SeqCode) | reverse complement strand
CCTCAGCAAGGCGGATCGGGAACGGGTGAAACTGGCGAGTCGAAGTCTGCTGGACTCCGTATGCAAGCTGATCGCTCCGTTGGAGCGGTGGACTGAGAAGGAGCAAACGCAAGCCGAGGTGGAGGTCAGCATCCTCGACCACGTGTTCGAGGCGCTGCCCAGCCCACCGTTCACGGCCGACGAGAAGCAGGAAGTCGCAAAGCGCGTCTACCAGCACATTTGGCAGCAGAGCGCGGGCAGCAGTTTCGGTGCAGGCGTTGCCGGCTGAATCCTCCGGCGCTCCGCGCGATGAATCTAGCCGATGAGCGCCAGAATCTTCGCGCGTACATCCGCGAGTTCCTCCGCGGATACCGTACCCTTCCGCCTCGCTCTTCGAACGCGCCAGTCCACGCTTTTCACCTGATCGGCCAAGACCACTGCCGCCGGGATCCTCGCAATCACCACCTCGAATGGGTAGTTCTTGATTTGCGTCGTCATGGGACAGCACACCATCAGCCCCGCCTTCTCATTGTAGGTCGCGGGGCTCAGCACCAAGGCCGGCCGGTGGCCCGCTTGCTCATGCCCGGCGTGCGGCGTGAAATTCAGCCACACAATGTCGCCGGCATCGGGCACATACCGTCGCGCCATCACCAAACTTCTTTGCCAACAGCCGGACCGAGGTCGACGGCTTCATGCCGGTTCTTCGGAGTGATCCCCTTCACTAGCTCATCCAGCTCGTAGGATTTTTGCCGGACCGGTTCGATGACAATTCGCCCCGCCTCCTCGCGCACGTCCACGACTTCGTCCAAATCGAGCCGCGTGGCCTGCATGATCGGCGCGGGGATTCGCACGGCCGCGCTGTTGCCCCATTTCTTCACCGTCGCTCTCATCGCACCTCCGTGGATCGACCCCAGTATGCCGGGCTGCGGCTCGGCGTGTCAACAAAGTAGATACGCCCCGTTCCGTGGCAAACGGTTGGGGCGCCTCGACTCCGATGCTCGCCGAGCTGCCCCTGGAAGTCCGCGAGCAAACCCGCCGTCACCCGCGACTTCCCTCGTTGACAAAGTGCGTCAAGGCGTGGAATGTGAGCAAGATTTGGCATGGCACGCGCGCCCGAACTCTCCTTCCGCACCCGGCGGCAAAACCTCGAGGCCCTCGGTCGCGAGACCTTCGATCTGTTGATCATCGGCGGCGGCATCACCGGCGCCGGCATCGCGCGCGACGCCGCGCTGCGCGGGCTGTCGGTGGCGCTGCTCGAGCGCCGCGACTTCGCCGTCGGCACCAGCAGCCGTTCCTCCAAGCTGATTCACGGCGGCATCCGCTACCTGGCTCAGGGCGACGTCGGGCTGGTCATGGAAGCCGCCAACGAGCGCCGCGTCGTGCGCCACCTCGCACCCCACCTGGCGCGCCCGATGCACATGCTGGTCCCCGTCTACAGCCGCGGCGGCTACGCCAAGCTCAGCGTCGGCCTGATCGCCTACGACCGCCTGGCCAAGGTCGTCAAGGACGAGCGCTATCGCATGCTCGATCGCGACACCACGCTGGCGCTCGAGCCTTCGTTGCGGTCCGGCAGGCTCTACGGCGCCGGCCTCTATTTCGAGTACGTCACCGACGACGCCCGCCTGGTCATCGCGACACTGAAATCGACGGCCGCCCTCGGAGCCGTGCTGGCCAACTACACCGAAGCCACCGGCTTTCTGAACGAGGGCGACAGAATCTCCGGGGTCACCGCGCGCGACGTGCTGTCGGGCGAGGAGCTCGCCGTGCGCGCGCGGGTGGTCGTCAACGCCGCCGGACCGTGGGTCGACGACGTGCGGCTCCTCTACGGCCACGGCGAGCAGCGCCGACTTCACCTCACCAAGGGCATCCACGTGGTCGTCCCGCATCGCCGGTTGCCGGTCTCGCGTATCGTCGTGATGCCGACCCCGGACAAACGCTCGGTCTTCGTCGTGCCGCGCGGCGAGACGGTCTACCTCGGCACCACCGACACCGACTACGACGGCTCCTCGGAAAAGCCGCTCGCCGGGCGGGAGGACGTTGCCTACCTGCTCGACGCCGCCAACGCGGCGTTCTCCATCGAGCCGCTCACGCTCGACGACGTCGTCGGGGCCTGGGCCGGTGTACGGCCGCTGCTGCACGAGGAAGGCAAGAAAGCGACCGAGATCTCGCGCAAGGACGAGGTCATGGTGAACGCCGGCGGGCTGATCTCGATCGCCGGCGGCAAGCTGACCACCTTTCGCAAGATGGCCGAGCGCGTGGTGGCCATGGTGGAAACGCGCTTGTGCGACATGCGTCAACCGGCCCCGACCAAGCGCGGCGACAGCGACGAGGACCTGCTGTGCGGCGGCGGCACGGGGGACGACATCGTTGCCTATGCCGCCGGGCTGCGCGGACGTTGGCCGGCGGCGCCCGCGGACATCGTCGAGCGTCTGGTGACTCTCTACGGCAGCGAAGCCGAGGGGATGCTGGAGGCGATGGCGGCGGACCCGACCCTTGCCGAGCGCTGCGCGCCGGCGCTGGCCGTCACCCGCGGCGAGGTCGAGTACGCCATCCGCCACGAGATGGTGATGACCCTGGAAGACTTCCTCGAACGGCGCAGCCGTCTCATGCTCTACGGGCTCGACAACGGCCTGTCGGCCGCCGCCGCGATTGCGCAAATCCTGGGACACGCGCTCGGCTGGAGCGACAGCGAAATCGCCGACAGCGTGGCGCGCTATCGCGCTCACGTGCGGGAGGTGAAAGCCTTCGCGTCCGAGACCCCCGCCCAACCCGACACGGTCAGCGCCGCCCATGCCTGACCCAGCGAACGAAGACATACGCCGCACCCGCGAGGACCTTGCGCGGCTGCTCGGCGCCGACACGGTCCAGTGGGACGACGGAACGCTGCGCGAGCACAGCCATGACTGGTGGATGGTGGCGCAGCTTCGGCTGCTGCGCGGCACGCTCACCAACCGGCCGGCCTGCGTCGTGAATCCGGCGAATACGGAGCAGGTCAAGCAGATCCTCACGTACGCCAACGAACGCCGGATCCCGGTGGTGCCCTTCGGCGCCGGGTCGGGCGTGTGCGCCGGCGTGCAGCCGGAGCGCGACGCGATCGTGGTCGACATGCGGCGGATGAACCGCATCCTCGAGATCAACGAAACGGCGCTCACCGTGCGGGTCCAGCCCGGCATGATGGGCAACGCCTTCGAGGCCGCCCTCAACCAGCGCGGCTACTCGATGGGACACTTCCCGCAGTCGATCGACCTCTCGACCGTGGGCGGCTGGGTGGCGACGCGGGCCGCCGGGCAGTTCTCCACCCGTTACGGCTCGATCGAGGACATTCTCCTGGCTCTCGAAGCGGTGCTGCCGGACGGCCAGGTCGTCCACACCCGCGTCGGGCCGCGTAGCGCCACCGGCCCCGATCTGCGGCAGATCTTCCTCGGCTCGGAGGGCACGCTCGGGGTCTTCACCGAGCTCACGTTGCGCATCTTCCCGCGGCCGGAGAGCCAGGCCATGGAGAGCTTCAGCTTCGCCGACTTCGACGCCGGCCTCGAGGCGATCCGCGCCATCGTGCGCGCCGGCTGGCGCCCGCCCGTGCTCCGGCTCTACGACGCGGTCGAAACCGAACGCCACTTCGGCGATGGCAAGGACTGTCTCTTGCTCGTCCTCTCCGCAGGGCCGGCGGCGCTGACCGCCGTCGAGATGGAGGGTTGCCGGCGCGCCTGCGCTGAACACGGCGGCCGGGCGGCGGGCGAAGGACGCGTCGCCCACTGGCTCGAGACGCGCAACCAGGTGCCCGGCTTCGAGCAGTTCCTGAAGAAGGGCTTCGTCCTCGACACCATCGAGGTGGCCACCACGTGGGATCGCATCCACGATCTCTACCGCGAGGTGATCGCCGACTTGACCAGCGTTCCCGGCATCGTGGCGGCCTCGGGGCACAGCTCGCACAGCTATGCCCAGGGGACCAACATCTACTTCACCTTTGCGGCCCGGCCGGACGATCCGGCCCAGGCCGAGCCGACGTACTTCGCGTGCTGGGAGAAGACGATGGCGGCGACGCTGCGCGTCGGCGGCACCATCGCGCATCACCACGGCGTCGGCCGGCTGCGCACGAAGTGGATGCCGGAAGAGCTCGGCCCCGGCGGCCTCGCCGTCCTGCGCGCCCTCAAGCACGGGCTCGATCCCCACGGGATCATGAACCCCGGGGCGCTGTTGCCGTAAGGCCGCGGCCGAGCTTCAAGCT
>CAZYMF010000325.1:0-4248 GCA_964648215.1 uncultured Binatia bacterium (SeqCode) | reverse complement strand
TGTCGCGCCGCGCCGGTAGAACGAAGCGGGCGGTGGCGCCGGCAACGCTCGACTCGACGGCCACGTCGTCGACGAAGACGTGCACGGAGCCGGCGCCGCGCAGCCCGCTGGGGAGGGCCACCTCCATCGCCACCGGCCCGTCGCCGGAAGCGACCAGGTAGCCGGCGATCGAGGCCGGCGTGCTGCTCACCCCGAGCCGGGGCCAGTCGACGGCGAAGGTCTCGGCCGGCAGAAGGGGGGCGATGCGGATGCCGTCGGCGGTGCCGCTGACGCCGACGATCTCCAGCAGCGCCCGCAGCGGTCCGGTGTGGACGTGCATGTTGAGCGCCGGATAGTCGGTGAGGGCGGTGACCTGGTGCGCGTCGGCCTCGCCGGGTCGCTCGCTGTCGGGGCCGTTGAAGGAGTCGGGGCCGGTCCAGATGCCGTACCAGAGGTCGGGATACTTCTCGGCGTGCGCGGCCAGCGTGTTGCGGGTGAAGCTGCTCCACGCTTCCGCCGGATTGCGCCGGGCATAGGCGCCGGTGAGCCAGGCGTTGGCCACGGGCCAGATGCCGCCGATCAGCGGCCGGTCGGGTCCGCCGGTGGTCTCGGCGGTGCCGATCTCGACGTTGCTCAGGGCGCCGATGTCGGTTTCCAGGCGCGCGACGACCTCGTCGAGCGCGAGATCGCGCCGCGCCGGATCGACGATGCCGGCCAGCACCGGCAAGACCTGCGGCTCGAGGAAGAAGATCTGCGGCGCCAGCGGATTGCCGCTGTCGACGAAGCCGCGGTAGAAGTAGTGCCCTTCCCAGGCGCGATCGAGCAGCGCCTCGCGCTGCGAGCGCACCAGGGTGCGCATCTCGTCGGCGAGGGCCGGGTCGCGCCCCTGCACGACGTCGGCGGCGAGCGGGAAGCCGTAGACCAGCGCGCCGGCGTTGTAGGTGGACGAGCTGCCCTGCGGCGTCGCCGTCTCGGTGGCCAGGCTGCTGATGCCGTCGGCGTAGTCGTTGGTGCCGATGGCGACGATGCCGCGGGCGCCGAAGCCCAGGGTCTCGGTGCCGAACTGCACCGCGCGGCGCACGTGGTCGACGACGTCCCCGCTGTCCCCCGCGGTGCGCGGCCAGTACGGGATCGGGTCGGCGAGAAACTCCCGGTCGCGGCTGAGGGCGACGTAGCGCGCGATCGCCGACGGCAGGAAGTAGTAGGCGTCGCTGCGCAGGCCGTAGATCAGGACGTCGGTGAAGTCGCCGACGCCGGTGGTGGCGTAGGGGAAGCGCCACGGCAGCGGCTGCGACGGGCCCTGCTGCGAGGCCAGCGCGTAGGCGAGGGTGTCGCGGGCGAGGCCGGGATCGATCGGGGTGACCGCCTCGGCGAACAGGGCGAGGTCGCCCATCGCGCCGTCGATGCCGTGGATGTACTTGTACGCGCCGCCCTGTCCCAGCAGGCGGACGCCGCGGTACTCGTCGAAGGTGGCGTCGGCAACCGCGTTGTACGCGGCCCAGGCCAGCTCGCGCTGCATCACCCCGGCGTCGCTCAGGCCGGGAAAGGCGGCCCACACCAGGCGCGCGCGCCACGCCTCCTCGGTATCCTGCAGCAACGTGGCGGAGCGGCGACGTAGCTCGGCCACCGCGGCGTCGGGCGCGCCGCCCCCCGGCACGTAGCCGAAGGCGAAGCGTCGCGTCGCGGCGCCGTGGGCCGGCACGTCCACCGGGACGCGCACGGCGAGAATGGCGTGCTGCCCGGCGCCGTCGAGATCGATGCTGCGCGAGGCGGCGTTGCCCGGCGCGGCCGCCGCGGCCGGCGGCGTTCGCTGCTGTCCCGGCCACAGCTCCGCGTCGCTCAACCACACGGCGTCCGGCGCCGCGCCGTCGTCGAGCACGGCGAGGTAGATCGGCTCGGGAAACCAGTCGACGAGCGAGACGTCGAGGCGATCGTCGATTCCCTTCGGCAGGCTCTTGGCCGTGGTGCGCACCTCGGCGATGCGCGTCCCCGCGTCCCACTGCGCCTGCTGCGTGAACTGCGCCATCATCGCCCGCCGCCGGCGGTCGATGCCCGCGGTGATGCCCGGCGTGCCGAGATCGCTGGTGAGCAGCTCGAGCGACAGCTGGTGGATGTCGACGTCCCAGAGCTCGGTCAGCTCGTAGCGCAGCGCGCGGTTGGTGGGGTTGTGCAGCGCGACTTCCGCGACCAGCGCGCGGGCGTCGGCGTTGGGGGCGAAGACGCGGCGGTCGATGGTGATCTCGTTGTCGCGGGTGACGGTCTCGAAGTAGCCGACGCCGAAGCGGCGGCTCTGCCTCTGCAGAGCGCGGTCGACGGGGAGGTCCTCGAAGCGGGTCGAGCCGACCCGTGCCGGCGTCCGCCCGGCGGCGATCGCGTAGTAGTTGAAGCCGCCGCCGAGCTGGGGCGGATACTCCGGGTGCAGCGGGTCGTCCCAGGTGTCGATGCGGTTGATCCACTTGTGGCCGCGGTCCTGCGAGTAGATCTCGACGCCGCCGGAGGCGTGCGCCATGGCGACCAGGCCGCGGCCGTTGCCGATCAGGTGGATCGGGTCGCGCAGCGGCGTCGTCCGCGGCGAGTAGGCGTGCGCCGCCGGGTCGCAGCGCTCCTCGACGTCGAAATCGTACGCGGGCAGTCCGGCATCGTCGACGGCCCAGCGCCCGAGATGGCCGGAGCCGCGCAGGCAGGCGACGAGTTGGTCGGGGCGAGCGGCGTCGACGTCGGCGCAGGCCGAGGTGTCGGGGCGCGGCGGCACGACGAAGCCCTGGCAGTCGAAACGGCCCGGCCCGGCGCTGTCGTCGCCGTCCCCCGTGCCGCCGCAGGCGGCGAGGGTCAGCGCCAGGAGGACGGCGGCCGCCGCCGTCCGGGGGTGGGGTCGTCGTCGCGGGCCGGTCATCGTTGCGGCGTGTCGGGCCTGCCGTCGTCCATGGTCGCCGGCGGCGCCGCCGGGCCGAGCCAGCCGCGGCGGCGGAAGAAGAAGAGCAGGCCGATGGCCACCGCCGCCATCAGCGCCAACGCGAACGGGTAGCCGTAGCGCCAGGCGAGCTCGGGCATGTTGTAGGGCGACCGCTCGGGGTTGAAGTTCATCCCGTAGACGCCGGCGATGAAGCTGAGGGGGATGAAGATGGTGGCGATGATGGTGAGCACCTTCATCACCTCGTTCATGCGATTGCTGACGCTCGACAGGTAGACGTCCATCAGGCCGGTGGCCAGCTCGCGATAGGTTTCGAGCAGATCCATGATGCGGATGACGTGGTCGTAGCAGTCGCGCAGGTAGATGCGGGTGTCCTCGGTGATCATCGGCGCGGCGTCGCGGAACAGGGAGTTCAGCGCGTCACGCTGCGGCCAGATGGCGCGGCGGAGAACGAGCAGGTCGTGCTTGATGGCGCGGATGCGGCTGATGGCGTGGTTGTCCGGCCGGGCGATGACGTCGTCCTCGAGCGCCTCGAGGTGCTCGCCGTAGCGTTCGAGGGCGGGAAAGTAGGCGTCGATGACCGCGTCGAGAATGGCG
The DNA here is from genome assembly GCA_964648215.1 of uncultured Binatia bacterium (SeqCode). Lineage (GTDB taxonomy): Bacteria > Desulfobacterota > Binatia > HRBIN30 > JACQVA1 > CAZYMF01. The sequence goes on along the minus strand of CAZYMF010000325.1, from coordinate 761 downwards.
TAGGTGAGGTAGTCGGCGCCGGCGGCGCGCACGTGGCCGGTGCCGGCGCGGATGCGCTCGCGCACCGCGCCGAGGCAGTCTCCCGTGCGCTCCTCGAAGGTGAGCACGAAGCCGTGGCCGAGGAACAGGCTGAGCTGCTCGGTGTCGACGTGCTCGGCCAGCGACACCATCTGCGCGACGATGAACTGGTGCGTGGCGTACTGCTCGACCTTGGCCCGCTGGTGCAGGTTGACCACGTCTTCGAGGGCGAGGGGATGGAGGGAAAAGATCTGGGCCAGCTCGGAGAGGATGCGGGCGTCGCCGAGGCCGTAGACGTTGACCCAGGTGACCGGCCACTTGCCGAGGAACTCGCGCACGGCCTGGGGATCGGTGACGTCGCGCTCGGTCCACTCCTCGGGGCCGTAGGCCATGACGTGGATGACCGGCTTGGGAGCCTCGGGATCGACGCTCAGTGTCCCCGGCGGCAGCCCGGATGGCGTGCCGGAGCGGATGTGGTGATGACGCCGTCGTCGGGCCTTCTTCGACATCGGGGGCAGTATTCGCACGAGCCGGCCGCGCGGTCCAGCGGCGAGGAGGGGAGAGATGGGCACGGCCGATTCTGCTCTGCACTCTGCACCCAAGCCGTCGCCGTTCTATATTCGCAACGCCTCCGGCGAAGCCCCGCAACCGGCGCAACGGATTCACTCGCAGCCGTTGCGTGTGAACCCCGACCGTCTCCTGCGGGGCTGTGCCCCTGCACCCCCCGAGGAGGAAACCGAAAG
>CAZYMF010000324.1:0-4286 GCA_964648215.1 uncultured Binatia bacterium (SeqCode) | reverse complement strand
GGTGTCAGCGCCCGTTCGGTAGGAAGTCGACCGGGGCGACGGCTCGGTGCGAATGCCCGCCGCCGGAGGAAGCCGTTTTCTCCTGGTGCGACGTGGTGAGCAGAGCCACGAGCGCCAGCCCGATGATGATGCAGAGGAAGAGGAGGTAGACGGCGCGGGATGTGCCGGTGAGTCCGATCCACCCAACCACGGCGACAACCAAGGCTACCGTGAACAGAATCACTGCCCAATCGAACATGAGACGTATCAGGGAAGCTGCATTTCTTTCACGGTTCGGCAGCTTCCGCCGTCAGGGTGAGCAATTCCCGTACCCGATCGGCCAAGCGCCCGCCGAACGGATCGACCGGGCGCGGCCCGTGCGAATCGTTGTCGCCGGTGTTTCCTTCTGTTCGATTCCCTGTAAAGCTTACAGCAGCTTTCAGCAGCACCTGGACCTCGATCGTTGCCATGCGCCTAGCCCTTCGCAGTGCTCTACTGACTCTTGCTCTGTACCTGGCGGTCATCGGCGGCGTGGCGGTCTGGATGGAGTACTCGCTGCGCGTGGTGGCCCAGGGGATGATGGCGAGCACGGCCCGCTTGATCGGACGCGAGATGGCCGCCGCCATCGAGGCGTTGCCCGGAAGCATGCTGCCGACCGACCCCGCCACGCGCCGGCGCCTGGAGAAGATGGTCGGTGAGATCACCGATCGCTCGGAAGTCGTGGCCTCCATGACGGTGGTCGATGCCAGCGGGCGCGTGCTGGCGAGCGACGATCCCGAGCAGAAGAAGCAGCGTCTGGCGCCGGTGGCCGAGGTCTTCGGTGAGCGCCCGTCGGCAGAGCTGGAGCAGGCGAACAACACGTACGCCCATGACGGGCGCTATCGCGTGCTCATCCCGATCGAGCTGAAGGGAAGGACGACGGGCTACCTGCGCGTCGCGTTGCGCAGCCGGCACATCGCCGATCTCTACAGCGGCGCCCAGCACCAGCTCTTCTTGATCGCCATCATCGGCCTCGGCGGCGTGGCGGTGTTGGCCCTCCTGCTTCACCTGCAGCTCTATCAGCGCGGGACCGCGCTGGCGCGCGTCCTCGAGCATGCCCTCGAGGGGCAGTCGGTTCGGACCCCGCTGCCACGGGACGAGTTCGCTCACGCGTTCGAGGCCGCGGGTCGGCTGGGACGGGAGCTGCAGGCGGCCCGCCACATCGGCACGCGCGCCAGCCAGCGTCTCGACGTGCTGGCCGAGATCATGAACGTCGGCGTCGTCCTGCTGGGGGCGAAGCAGGAGCTCGAGTTCGCCAATCCGCGCGCGTTGCAGCTCTTCGGCTGTGGCAGCGACGCGGAGCTGATGGATTGCTGGCGGCGCTTGGCGCTCGCGCCCGAGGGCGGCGCGGCCGCGACACGGGACGAGCCGTCGTGCGCCTGGCATTTCGACGTCGAGGTGCCGCAACGAGGGCAGACGCATCTGCTGCGCATCGATCTCTATCCGCTCGAAGAGGAGCCCTACAGCGGGTATCTCGCCCTGGTGCGCGACCGCCGCGCCTTGAGCTCGCTGGAGACCGACCTGCTCCTGGCCACGCAGCTGCGAACCCTGTCGCGTCTCTACCTCGCCAGCGCGCACGAGCTGAAGGCGCCGCTCAACGCGATGGGGATGAACATCGATCTGCTCGAGGGCACCATCGAGCCGGCCGCAGACAGCGAGCATCCGGGAGTTCGCGAGAGTCGACTGCGCTATCTGCGCGTGCTCAAACAGGAGCTGGCGCGGCTCGACCGTTCACTGCGCATGCTGATGACGAGCGCGGCGCAGCCGAGCAACGTCGCCCAGAAGTTCGACCTGCGCGACCTGATCGGCGAGATCGCCGCCTTGCTCGGCGCGCAGGTCAAGCACCAGCGCGTCGAGCTCGCGGTCGACACGCCGGAGCAGCCGGTGTTGTTCACCGGGCACCGCGACCGGCTGAAGCAAGCGTTCCTCAACGTCGCCATCAATGCGCTGGAGGCCATGCCCAGCGGCGGCAAGCTCGGCATCGCCCTACAACGGAGCGACGGCCGCGCCGAGATCGCGGTGCGCGACAGCGGACCCGGCATCTCGCCGGAGGTTCTCGCCAAGATCGGGGAGATGCACTTCACGACGAAGGAGTCGGGTACCGGAGTCGGCTTGTACGTCACCCGCTCGGTGGTCGAGTCCGCCGGGGGGAGTGTCCACATCGAGACACAAGCGGGGCAGGGCACCTGCTTCCAGATCAGCCTGCCCGTGCCCGAAGGAGAGGCCTGATACCATGAAGCCACACGCACTTGTCGTCGACGACGATCCGAGCTCGCTGCAAGCACTGGCCGAGCTGGTGCAGCGCGAGGGCTTCTCGGCGAGCTCCGCCGGCACGTTGGGCGAGGCGCGGGAGCAGCTGTGGAAGCAGGTGCCCGACCTGGTGCTGACCGACCTCGTGCTTCCCGACGGGCGCGGCACCGATCTGCTGGCCGATCTGGACAGCGGCGCGCGCGCCCAACTGGTGGTGATCACCGGTCACGCCAGCGTCGACACCGCGGTGGACGCCCTGCGCATGGGCGCGACGGACTACCTGACCAAGCCCATCGACGTGTCCCGACTCAAGATCGCCCTGGCCAACGCCGCGCGGACCCTCGACCTCGAGGACGAGGTCGGCAAGCTGCGGGAGAAGCTGCGCGCGCTCGGCTGCTTCGGGTCCCTGGTCGGGGTTTCGCCGGCGATGCAGAGGACGTACGACCTGATCGGCAAGGTGGCTCCGACCGAAGCGACCATTCTGATCACCGGCGAGAGCGGCACGGGCAAGGACCTGGTGGCGCAAACCGTCCACGACCTCAGCCGGCGGCGCAAGGGCCCGTACCTGCCGGTCAACTGCGGCGCCATCGCCGCCAACCTGATCGAGAGCGAGCTGTTCGGCCACGAGCGCGGCAGCTTCACCGGCGCCGACCGCATGCACCGCGGCTACTTCGAGCGTGCCTCGGGCGGCACGCTGTTCCTCGACGAGATCACCGAGACGCCGATCGAGCTGCAAGTCAAGCTGCTGCGGGTGCTCGAGACCTCCACCATCATGCGCGTCGGCGGCGAGCAGCCGACCGAGATCGACGCGCGAATCATCGCCGCCACCAATCGCTGCCCGGAGGAAGAGGTGGCCAACGGCAAGCTGCGGCAGGATCTGCTCTATCGCCTCAAGGTCTTCGGCGTGCACCTGCCGCCGCTGCGCGAGCGCGGCAACGACATCCTGTTGCTCGCCGAGCATTTCCTCGACAATCTCAACAAGGCGAACGGGTCCGAGAAGCGCTTCGCGACGAGCACCGTCGACTGCTTTCGCCGCTACCCCTGGCCGGGCAACGTTCGCGAGCTCAAGAACGTCGTCCATCACGCCTTCATCCTCGCGGCGGAAGAGATCGGGCCCGAGAACCTGCCCGCCGAGCTCGGCAGTCAACCGCGCCGGGCCGAGGTCGTTGCGGTACCGAAGAGCCCGGGCGGGGACCTTCCGCCGTACGTCAGCCTGCCCGTGGGCACGCCCATCGAGGAGGCCGAGCGCCAGCTCATCTACGCCACTCTGCGCCACTGCGACGGGAACAAGAGCAAGGCGGCGCAGAAGCTGGGGATCTGCTTGAAGACGCTCTACAACCGCCTCAACTCCTATAAGTCGGACGGGCAAGAGCAATAAGCCGCTCGGTGGTACGGGCTGGCCGCCTGTTTGATCTGTACCCACCCATCACGTGACGTCCGAGCTCCGGCGCTGCTCGCCGCCGCGTCCCCGGTCTGCTCGCGAAGCATGCAGATGTTGCAGCGACTGCCCGGAAATTTTCCTGTTTGTCGGAAGGGACGCGTGGGCGCGATTGCGTCAGCGGAAGAGGGGCGGGTTGGCCCGAAACGTGAAATGTCGTTGGTTTCGATCCTGTAAGGGGAGACATGAGATTACCTACTATGGACATTCGTGCGGACGGCAATGGGCACAACGGGACGAATTCGGGGTCGGGCGGAGCCCTCCTGGCCGATTTCGTGTCCAAGGCCCAATTCGACGATATCTGGTCACGTACTCAGTCCCGTAGCTCCGAGCAGCGACTGTTGCTGGCCGTGCTCGAGCGCGCGGTGCTCGATCTGTTCAAATACCGTTACGCGCGCCGGCGCCGTTACCAGCGCCTCTATCGGGAGACATACGAGTGGGTGGCGGCTGAAGAGCACGCGTGGCCGTACTCGTTCGTCAACGTTTGCGCCGCGCTCGGCCTCGAGGCCGACGCCGTGCGTCGCCGCTTGCTCGACGGCGACTGGGCCCCGATCGAGTCGGCGGCCATCGAGCAGGCGGC
>CAZYMF010000323.1:0-4292 GCA_964648215.1 uncultured Binatia bacterium (SeqCode) | reverse complement strand
TCACATGCATGTGCATGCATGTCAAGGTGCTGTTCCGCTCCGCGCCCCGCTACCGGCGCCTCCGGTGGTGGGCGTTGCGAGATCCTAGGCGGCTTGCGGACGTATGCCCTCGAACTCCACGGACAGCCGTCCGCCGAGGGCCCGAGCGATGCGGTCCAGCAAGTCGAGCGACGCGGTGAACGCCTTCCCTCCCTCGATCCGAGCGATGACCGCCTGCGTCGTACCAGCACGGGCCGCGAGCTGCTTTTGCGTCAGGCCCGCCACCGTCCGCGCTCGCTTCACCATCACTCCGATCGTCGCCCGGGCCACGGCGGCGTCGATCCTGGCCCGCAGTCGCGGGTCGCGCTTCACCCGTGCTCGCACGTCCCCGAGCGCATCACGACCGAGGTGTGGATTGTCTCGCTTGGCCTGCCTCATGGCGCACCTCCAAGAACATCCTTGGCCCGTCGTCGAGCCAGCTCGAGATCGCGTTCGGGGGCACGGCGGCCCTGCTTCTTGAAGGCATGCAGCAAGACCATTTCCGGCCCCCTGATGACGACGCAGGCTACCCGATGGCGTCCGACGCGAATCTCCCACAGTTTTCCGTCCAGCTGTCGCAGCGACAACGGCGCGTCCAACCCGAACGCGCCGAGCAGTGTCAGTGCTTCATCCCAATCGTCTCGTTCACGCCGTGGCAATGCGGCGATATAGTCACGCACCGACTCGTCCCCCCTCGCGGAGCGGTAGTAGCGGATGCGCACCTATTATGTATGCCCGATCGGGCATACACCGTCAACGACTGCCTCCTTTCCGCCCACACATTGGTCAGGCGTCTCTAGGGCGCCGACGTGATCGGCGCCCGCCGCGCTGATCCGGAACGCGAACCCGTCTCCGCGAAAGTTCGTTCCAATGGCTGCCGAGGTGATGCCGTCGGCCGGCAGGGCAAGCGGGCAACCCAGCGCCCTGCCGACCATGGCCAGGAACGTCGATTCGACGACAAAGGTCGTGAGGATGACGTTGCCCTATTGCGCCGAGCGTGGCGCCGTGGTCGTTTCAGAAGCCAGCCCGTGCCGATAGCGCCGGGGCTGCAGAGAGGGAGGCGGCGATGAAGTTCGGTCTGTTCGGCATCAACTTCGGCCCCTGCGCGGAGCCGGCGACGGCGCTGCGGGTGGCGCAGGCGGCGGAGAGAAGCGGCTTGGAGTCGCTGTGGACGGGTGAGCACGTCGTGCTCCCCGACCCGCAGGCGCCGCCATCGCCGTCGCCGCCGGAAAATCCCTTTCTCGATCCCGCCGTCGCCCTGGCCTACATCGCCGCCGGCACCGAGAAGATCCGGCTCGGGACCGGGATCATCATCCTGCCGCAGCGCAACCCGCTGGTGCTGGCCAAGGAGCTGGCCAGCGTCGACGTCGTCTCGCGGGGGCGGCTCATATTCGGGTTGGGTATCGGCTACCTCAAGCCCGAGTTCGACGCCCTCGGCATTCCGTTCGAGCACAAGGGGGCGCGGGCGATCGAGTATCTCGAGGCGATGCTGGCGCTGTGGACCCAGCCGAAGCCGACGTACCACGGGCGCTTCGTTAGCTTCGCCGGTATTCAGGCGTTTCCCCGCCCGCTGCAGACGCCGCATCCCCCGATCGTCATCGGCGGCGCGACGCCGCAAGCTTTCCGCCGCGCCGTCACCCACGCCAACGGCTGGTATGGCTTCGCTCTCGACGTCGCCGCGACGTCGACCTGCATCGAGGGCCTGAAGACCGCGGCGAGGGAGCGGGAACGACCGGCGTCCCTCGGCGAGCTGGAGATCAGCGTCACCCCCGCCGGCAAGCTCGACGGCGACACGGTGAAACGCTTCGCCGACCTCGGCGTCCACCGGCTGATCGTCTACCGGCCCGCCGCCAGCGCGGCCGACGCGCTCGCCAAACTCGAGCAGGTGGCCGACTTGCAGGCGGCATACGGCTGAGCACAGGCCCGTCGTAGACCATGTGAATCAGGATTCACTTTTGGTGCGAAAAAATCGGCCGGTGCCCGAACGTGCCCAGTGAGCGAATCCGATGGCCCAGGCCCACGCCGGCAACCCTCGTCCTGGCCTTGTGGCCGACTGCCGAGTGCACCTCCGGCGACTCGCCGAGGAACCACAGAGCCGCGCAGCAAACGGCCAACAGACCCACCAACCACAGCCCAACGTGTGCCGGTCCTGGCATCACCTCGGTCGGAATCGCCGCCGTGGACAGGGCCACGGTCAGATATTGGAAGCTGATCATTGGCGGAAACCTCCTTCCCTGATACTTCGACGACTAATGTGACTCAATATTCACATTAGGTCAAGTACCCGATCAGGAGAGGGCGATCGCCTCGCTCAGGAGCTTCCAGGCCTTCTCTGTCTGCGCGGCGACGTCGAAGTCACCGTTGGTCATGTGCCACAGAACGGCGCCGGGCTGGATCAGCCCGAGCAGTGTGAGGGCAACGGTGGCCGGGTCGACATCCTCGCGGATGCGCCGTTGCGTCTGGCCCTGACGGACGATGGCGGTGACGGCGTCGAGGTAGCCCCGCAGCAGGCGCAGCACCTTGGCGCGCCGCTCGGCGTGCCCGGCATAGGCGTCTTCGGAAAACAGCACCCGCGGGATCCCCTGGTTTTCGCGGATCGCCTGCACGTGCCGGAGCAGCAGCAGGTGGAGCTGCTCGAGCGGATCGTCCGTCTGCTGGCGCACCGTGGCGATGCCGGCCACCAGACGCTGGCCGATGAAGTCGAGCGCGGTGTCGAGGATCTGCTCCTTGCTCTTGAAATGACGGTAGAGGGCGGAGGGAACCAGGCCGACGCGGCGGGCGACCGCCGCCATGCTCAACCCCTTCACCCCGTGGCTGGCGATCACGGCGAGCGCCGCCTCGGCGATCTGCTCCTGGCGGATTTCGGTGCCCAGTTTCGCGGTGCCCATGCTGCCTCGGAACCCTCGATTGCTGCTTGCGTACTGCCCTTCGGGTTTGCCGTGACGTATCTCGAAGGGTCTCCTCTCCCGGATGGGAGAGGATCAAGGTGAGGGGGATCTGATGACGCCCCACCGATCGAACGAACGATAGCGAAACCAACGGTGGGCGTCGCCGATCGATTTCATCCCCCTCATCCTGACCTTCTCCCATCCGGGAGAAGGAACCCACGCGCGCTACGCCAGCGCAATTGCGAACCCCACTACTAAGAGCCGCCCTCGAAGGTGTCAAACATACGACCCGGCTCACGCACGGACGGCGCTCTCCTCCACCGCGGCGATGTCGAACGCCGCCGCCATCAGGGCGCGGGTGTACGCCTGCTTCGGCTGCTCGAAGATTGCCGCCGTCGATCCGTGCTCGACGACGCGGCCGGCGCGCATGACGATCACCTCGTCGCTGAGCGCGCGCACCACGCGCAGGTCGTGGCTGATGAAGAGATAGGCGAGCTCGTGCCGCGCCTGCAGCTCGCGCAGCAGGTCGACGATCTGCGCCTGGACCGACATGTCGAGCGCCGAGGTCGGCTCGTCGAGGACGACGAAGCGCGGCCGCAGCACCATCGCCCGGGCGATGGCGATGCGCTGGCGCTGGCCGCCGGAGAACTCGTGCGGGTAGCGGTGGCGGCTGTCGGGGTCGAGGCCGACCTCGCGCAGCACCTGCTCGATCATCCCGCGCCGCTCCTCCGCATCGCGGCCGAGCCGGTGCACGCGCAGCCCCTCCTCGATGATCTGCCCCACCGACAGCCGCGGCGACAGCGACCCGTACGGGTCCTGGAACACGACCTGCATCTCGCGTCGCAACGGGCGCAGCTGCTTCGTCGACAGCCCCTGGATCTCGCGCCCGCCGAACTGGATCCGCCCCGCGCTGCTCTGCAGCCGCAGCAGCGCCATCGCCAGCGTGGTCTTGCCCGAGCCGCTCTCGCCGACGACACCGACGGTGTGGCCCTCGCGCACGGTGACGGTGATCCCGTCGACCGCCTTGATGTAGTCGCGCGCCCGCTGCAGCAGCCCGCCCTTGATCGGGAACCACACCTTGACGTCCTGCGCCGCCATCACCACCGGCGTGTCCGCGGCGGCGGCGGCGGGACGCCCCTTGGGCTCGGCGTCGAGCAGGTGCCGCGTGTACGCATGGCGCGGCTGCGCAAAGATCTCGCTGGTCGGGCCGCTCTCGACGATCTCCCCCTGGGTCATGACGCAGACGCGGGCGGCGACCTTGCGGACGATGGTGAGGTCGTGGGTGATCAGCAGCAACGCCATGCCGAGCTTGGCCTGCAGCTCCTTCAACAACCCGAGGATCTGCGCCTGGATGGTGACGTCGAGCGCCGTGGTCGGCTCGTCGGC
>CAZYMF010000322.1:0-4302 GCA_964648215.1 uncultured Binatia bacterium (SeqCode) | reverse complement strand
TTCACGCCGAGGGCGACGTCTCACATCGGCAGTACGATTCTTCCCAACGTCAACACGAGAACGGTGATCAACACGGCCGACACGAGATTGAGCCGCACGCCCTCCAAGAAGAGGGTGCGGGCGGTGACATGGCCGGAGCCGATGACGATGGCGTTGGGCGGCGTGGCCACCGGCAGCATGAAGGCGCAGGAGCAGGAGACGGCGGCCGGAACCATGAGAAGGTACGGCGGCTCGGCCAGGGAGCTCGAGAACGCCGCCATGATCGGCATCAGCAGCGTGGCGGTGGCGGTGTTGGAGGTCAGCTCGGTGGCGGCCATCGAGACCAGGCAGATGGCGAGGACCATGACGCTCAGCGGCAGCGCCGACAGACCGTGCAGCTCGGCGGCCAACCAACCATCGAGCCCCGCCACGTGCACTGCGTCGGCGACGGCGAAGCCGCCACCGAACAGAAGGAGGATGCCCCAAGGCACGCCGCGCTGAACCTCCGACCAGGTCACGAGCGGCCGCCGGGAGTCTCCACCGCAGGGCACGATGGCGGCGGCAATGGCAGCGGCAACGGCCGGAACTGCATCGCTGACCAGCTTCGGGTCGGGAAGCAGCAGGCTCCAGCCGGGAATGACGAGGAACCCGAGATCCATCTTCGACCGTGTGACCCAGGCCAGGGCCGTCATGCCGAAGAGAATCGCCGTCCGACGCTCCGCACTCGACACCGGACCCAGGCTGTCGCGCTCGCGCCGCAACGCTGCGCGAACCGCGCTCTCGTCGGTGCGTGGAAGTCCGCGCGCGAGAAACAAGCCGGCGATCGGCAGAAGGCAGGCGACCATAGGTAGCCCGAAGAGCATCCAGCCGCCGAAGCTGAGCGGCGGCAGGCCCGTGACCAGCGAAGGCGCCATGCCGGCGAGGACCACGTTCGTCGGGGTTCCGATCAGGGTCCCCAGACCGCCGATCGAGGCGCCGTAGGCGACGGCGAGAAAGATCCGCGCCCCCGAGTCTTTCGCGGCGGCCCGTTCGACGACGCCGGCGGCGATCGGCAGCACCATCAGAGTGGTCGCCGTGTTCGACAACCACATCGACAGTGCCGCCGTGACCAGGAGGAAGGCCCACACCAGTCGCCTCGCCGAGGTGCCGAGCGCGATCAGAATCGCCAGGGCCAGGCGCCGGTGCAGGCCGGACCGCTCGACCGCGAGCGCCAGGACGAATCCGCCGAGGAAGAGGAAGACCATGTGGTCGGTGTAGTTCGGCGCCACGTCGCGCACCGCGCGCACGCCGAGCAGGGGAAAGAGCACCAGCGGCAGCAACGACGTCACAGCGAGCGGCGCCGCCTCGGTCACCCACCAGACCGCCATCCAGGCGACCACCGCCGCCGCGATCTTCGCCTCCCCCGCCAGCGACCCGGTCGGAACCACCCACAACAGGAGGAAGAGCACCGGCCCGACGAAGCGGCCGATGCCGGCCGCACGCGCCGCACCGCTCGACGTTTCGCCGGCCGCGTCCATGTCTCGGCTTCTTCCCCGAATCGCGCCTCCAACTCAAGAGCCGGGCGTGGTGCCGATGGTTTTCATGAGCGACGATCAGGCAGGTTGCCGAGGCTCTGCGCTGCCCGTTCGCCTCCCTGCGGGCCTACGGTGAGGCGCGGGCGGACGATGCCGAGCTGGTGGTGTACGTGCTGATGGCGGTCGGCGCTCGGACGTCGGCAACGCCTCCGGCCGAGGAGATCCGACAAATCGTGGCGATCAGCCGCCGCCGACCCCCGCGACGACGACGGCAGCTCCCGCGCTCACCGAGATGGCCGAGCCGTCTTCGAAATCGCGTCGGCGCACATCTTGAAGTCGACCGCCAACTGGGCAACGTCCCCAGGTGCGTCCTCGAGCTTCCGCCTCACATGCGCCTCAGCGCGGCCGTATGGTCTCAAAACCCAGGCCCCGGGCCGCGCGCGCCTGGGTGTCATCGTTGGTGAGCAGGCGATGCACTCCCAAAGCCTGCATCGATGCGAGGTGCAGCCGGTCGAGCGTGCGGCAGTATGCTGTTCTCACGACCGCTCGCACCTGGGTTTCCGCAACCTCGATGATGTCGGATGGGCATGGTACCAGCTCGTACGGCTCCTCCTGTAGAACCTGATCGAAGCGCTCGTTGAGTCGCCGCGCGGCGGCAGCCGAGAGCATCTTGGCCGCGACCCGTCCGTGGATATGGACGAGGGCCTCGAGCCGTGCGAGCGATGACACGATGACGTGGGGCTCGCGTGCGATGAGCGCGACGGTCGCAACGGTCTCCGGCTCGGGAAAGAACACCTTGAGGAGGCAGCTCGTATCCAGGTACACCGCCACGGCGAGATGCCCCTCGCCTTTACTCGGCGCGCTCGCGTTTCAGCAGCTCGTCGGTGGATGCCTGGCGCGGCTGGCGCTTCCAAAAGTCGCGCAGCCAGCGGGCATGCTCAACCGGGTCGAAACGCTTGCGGCTGCGACGCTGGCGCGGCTCATAGGGCAGAATACGTGCCACAGGTTTCGAATCGCGGGTGACCACGATCTCCCCGACGGTAGCGAGCTTGCGCTCGGCCTCTGGCCACTTCAGGCGGATGTCGCGGACCGACATGCGAGTCATGGACCTTTGCTTAACATGTTTCACACTGCGGAACCAATGCGGAGCACAAACCTTCACCAGCGGGTTGTATCCGTTGTTGCGCGCTTTAGGCTCCCACATGCCGGCCGTGCCATGCATCCGCTTCGTGCCAAAACTCGTATCCAACCGAGAGCCATCCTCTCGCCAGCGGGCAACGAGCATTGGGGTGGTGGACAAAGATGAAGTCGCTCGCTGGCGGCCGCAAATCGAGGACGCGAGCAGCCGAGAAGAGAAGCCCGCTTATCCCCTCGTATCGTTGCGCCAGAAAGATGCCTGTCGAAACGGGTTTCCCGTTTTCTTTCCGGAGAGTTGGGCGGTCACAATAGCCCCGGTCAAGCACTTCGCCCGTCCCGCCATCGACGCGAACGTAGCGCGCCCCGAGGCGAGACACTGCCTGTACGATGTAAGGCACGTCAGCCCCTAAGCGCCCGGGTCAGCGCCGCCCGCTGCGCCTCCGTTCGTCGGTGCCGGCGGTTCGCCGTTCTCGTCCTCTTCCTTCTCCGCCAGCCGCGCCACGCCCACGACTTTCTCGCCTTCGGCGAGGTCGATCAGGCGTACGCCCTGCGTGTTGCGGCTGATGACCGAGATGCCCTTGGCCGGGGTGCGAATGAGCTTGCCGCCGTCGGTGATCAGCATGATGTCGTCCTCGTCGGTCACCATGCGCACGCCGACGACCGGGCCGGTCTTGTCGGTGGTCTTCATGGTGATGATGCCCTTGCCGCCGCGGCGCGTGAGCCGGTACTCGCCCATCTCCGTGCGCTTGCCGTAGCCTTTCTCGGCGACGGCGAGCAGCGTCGCGCCGGGCTTTACCACGTCCATGGCGACGACCTCGTCGTTCTCCTCCAACGTGATGCCGCGCACGCCGTGGGTGCCGCGGCCCATCGGCCGGACGTCGCCTTCCTTGAACCGAATCGCCTGGCCGTCGCGGGTGGAGAGAATGATCTCCTGATCGCCTTCGGACAGACGCACGCGAATCAGCTCGTCGTCGTCGTCGAGGGCGATGGCGATGATGCCGGCCTTGCGCGGGTTGGCGTAATCCATCAGCGGCGTCTTCTTCACCGTGCCGCGCTTGGTGGCGAAGAAGATGAACTGGTTCTCCTGGAACTCGCGCACCGGCAGGAAGGCCGAGATCTTCTCCTCCTTGCCCAGGTTGAGCAGGTTGACGATCGCCTTGCCGCGAGTGGCGCGGCCGCCCTGCGGGATCTCGTGCACCTTGGCCCAGTACACGCGGCCCGCGGTGGTGAAGAACAGCATGTAGGAGTGGGTCGAGGCGACGAACAGGTGCTCGACGAAGTCCTCTTCCTTGGTGGCGGCGCCGATCTTGCCGCGCCCGCCGCGCCGTTGGGCGCGGTAGATGGTGACCGGGTTCCGCTTGATGTAGCCCTCGTGCGAGATCGTCACCACCATGTCCTCTTCGACGATCATGTCCTCGATGGAGATGTCGGTGGCCTCGTCGACGATCTCGGTGCGCCTGGCGTCACCGTAGAGCTTGCGGATCTCGCCGAGCTCGTCGACGATGATCTGGTAGACGAGCTTCTCGTTGGCGAGGACCTCGCGGTAGCGCGCGATCTCCTTCTGCACCTCGCCGTGCTCCTCGATGATCTTGTCGCGCTCGAGTCCGGTGAGCCGCTGCAGGCGCATGTCGAGGATCGCCTGCGCCTGCCTCTCGGAGAGCCCGAACTGCTG
>CAZYMF010000321.1:0-4337 GCA_964648215.1 uncultured Binatia bacterium (SeqCode) | reverse complement strand
AGCCGACGCCGCGCTCCATCGCCTCGAACAGGCTCTCGACGTGCTCGCGCGTGTTCACCAGGCCCTTCGCCCGCAATGCGCCGCCGGCGTCGATGAGCACGGCGTAGGGGAGCTTGCCCACCTGATAGGCGAGGCCGAGCTCGGTCGACAGCACGTAGGATCTCTCGGCCAGGCCGTGGGCGCGGACGAACTCCTCGTGCTCCGCTCGAATCCCATCACTGGCCAGCACCAGCCGCAGCCGGCGCTGCTCCTGGCGCAGCACCGAGTCGAGAATCGGCAGCATCGTCTTGCACACCGGGCACGAGGGCGCCACGAACGCCAGCAGGGTCAGCTTGCCTTCGGGGTCCGGACCGCCGATCGGGCACGGCCGTCCGGCCCAGTCGGCGAGATCGAAACGCGGCGCCGGCTCGCCCACGCGCGGCCCGTCGCGGCCGACGAGCGCGCCGGCCGGGGAGACGCGCTCGTGCAGCACGCCGATCTGGCGCACCAGCGCAAACACCACCACGGCGAGGACAATGACCAGCAGCCAGAGAACGACGTTGGAGATCAGCAACGCCTCAAGCATGACTCACCTCGCCGATTCCCGCCGGCTCCGCTCCGCCTCCGTCGCGCCGGGCGCGCAGACGCGCCAGCGCCGGCGCGTGCGCGAGCAGGCCGTCGACGGCACCGTAGAGCAGCGCCAGCGCCGCCACGGCTCCGGCGATCGTCAACCCGTCGATCCACGTCAGCGGCCGCGAGGTCGCCGGCAACGCTGCCGCCAACGCCGCCGCCACCAGCACGGCGTTGCGCACGACGAGCGCGCCGTGCAACGTCTGCCGCGCCGCCGCGCCGCTGCAGCCACAGTCGATGTCGCGCCGGCCGCGGAGTAGATTGACGGTAACGGCCGCGCCATAGACGCCCAGCAGCGCCGCCGCACCCAGCGCCGCGGCGGCCGCCGCGGACGGAAGCAGAAGGGCCCCGCCCAGAACGACCTCGGCGGCGATCACGAGCAGCGCCGCCGGGGGGGTGAGGCTCGCCGGCAGCAAGCGATAGTTTTCCAAGGCTTCACGAAAGGCCGCGACGTCGCGCACCTTGTGCGCGGCGGCCCACAAGAGCAGCAGCGCCAGAGAGGCGCGCAGCGGCATCTGCAGCGCTGGATCCACGGCCGGCATCATGGCTTTCCGCTCCCGTCCCACGGCGCCAGGAGAATGTCGCTCGTCCAGCCGACGGGTCCGACCCGCTTGCTGAAGCGGCCGGTGAGAGCGTCGTACACGCCGACCATGCCGCCGAACTGCGAGACGGTGAACAGCAGCGGCTTGTCGTCCTGCGTGACCTGAATGGCGCTCACGTCCGCCGGCGCAAAGGTGTTCAGCATCCAGTCGGAGAAGTGGTCGAAGGGCCAGATCCAGGTCTGGCCGAACTCGATCGGGAAGCCGAACACGGAGAGGCCCGGGCTCAACAGCTTGACGCGATCGAGGCGGCGGTGCGAGGCAACGTCGTAGATCCACACCTGCTCGCCCGACTCCTTGTGCGTGTCGGGCCCACCGCGGTGCATCAGGGCGTAGAGCCGTCCGGTCTTCTGCTGCACCGCCAGGTGCTGCAGGCCGCCGATGCGCCACGACTGCGCGCGGTCGGCGTCGTTCACCAGCGACCACGCCTCGGGAAAGCGGATCTCCGGCCCGGAGACGTCGACGGGATGGATCTGTCCGGCGAACGAAACGAACAGCCACTGATCACCGTAGCGAACCGCCTTCTCGGTGACGGGATCGTCGTGGGGGTTGAAGAACGCCTTGGTGCGGATACGGCTCGCCTCGTGCCCTTCGTCGTCCAGGGTGACGACGAACAGGGAGCCGTTGGCGCACATCGAGAAGAAGCGGCGCGCGCCGGCAGCGTAGACGAGGCTGCACCCGGGGGTGTGGATCTCGCCGGCGAAGGTGCGGTGCTCGGTGTCGACGATGCTCAGCGAGGTGCCGGTGGTCCAGTTGAAGACGGCGACGAAGCGGCCGTCGTCGGACAGGGCCGAATGTCCGAGCGCCACCGCGTTCGTCGCCCGCTTCGGCGGGATCACCACCTCGCCGGTGAGCGACAGCGTCGGCGCGTCGTAGATTTCGACCACGTCGGTGCGCGCGCCGTGCGTGCGCCGCGCGTAGTACGTCGCCGGCACGTAGATCTCCGGCCGCCGCGGCGAGAACAGCGGCATGATGGTGCCGTAGCCGCCGTTGATCAGGCCGAGGAAGCGTCCGTCGTCGAGATCGACCAGCCCCGAACGCTCGAGGACGAGATCCGAGACCCACACCCAGTGCGGGTGGAACGGCGTCGCCAGGCGCTCGACCTGACCGAGCTTCTCCGGCGGTACCTCGGCGCCGGCCGCGGCCGCGAGCAGGATCAGCAGAGAGAGAAGCGAGACCAGGCACCGACGAGGGAGGTCACCCGTCCCGCAGCGCGTCGTCCTGAGCTGCATGCGTGAAGCGCGAGTAACACGGACCCCGTTCCCGCCGCAAGCGCGCGCAACCGTGGGTTCATGTCCCAAATTGGCCGTCGCCTCCAGCGGGCACCCTTCGAGACGGCGCCTGAAAAGACGGCGCCTCCTCAGGGTGAGCGGGGAAAATTCTTGCCCGCAATTCATTCACCGCTCGTCCTGAGGAGGCCGCATCTTCTCAGCGGCCGTCTCGAAGGACGCCTGCTGGTTACTCAACCCGGCAGATTAGGGCAGCGCAGGGCGGGCCCCTATGCCGGATAGGCAGCCCGGCGCGCCAGCGCCTCGAGCAACGGCGCCGGCACCGCGTCGTTGGCGCTCTGTAGCGCCAGCCGGTCGGGGCGGCCGCCGAAGATCTCGCAGCCGCGGGTGAGAACCCGGCACGACCACGGCGATTGCAGTCGCGGCGCGTCGTACGATTCGACTTCGAAAAACTGGCCCCGTCCCCAGATGCTGGAGACGAACAGGCGATTGAAGGCGCTGGAGAGCTGGGGATAGGGATCGATCGCGTGCCGCAGCCACGGCGTCGCGCGATCGCTCACCTCGAGCAGGTAGGCGCAGCTCGCCAGGTCGTGGTCGGCCAGGCTCTCGGAGGCGACGACCAGCCCCACCTCCGGCGTGGCGACGTAGCCGGTGTCGGGGCCGAAGGACGTCTGCACCTGGGTGCCGACCGAGAGCACCAGCCGCAGGCGCTCGCGAATCTCGCGGCAGCCGTTGATGTCGGCGCATTTCTCGAGGAAGGTGGCGCCCTCGCGATGGAGCTCGAGGCGGCTGTCCTCGCGCAGCCAACCCACGGCACCCTTCAAACCCAGCGTCGCCCCGGCGAGCACGTGCTTGCTCACCCGCGGCAGGTAGATGATGTGATCGACCTCGCGGACGATGCCAGGCAGGAAGATCTCGCCGCGGAAGTGACTGCCCGCCGGAGGCTCGCCGGCGAAGTAGCCGTCGTAGCCGGCCTCCTCGAAGCAGCTGATCGTCGCCCCGGCGCGCTCGGCGGCGGGTGCCAGCCCGTTGTGGCGGAAGTTCTCGCGCGTGGAGCCGCGCTGGCTCTTGCGCGTGTAGTGCACGAACTGCACGCCGGACTGGTCGCCGACGTAGACCGACGCGCCGCGCTCGCGCAGCATCTCCGCCATCACCGTCACCCCGACCGGGCTCGTCGTCGCCGGGTAGGCGTTCGGCGAGTTGCACACCACCTTGAGCAGCACGCGATCCCCGGGCGCCAGCCACGAGAAGTCGGTGGCGGCGAGCGCCGCCTCGCGGATGGCGCCGGCGAGCGACCCGACGGGCGCGTTGCGCGGCACGCCGGCCAACGCTACGCGCGCACCGGGGCGCACGGCGAGAGGAGGCGGCGTCGCCCGGACCGGGGAGCACGAGGCCAGCGGGCCGGCCGCGGCCGCGAGCGCGGCGGTCGCTCCAGCACGAAGCACCTGCCGCCTCGTGCACCCCTGCGTGCGATCGCTCTCTTGTCCCGTCGGCAGCGCCATCGATCTCCTTCCGTAGGTCGAGCCCACGTGTAGTCCCCGCCCGTTGGCCTGGCAAGGGGAAGAGCAACCTCTTGCGCCGGGGCGTGGGGTCGGGCACACTCCCGCGCCATGGCGGCACCGAACCTAACCGGCCAGCAGCGCCAGGCGTTGCGAGCGCTGGCGCACAAGCTGCAGCCGGTGGTGCAAGTGGGTCAGGGGGGCGCCAACGAGGGCGTGGTCCGCGCCGTCGACGAGGCCCTGTCGACGCACGAGCTCATCAAGGTTCGCCTGCACGAGCCCGAGGACAAGAAGGCGGCCGCCCAATCCCTCGCCGAAGCCAGCGAATCGGCCCTCTGCGGCCTGATCGGCCACACCGTCATTCTCTACCGCCCGCACCCGGAGACGCCCAAGATCAAGGT
>CAZYMF010000320.1:0-4358 GCA_964648215.1 uncultured Binatia bacterium (SeqCode) | reverse complement strand
GCCGTCAGCGCTTCCTGTCCGGGCGGAACATCTCCAGCATACGGTGGGTGACCAGGAAGCCGCCCACCACGTTGATGGTGGCGAACACCACCGCGGTGAAGCCGAGCAGGGTGGTGAGCGAGCCGTGTCCGCCGCCGGCGGCGAGCAGGGCGCCGATCAGGGTAATGCCGGAGATCGCGTTGGAGCCCGACATGAGCGGCGTGTGCAGCGTCGGTGGCACCTTGGTGATCACCTCGAAGCCGACGAAGATGGCCAGAACGAACACGGTGAGGCCGGTAATGAGAGAGGCCATGTCTCCTCCTTGCGGGCGTTCAGCCCGGCGCTGCTTCGGCCGCGGCCGGCGTCGGTTCGCCGAGGCCGAGGGCCGCGCGCACGCGGGGGTGGACGACCTCGCCGTCGTGGGCGACCAGAGTGGCGGTGGCGATCTGATCCTCGGGATTTCTCCAGGCGGCGCCGTCCTTGCGCAGGTGCAGCAGGAAGCTCGAGATGTTGCGCGCGTACATCTGGCTGGCGTCGGTGGCCACCGTGGCGGGGAGATTGATCGGGCCGAGGATGGTGACGCCGTGCTCGACGATGGTCTCGCCCGGCCGGGTCAGCTCGCAGTTGCCGCCGCGCTCGGCGGCGAGGTCGACGATCACCGATCCGGGCGCCATGTGGGTGACCATCTCCTGCGTGATCAGCACCGGCGCCTGCTTGCCGGGGATCGCGGCCGTGCTGATGGCGACGTTGCTCTCGGCGAGCACGCGCGGCATGGTCTCGCGCTGGCGCTGGTAGAAGTCCTCGTCGAGCGCGCGCGCGTAGCCGCCGCGATCCTCGGCGTCGGTGGCTTCCAGCGGCAGGTCGATGAACTTGGCGCCGAGGCTCTCGACCTCCTGCTTGACGGTCGGGCGCACGTCGTACGCCTGCACCACCGCCCCGAGCCGCCGCGCCGTCGCGATCGCCTGCAGCCCGGCCACGCCGGCGCCGAGAACGAACACCCGCGCCGGGGTGATGGTGCCGGCCGCCGTCATCAGCATCGGGAACATCTTGCCCAGCGTCGAGGCGGCCAGGAGCACCGCCTTGTAGCCGGCGACGGTGGCCATCGACGACAGCGCGTCCATGCTCTGGGCGCGGGTGATGCGCGGCATCAGCTCCATCGCAAACACGGTGACGCCGCGCGCGGCGAGCTCGCGCGCGGCCTCGGGCGCCGACAGCGGGTCGAAGAAGCCGATCAGCACCTGCCCCGGGCGCAGCCGCTCGAGGTCGGCGCGCCCGGCCTGCTGGTTCACGCCGTAGCCGCGCACCTGCAGCAGCACCTCGGCGCGGCGGAGGACCTCGTCCCGCGTGGCGACGACCTGGGCTCCCTTGGCCTCGTAGGCCGAGTCGGGGAACCCCGCCGCCGCCCCGGCGCCCGACTCCACGACCAGCTCCAGGGATGCCTTGCCCAGGGCCGGCACGACGTGCGGCGTGATCGCCACCCTAAGTTCGTCAGGAAACGTCTCTCTGGCCACTCCGACTATCATCGCCCTCCTCGGTCAGCGAGCATCATTCCAACCCGCTACGAAGACACGAGTCTACGCAAGCTCGGCCCCGAACGCGATACCCCTTCCCGCTCTTGGGAAGCCTGGGCCGCCGGCGCCGTATCAGATCTGCGAAATCGGCCGGCTCTGTGAGTGAATTGATGGTGGTCGGGCGGGTGGGCATGATTACCGCAAATCCGGTAATGAGAAGGATATCGTTGCGCAGGTAATCGATCAGAGGAAGGGATCAACATGTCCGCGACAAGCCCGAAGCGCCGGATGATCACCGTGGATGGCAACGAGGCCACGGCCTCGGTCGCCCACCGCACCAACGAGGTGATCGCGATCTATCCCATCACGCCGTCGTCGCCGATGGGGGAGCTGGCCGACGAGTGGTCGGCCCACGGACGGCCCAACGTGTGGGGCACGGTGCCGCTGGTGAGCGAGATGCAGGCCGAGGGCGGCGCCGCCGGGGCGGCGCATGGAGCGTTGCAGGCGGGCTCCCTCACCACCACCTTCACCGCCTCGCAGGGCCTGATGCTGATGATTCCGAACATGTACAAGATCGCCGGCGAGCTGACCTCGTTCTGCATGCACGTCTCCGCGCGCACGGTGGCCAGCCACGCGCTGTCGATCTTCGGCGACCACTCCGACGTCATGGCCTGCCGGCAGACCGGCTTTGCCCTGCTGGCGTCGGGATCGGGCCAGGAGGCGCACGACTTTGCCTGCATCGGCCAGGCGGCCACGCTGCGCAGCCGCATCCCCTTCCTCCACTTCTTCGACGGGTTTCGCACCTCGCACGAGCTGACCAAGATCGAGGAGCTGACCGACGACGACCTGCGCGAGATGATCGACGAGGATCTGGTCGCCGCCCACCGCCGGCGCGCCCTCACCCCCGACCGGCCGGCGCTGCGCGGCAGCGCCCAGAACCCCGACGCCTTCTTTCAGGCCCGCGAGGCCTGCAACCCCTTCTATCTGGCCTGCGCCGATCTGGTGCAGGAGAGCATGGATCGCTTCGCCCGGCTCACCGGCCGCGCCTATCGGCTGTTCGACTACGTCGGCGATCCCGAGGCCGAGCGGGTGATCGTGCTCATGGGATCGGGGGCGGAGACCGCGCATGAGACCGTGGAGTGGCTGTGCGCGCACGGCGAGAAGGTCGGCGCCGTCAAGGTGCGGCTGTATCGGCCGTTCTCACTCGAGCACTTCGCCGCCGCCTTGCCGCCGACGGTGAAGGCCATCGCCGTCCTCGATCGCACCAAGGAGCCGGGCGCCCTCGGCGAGCCGCTCTACCTCGACGTGGTCACGGCGCTGCGCGAGGCACGCGAGGACGGGACTCTGCAGCTGGCCGCCGACCCGGTCGTGCTCGGCGGACGCTACGGGCTGTCCTCCAAGGAGTTCACGCCGGCGATGGTGCGCGCGGTCTTCGACGAGCTGGGCAAGCCCTCTCCCCAGCGCCACTTCACCGTCGGCATCGTCGACGACGTCACCCACACCTCTCTGCCGGCGGATCCCGACTTCGACATCGAGCCGGACGAGGTCGTCCGCGGCGTCTTCTTCGGCCTCGGCTCCGACGGCACGGTCGGCGCCAACAAGAACTCGGTCAAGATCATCGGCGAGGAGACCGATCACTGGGCGCAGGGGTACTTCGTCTACGATTCCAAGAAGGCCGGCGCGGTCACGATCTCCCACCTGCGCTTCGGCCCCGAGCCGATCCGCTCCACCTACCTCATCCGCCGGGCCAACTTCGTCGCCTGCCACCAGTACGGCTTTCTGGAGAAGTACGACGTGCTCGAGTACGCGGCGCCGGGGGCGGTCTTTCTCCTCAACTCCCCCTACGGGTCGGAGGAGGCGTGGGACGAGCTGCCGCGCGAGGTGCAGCAGCAGATTATCGACAAGCGGCTCAAGCTCTACGTCATCGACGCCTACAAGGTGGCCAAGGACACCGGCATGGGCCGCCGCATCAACACGGTGATGCAGACCTGCTTCTTCGCCATCTCCGGCGTGCTGCCGCGCGACGAGGCCATCGCCCAGATCAAGAAGACGATCCAGAAGAGCTACGAGAAGAAGGGCGAGATGATCGTCAAGCAGAACTTCGCCGCCGTCGATCACACGCTGGCGCACCTCTACGAGGTGGCGGTGCCGGAGCGGGCCACGGCGACGCGCGCCCTGCCGCCGATCGTGGCGCCGGAGGCGCCCGACTTCGTCCAGCGGGTCACCGCGGTGATGCTGGCCAACAAGGGCGACCTGCTGCCGGTGAGCGCCTTCCCGGTCGACGGCACCTGGCCGCTGGGCACGACGAAGTGGGAGAAGCGCAACATCGCCCTCGAGATCCCGGTGTGGGACGAGGCCATCTGCATCCAGTGCAACAAGTGCGCGATGGTGTGCCCGCACGCCGCCATCCGCGCCAAGGTCTTCGCCCCCGAGCGGCTCGCAGGCAAGCCGGCCACGTTCAAGGCGACCGCCTACCGCGGCAACGAGTTCAAGGGCCAGCAGTACAGCATCCAGGTGGCGCCGGAGGACTGTACCGGCTGCCACCTGTGCGTGATGGTGTGCCCGGCCAAGGACAAGTCGAACCCCAAGCACAAGGCCATCGACATGGAGCCACAGGCGCCGCTGCGCGACGCCGAGCGCGAGAACTACGCCTTCTTCCTCGACCTGCCGGAGGCCGACCGCACGACGATGCGCATCGACCTCAAGTCGGCGCAGTTCCTCGAGCCGCTGTTCGAGTACTCCGGCGCCTGCGCCGGCTGCGGCGAGACGCCGTACATCAAGCTGCTGACGCAGCTCTTCGGCGACCGCACCCTGATCGCCAACGCCACCGGCTGCTCGTCGATCTACGGCGGCAACCTGCCGACCACG
>CAZYMF010000319.1:0-4395 GCA_964648215.1 uncultured Binatia bacterium (SeqCode) | reverse complement strand
ACCTCGATGCCGGCGGCGTGCAGCGCGCGCACCATCATCTTGAACTCGCGCACCGAGTCGACTGGAGCCGTCGCTGCCGCGTAGCGCAGATCCGGAGCGAAGAACGCCAGGGTGTTGTAGCCCCAGTAGTTGCTCAATCCGCGCTCGACCAGGTGGCGATCGTAGGCGTGGTGGTGCACCGGCATGAGCTCGACCGCGGTGACGCCGAGCCCTTTCAAGTGGTGGATGGCGGCCTCCGAGGCGAGGCCGGCGTAGGTGCCGCGCAGCGGGACCGGCACCTCCGGGTGAAGCTGGGTGAAGCCTTTGACGTGGAGCTCGTAGATGATCGTCTCGTGCCACGGCGTGCGCGGCGGGGCATCGTCGCCCCAGGTCACCGCCGTGTCGACCACCGCCCCGAGCGGGGCGAACGCGGCACTGTCACGCTCGTCGAAGGAGAGATCCTCCGCCGGATCACCGACGCGGTAGGCGAACATCTCGTCGCTCCAACGAACGGTTCGCCCGATGGCCTTGGCGTAGGGATCGAGCACCACCTTGTTGGCGTTGAAACGATGGCCGTTCTCCGGCTCGTAGGGCCCGTGAACGCGGAAGCCGTAGAGCTGCCCGGGCCGAACGTCGCGCACGTAGCCGTGCCACACCAGGTCGGTCTGCTCCGGCAGCGTGATCCGGCGCGACTCCGACAGCGCATCGGGGGAGTCGAACAGGCACAGCTCCACGCGCGTGGCGTTCTCCGAGAACAGCGCGAAGTTCACGCCGAGCCCGTCCCATATCGCTCCGAGAGGGTAAGGCTGCCCTGGCAATACGCGCATTGAACCCCCTGCTCCCGCAAAGATTTGCCGTCGAGCTAATACAAGCGGGCGTCGGGCGGCGCAACCTCGCGCGCCTCAGCCGCGCCGGCTGATCAGGATGATCGCGCAGCTCGAATCTCGCGCGACGCGCAGCGCCATGTCGCCGAGCAGCTTCTGCCGTCGCCCGAGCCGTTGCGAGCCGAGAATCACGAGGTCGCTCGCCGCCGCGCGACGCGTGATCTCGGCGCTGATGGAATCGTTGCGCACCACCTCGACGCGCGAGGGTCCGGGAACCTGGTCGACGGCGAAGCGAGTCAGGAGGCGGCGCGCGCCCGCGACGACGAGGTCCGAGGCCCCCTGCGGCAGCACACGCAAGAAGGTGATCTCGCGCGCGCCGGTGCGACACAGGCTCCCCAGCAGACGGGCAAGCAGCACATCGTGTCCGCCACGGCCACCCACCGGAACCAGGACGCGGCGGACCTCGGAGAACTGCCAGTCCTGCTTTGCCCGCAACACCACGACGTCACAGTCGACCTGACTCATGGTGTTCTCGATTTGGGTGCCGATGACTTCTTCGTTCACGCTGGTGAGGCCCAGCAGCAGGCTCTCGCAGCGATGGATGCGCGCCACGCGCGTGATCTCCGTCCACGGGTGCGCCGAGACCGTCGTCAAGGCCTCCGGCGCCAACCCGGCCGCGAACGACGCGGCCAGAGCGCCGCCGAGCACGGCCTGGACGTCGAGCAACCGCGGCAGCGGCTCGCCCGGCCGCCACGCCTGCGGCGGCACGACCACCGAGAGGAGGAGGACGCGCCCGAACGCCGGCGGCGCCAGGGCATTGGCGATGGCGACCATCACAGCGGCGTTGGCCGGATTCGCGATCGGCACCAGCACCAGCGGATTACGCCCGCGCAGCTGCACCAACCGCGGATCGAGCGCCTCGGCTCCCGCGTCGACGACGCGCGCCCGGCGCGCGAACAGGGACAGAAACAGGATACCGCCGATTGCGAGCCACACCGCCGCGACCACTCCCGCGGAAGGCACCGAGATCCCCTGGAACACGGCCAGCCCGACGCACGCCAGGCCGCCCGTGGCGGGGATGAGCGGAAACCACGGCACGTGAAAGGGCGCGCGGCGGCTGCCGCGCAGACGGGCCAGAATGTTCGTCCAGTGCGTCAGCGCGAAGGAGATCAGAAAGATCAGGCTCGCCGCCGCCCCCGCCGCGGCAACGTCGGGAACGGCCAGCAGAATGATCGCCAGAGTGACCGCGCTGGTGAGAATCGCCGCCACGGGGGTCGCGCGGCGGTCGTGCAGCCGTCCGAGGACGTGGGGCAACGTGCGGTCGCGCGCCATCGACAAAGCCACCCGTGAGGCGGCGAACAGATTCGCCTGCAGGGCGGAGAGCATGGAGAGAATCGCCGCCACGATGACCAGCCAGAAACCGACCGGACCGAGAAAGTTTCGCGCCGCCACCGCCACCATCGTTTCGGGCTGCGCCGCGCTGGCGGCCGTGATCGATTGTCCCGCCGGCACGCCGACCGTCGCGATGATCAGGAGCAGAGGCAGGTAGATCGCCAGCGCCGCGGCCAGGGACAGCAACATCGCCCGCGGAATGGTACGAGCCGGATCGCGGACCTCGCCCCCAACCGCCGCAATCAGGTCGAACCCCTGCAGGGCGATGAAAGTGTACCCCATCGCCTCGAACAGCCCGAACGCGCCCCGCGGGAGGAACGGGCTCAGCTGCCCCGCAATGGTGCCGGCGGGACTTCCGCCGAGCACCCACAGACCGCCGGCGATGAGCACGGCGAACAAGATCACCTTTCCCGCCGTGGCCCACTGCCCACCGCCCGTGCTCTTGCGCAGCAGGCTGAACGTGAACGCCACCGTCGCGGCCATCGCCAGGAAGACCTCCATCTGGCGCGGCGTGAGCCAGTCGGTGGGGGCGCCCAGGGCGCCGGGCCAAAGCTGCTCGATCAGGATCGCGGCGTAGGCGGCGAATCCGAGCGCATAGAGAACGCCGGCGACGATCGACGCGAACCAGACGACCCAGCCGATGGTGAACGCGGCCTCCAGCGAAAGAACCTTCTTGGCGAACGCGTAGGTCCCGCCCGACTCGGGGAACACGGACGACATCTCGGCGAAGCTGAGCGCCGTGAGCACGGCGATCACGCCGTTGAGCGCAAACGCCACGATCGCCGCGGGCCCGGCGTGGGCGTAGGCGACACCGGCAAGCGCCAGAATGCCGCCGCCGACAATGGCGCCAACGCCGATCCCGGTGGCGCGCAGCAGGCCAATGCTGCGCTCCTGCGCCGAATCCGCCGCGGCCAGAGAGCTCACGGCGTCTTCACCGTCGAGCTCGCCTGCGCCTGGACGACGTCGCCCTTCGACTTTGAGCCTTCGACTTTCGGCTGCGGGCGCAGCCCGCGCTGAGAGCTCTTCATGAAGGTTCCCTTCGCAGGCGTCTTCTATCCGCTGCGAAGGCGGTTGGCGATAGCCGCTGCGGGAGAGCGATTCGCAGGGGCCGACACGCAGGCAAAGCAAATCGGCGTCTGCATCGAGCTCGCCGCCCCGGCCTTTCCGGCCGGCGCCAAATTTTTGACGCAGGCCGCCATGGGGCTGTTGAAGCCCCCCTCCAGTGTGCTAACCAAGAGCCTGATCACGACGGTCCGGTCGATCCGGGGGAAACCACCACATCGCGGCAAGAGCCGTGCTCTCGTGCGAGACCGACAAGGACGCCTCGCGTCATGGCAACCGGCTCCCACATCGCCTGGAGCCCCAGCCGTTGCTGATCCCAGGAGGAGAAGCAAATGCCTGAACCTGTTATCGAGCCCACTGCCGAGTCCCGCCTACGGGCGGTGAAACGCGTGGAGCCGACGATTCCGTCACACAAGTGGGCCGAGCTCTCGGCCGCCCTGCAGAAGCACCGCGGCGAGCGCCTGCTGGTGTTGCTGACAGGCTACCCGGACCCCGACAACATTGCCTCGGGGCTCGCCCTGCAGCTGTTGGCGGGCCTGTACGAGGTGGAGACCACCCTGCTCTCCTTCTTCGAGGTGAGCCACCAGGAGAACCGGGCCCTGGTCAAGCGCCTGGAGATCGACCTCCAGCTCTACGACGACCACTTCGACCTCGATCCCTACACGCTCTACGCCTTCGTCGACACGCAGAAGGCCGAGGCTCCGATTCAGGAACATCTGAAGGGGAAGAAGCTGCTGGCCTTCGTCGACCATCACAAGAAGCTCGGCGAGGTGCCGGCCGAGTTCGTCGACATCCGCGAGGACGCCGGCTCCACCTGCGGCATCTTCACCGACTACCTGCGCCAGGCCTTCCCGGACGGGCTCGACGTCAACGAGCCGCTGCACGTACGCCTGGCCACGGCGCTGATGCACGGCATCCGCTCCGACACGCGCGTCTTCCTCGAGGCCTCACGTCTCGATTTCGAGGCGTCGGCCTTCCTCTGGGCGTGCGTCGACCAGCCGATGCTCAAGCGCATCTCGGCGCAGTCGCTGACGCCGGCGGTGATGGACATGATCCAGGCCGCCCTCGAGCACAAGAAGGTCTACGACAACTTCCTGTTCAGCGACGTCGGCTTCGTGCGCAAGGAGCACCGCGACGG
>CAZYMF010000318.1:0-4398 GCA_964648215.1 uncultured Binatia bacterium (SeqCode) | reverse complement strand
CGTCAACCGCCTCGGCCTGCTGGAGGCCGAGGCGGTGCGCCGGGCGAAGGACGAGGACGTCGCCGCCCTGATGATCACCAACCCCAACACGCTCGGCCTGTTCGAGCGCGAGATCGTGCCGATTGCCGAGGCGGTGCACGCCCAGGGCGGGCTGGTCTATCTCGACGGCGCCAACCTGAACGCGCTCATGGGGGTGGCCAAGCCCGGCCACATGGGCGCCGACGTGCTGCAGTTCAACCTGCACAAGACCTTCTCGACGCCGCACGGCGGCGGCGGGCCCGGCGCCGGCCCCATCGGCGTGCGCGAGAGCCTGGTGCCGTATCTGCCCACGCCGCGGCTGGTGCGCGACGGCGAGAGCATTCGCTGGAGCGACGCCTTCCCGAAATCCATCGGCCGGGTGCGCTCCTTCCACGGCAACGCCGGCATGCACGTGCGCGCGTACGCCTACATCCTCGCCCTCGGCGGCGACGGCCTGGCGCTGGCGACCGAGATGGCGGTGCTCGCCGCCAACTACATCCGCAAGTCGCTGGAGGGGAGCTACCACCTGGCGGTGGCGGAGACCTGCATGCACGAGTGCGTCTTCAGCGACAAGGGCCTCGAGGCCGTCGGCGTCAAGACGCTGGACGTCGCCAAGCGCCTGCTCGACTTCGGCTTCTACGCGCCGACGATCTACTTCCCGCTGGTCGTCAACGGCGCCCTCATGATCGAGCCGACCGAGACCGAGAGCAAGGAGACGCTCGACGAGTTCATCGCCGCCATGCGCGAGATCGCGCGCGAGGCGCACGAGACGCCCGAGCGCCTGCACGCGGCGCCGACGCTCACGCCGGTCGGCCGCCTCGACGAGGCCCGCGCCGCGCGCCACCCGGTGCTGCGCTGGCGCAAGACGGCCGAAACTGCGGGTTGAAACTGCAGGTTGTTAAGTTGTTGGGTTGTCATGACCAACCAACAGCCTAACAACTAACAACCTAACAACCTTCCTCCTGCCTCCTCACTTCTCCCCCGGAGCCGAGTCCAGGCCGACGCCGGCGACGCCGTAGAAACCGGTGGCGGGGGCGCCGGAGCGCGGGTCGGTGGCCGACTGCACCTGCAGGTCGACGACCAGGATGAAGTGGATGTTGCCGTCGTTGGCCTCGGCCCCCGGCGGCGGGTTGGCATCGAAGAAGATGTCGGGCTGGGTGGCGCCGAGCAGCTCGCGGTAGGCGGCCAGGTTGGTGCTGCTCTCCTTCTGCAGGAGGCGGGCGTCGATCATCTGCCCCTTCCTGTTCATCACCGCCTCCACCTCGGCGAACTCGCGCCCCGAGCCGCCCGGACGGCCGCGGGCCGCTTGCTTGAGGGCGATCTCGAGGTGCTGGAAGACGCGCACGGCGACGCGACGAACGAAGGGGGCGAACAGCTCCGCCTTGGTGTTCAGCAGCGTGACGTCGCCCTCGTGGATGCTGGGCAGGAAATCGCTGATGCCGGGGCGGGAGGAGAAGGCGCCGCCGCTGCCGGCGAACAGGTTGCGCGCGCGCGGCGCGGAGGCGACCTGCTCCCGGGGCTTCGACGCGGCCGGCTTCGAGAAGCCTTCGCTGATGATGTCGCCGACGGGGGGAAGGAGCTGATTCAGCTTGGGGAGCGAGGCGAGCCGCTCCGGCGCGTTCGCCGCCGACTCCTTGGCCTGGCGCGAGGCGGCCGGCCGGCGGCGGGCGGACGACTTCTCCGCCGCCGCGTGCTCGACCGGCTTCGCCTCCTTGGCGCTCTTGGCGGCGGCTTCGGGACTGCCCGGCTCCGCTTGGCCACGGTGGACCATCTCCTGGGGCACGGTGTTGTCGCGGTCGCTGAGCAGGCGGGTCTCCTTGGGCGGCTTCGCCTCGCCCTTGTCGGAGGGGCTGACGATCTGTCTCTCGGGCAGGACGATCGGCGGCGCCGGCTGCGGCTGCGGCGCCGGCTGGGGCGCGGCCTGCGGCGCCGGCTTCGGGGCCGGCCGGGGCGCGGGCAGCGGCAGCTCGGAGAGGTCCACCTCGACCGTGGAGGGCGCGGCCACCGGCAGCGTCAGGTGGCGCAGCAGCGGCAGCAGGGCCAGCACCGTGATGTGCAGCAGCAGCGAGAGCGCGAGCGCCCACGACAGGCGGGCCTGATCGGTCATCGCCCGGATTCTAGCGGGCGGCGGCACGGCACGCCACGTCCGGTGCGCGTCTTGCGCCCATCGGAGTCCTTCGCCTATAAGAGTTCAGGAGACGGCAAACTGTATGTTCGGATTTGGTATCGGCGAGCTTCTGGTCATCCTGGTCATCGTTCTCATCATTTTCGGCGCCGGCAAGCTGCCGGAGATCGGCGAGGGGCTGGGGCGAGGGATCCGCAACTTTCGCAAGGAGATGAAATCTCCCGACGCCATCGACGTCACCCCGCCCAAGCAGGAAGAGCCGTCGGGGGAAGGCACCAAGAAGTCGGGCGGCGGCGCGTCTCAGGCCTGACGCTGCGCGCCGATCACCTGGCTGGTGAATTCGGTGACTCCCTTCGGCGGTTGCATGAACACGATCACGAACGACGCCTCCTCTCCGGGAGCGATGCCGAAGCGCTTCGGCGGCTTCAGGTCCTGCAAGATCGACACCTCGCGTCGCGTCAAGGAGCGCAGGATCTTGGTGGACACGACGTTGCCGCAGACGATGCTCTTCTCTTCGACCGGGCGGTTGTCGGCGTCGAATAGGCGGCCGACGATCTGGACGTTGTGCACGGTGACGGGGGCGTTGTTCAGGGCGCGTCCGGTGATGACGAACACGGAATCGCCGTCCTTGATGCGCTGGTAGCCGCCGGTGACCTCGCTGAGAACGATCTTGCGGTTGAGCAGCCGGTCCTCGCTCAGGCCGCTGAGGAAGGGCAGCTTGCGCAGCAGAGAGTCGGCGAGCACGGGGTCGCCGTGCAAGGTCGACGACAGCACGCCGTACGCGAGCACGATCACGCCGAGAAAGATCAGCACCGGCCGAACGGAAATGCCCCGGGGCGACACGGCTTCCTCCTCCAGCTCCTCGTCGTCGAAGGCCTCGGCGTCGAACTCGTCCTTGCCGAACGACGGCGACGGCTCCGGCTCTTTCGGCTTCGCCGCCGCCGGCGGCGGGGCGGGTGGCGGCGCTTCGGCCGCCGCCTCGCTCTCCGGCTCCTCGCCGGGATCGGCAACGAAGAGATCCGGCTGTTTCTCGGCCGCGGACTCCTTGGCCGTCGGCCGCGGCGTCGTTGTTGGGACGGGCATGATCTCGGCGGGCTCCACGCCGAGCTCGAACTCCTGCTCCGGCTCGTCGATGCTGAACTCTTCCTGCGGCTCCTTCGGCGGCGGGTCGGAGAAGGTGAACGACAGGCTTTGCGGCGTGCCGCCCGCGCCTTTGCGGCCGCTCGCCGTTGGGTTCGCGGTCGTGGACGGCTTGGCGGCCGCGGCGGTGCCGCCGGGGCCGGGGAAGATGTGGCGGCACCGCGAGCACTTGAGCATGGGATGGGGCCCGCCGAGGCGGGACTCATCGAGCTGGAAGCGCGTAGCGCAGTAGGGGCACTGGATGATCACGGGCACACGTCCGAGCGAGCAGAGATATTATGGCGAGTGAGACAAAAAGCAACCCCGCGAACACGGCGGTCGACGCGCTGTCGGTGGTCCTGCCGGCGTACAACGAGGAGCCGAACATCGAGCGGGTCGTGCGCGACGTGATCCCGTACCTGGAGGCGCGCGGGTTCGACTACGAGCTGCTGGTGGTGAACGACGGCAGCGCCGACCGCACCGGGGCGATCCTCGACGGCCTGGTGGCGGAGTTCCCGCGCCTGCGCCCGCAGCACCACCCGCGCAATCGCGGCTACGGCGCCGCCCTGCGCACCGGGTTCGACGCCGCCCGCAAGCGCTTCGTCTTCTACATGGACGGCGACGGCCAGTTCGACATCAAGGACCTCGACCGCCTGCTGCCGCTGGCGACCGACGACCGCAGCATCGTCACCGGCTACCGCATCGAGCGCCGCGACCCGTTCATGCGGCGCCTCAACGCCAAGCTGTTCGGCGGCTTTCTGGTGCGGGTGATGCTCGGAGTGAAGGTGCGCGACCTCAACTGCGCCTTCAAGCTGATCCCGAAGCAGCTGCTCGACGCGATCACGCTGGAGTCGACCGGCGCGCTGATCAACGCCGAGCTCTACGGCCGCGCCATCCGCAAGGGTTTTGGCATCAAGGAGGTCGGAGTCCACCACTACGCCCGCGAAGCCGGCGTGCAGACCGGCGCCCACCTGCGGGTGATCCTGCGCGCGTTCTACGATCTCGCCCGGCTGCGCCAGAAGATCGTCAAGAACTGAATCACTGAATCACTGATTCAGTGATTCAGTGATTCAGTGATTCAGTGATTCAGTGATTCAGTGATTCAGTGACTCAGTGGTTCAGTTCCTCACTGGGCG
>CAZYMF010000317.1:0-4421 GCA_964648215.1 uncultured Binatia bacterium (SeqCode) | reverse complement strand
CCGGCCTTCTTCAGGACGCCGCGAAAGTCGGGGTTGGCGACGAGCAGCGCCCGCGTGATGCCGTGGCGCACCGCCGCGGCCTGCGCCGACACGCCGCCGCCGCGGACGTTGGCGGCGACGTCGTAGCGGCCCAGGGTCTCCGTGATCTCGAATGGCTGATTCACCACCATGCGCGACGTCGGGCGGCCGAAGTAATCGTCGAGCAGGCGGCGGTTGACGACGACGCGACCCTCGCCGGGCACCAGGTTGACCCGGGCCACGGCGCTCTTGCGCCGGCCGGTGGCCGCATAGGCTTCTTTTCGTTCTACCATGACGTTCCTCGAGATCAGATGGAGACCGCGACCGGTTGCTGCGCCGCGTGTGGATGCTCCGGGCCGGCATACACCTTCAGCTTGGTGGCCAGTTGGCGACCGAGGCGGTTCTTCGGCAACATGCCCGCGACCGCCATGCGCAGGACGCGATCGGGGTGGTTCTTCAGTGTCTTGCCCGCCGCCTCCTCCTTGAGCCCGCCGGGGTAGCCGCTGTGGCGATGATAGAGCTTCTGCGTGGCCTTGCTGCCGGTCAGTTTCAGGCCGGCGGCGTTGATGACGACGACGAAGTCGCCGGTGTCTTCGTGCGGGGTGAACGTGGGCTTGCCCTTGCCGCGGAGCAGGTTGGCGACGCCGCTGGCAACCCGGCCGAGGACCTTGCCATCGGCGTCGATGACGTACCACCGGCGAGCGGCCAGGGCCTCTTCGCGTTTTGCCATGTATGTCGTTTTCATTGCTTCCTCAGCTGCACATCGAACCGAAGCCCTCGGCTCCGAGGGCTTCTCTTCTCCAGTTTGAGCGGGGTGGACGGGACTTGAACCCGCGACCTCCGACGTGACAGGCCGGCGTTCTAACCGAGCTGAACTACCACCCCCGCAGCCACGTCTACCCCAGGCGCTGGGGCTCGTGGTATCTCCCTATCGTTCCTCGCTTCTGACGTTGAATGCCGAATGATGGGCGGTATCCGATTTGAACGGATGACCCCCGGCTTGTAAGGCCGATGCTCTCCCCCTGAGCTAACCGCCCGCCCGGCGACTTTGGGAGCGGCACCCCTTCCTCAGTTCAGGGAATCCTTCAGCGTCTTGCCGGCCTTGAACTTCGCCGCCCGCGAGGCCGAAATCTCGATGCTCTCGCCGGTTTTCGGGTTCCGCCCGGTCCGAGCCTTGCGGGTCGAGATCGCAAAGGTCCCGAAGCCGGAAATGTTCACCTTCTCCCCCTGCTTGAGGGCTGCAACGATGTCATCGAAGAGCGTGTTGACGGCCCGCTCGGCCGTCGCCCGCGGAAGATCCACCTTGCTCGCGACGGACTCGATCAGCTCTGCCTTCGTCATTGCGTCCCTTTCCTGCCGTTCAAACGGCGAAACCCATAACAACCGGCCTGGTTCAAGTCAAGAATCAGTGGGTGACCACATCGGTCGGCTCGGGCACCTCGGGACGGAAGGTCGCGGCGGCGGCCTTGTCGGCACCGTCGTCGGGCTTTTTCACCAGGAAGTTGTCCGGATCGGGGAGCACCAGGGCCTGACGCAGCACCTGGTCCATGTGCTCCACCGGCTCCATCTGGACCGCCTTCAGCACCGTGGGCGGGATCTCCTCGATGTCCTTCTCGTTCTCCTTGGGGATCAGCACCGTCTTGATGCCGGCCCGGTGGGCGGCGAGCACCTTCTCCTTGAGCCCGCCGATGGGCAGGATGCGCCCCCGCAGGGTGACCTCCCCGGTCATGGCCAGGTCCATCTGCACCGGAATCCGGGTCAGCGCCGACACCAGGGCGGTGGCCATGGTGATGCCGGCAGAGGGCCCGTCCTTCGGAATCGCCCCTTCGGGCACGTGGATGTGGATGTCGACCCGCTGATAGAAGTCACGGTCGAGCCCGAGCTCTTCGGCCCGCGAGCGCACGTAGCTGAGGGCCGCCTGCGCCGACTCCTGCATGACGTCACCCAGCCGGCCGGTGATGATCAGCTTGCCCTTGCCGGGCATGACGGTGACCTCGGTGTTGAGCAGCTCGCCGCCCAGCTCGGTCCACGCCAGTCCCGTCACCACGCCGATCTTCTGTTCCTTCTCGGCCTGGCTGAAGCGGAAGCGCGGTGGGCCGAGGTGCTTGGCCACCGTCTTGCCGGTGATCTGGGACTTGAAGGTCTTGTCCTTCTTCACCACGTCCACCGCCACCTTACGGCAGATCGAGGCGATCTCGCGCTCCAGGTTCCGGACGCCCGCCTCCTTGGTGTAGTGCCGGATCACGTTCAGCAACGCGTTGTCGGAGAAGTCGATGTTCTCGGCCTTGAGGCCGTTCGCCTCCTGCTGCTTGGGGACCAGATAGCGTTTGGCGATATTGAGCTTCTCGAGCTCCGTGTAGCCGGCGATCCGAATGATCTCCATCCGGTCCTGCAAGGGACGCGGGATGCGATCGAGGGTGTTCGCCGTGGTGATGAACATGACCTTGGAGAGGTCGTACTCGACGTCGAGGTAGTGATCGTCGAAGTTCTGGTTCTGCTCCGGATCGAGCACCTCGAGCAGCGCCGACGACGGGTCGCCGCGGAAGTCGGTCGACATCTTGTCGACCTCGTCGAGCAGGAAGACCGGGTTGCCGGAACCCGCCTTCTTCATGCTCTGGATGACCTTCCCCGGCAGCGCCCCGATGTAGGTGCGCCGATGGCCGCGGATCTCCGCCTCGTCGCGCACCCCGCCCAGCGAGACGCGGACGAACTTGCGCCCGGTGGCCCGGGCAATCGACTTGCCGAGCGACGTCTTGCCGACGCCCGGCGGCCCGACCAGGCAGAGGATCGGACCCTTCATCTGGCCCACCAGCGACTGCACCGCGAGGTACTCGAGAATGCGCTGCTTCACCTTCTCCAGCCCGTAGTGATCCTCCTCGAGGACCTTCTCGGCATCGCCGATGTCGAGCTTGTCGTCGGTATATTCGAGCCAGGGCAGCGAGATCAGCCAGTCGATGTAGTTGCGCACCACGGTGGCCTCGGCGGACATCGGCGACATCATCTTGAGCTTGCGCAGCTCCTTGTCCGCCTTCTCCTTGGCCTCCACCGTCATCTTCTTCTGCTTGATCTTTTCCTCGAGCTCCTGGATCTCGTTCTTGAACTCGTCCTTCTCGCCGAGCTCCTTCTGGATCGCCCGCATCTGCTCGTTGAGGTAGTACTCCTTCTGGGTCTTCTCCATCTGTTTCTTGACCCGAGTACGGATGCGTTTCTCGACCTCGAGGATCTCGATCTCCGAGCGCATGTAGCCGAGCACCTTCTCCAGACGCTCGGTGGGGTTGAGCACCTCGAGCAGCGCCTGCTTGTCCTCGAGCTTGATGCCGAGGTGGGCGACGATGGTGTCGGCCAGCCGCGAGGGATCGTCGATGGAGGCCACCGACATGATCATCTCCGGCGGGATCTTCTTGTTCAGCTTGACGTAGTTCTCGAAGGTGGAGTTGATCGAGCGGATCAGCGCCTCGACCTCGGTCGACTTCTCCACCTGCTCGTCGATCTCCTCGATCTCGACGGCGAAGAAATCGGGGTTGTCGACGTAGCGCAGCACGCGCGCCCGCTTCTTGCCCTCGACCAGCACCTTCACGGTGCCGTCGGGAAGGCGCAGCAGCTGCACCACCGTGCCGAGGGTGCCGACGCGGTAGATGTCGTTCTCGGCGGGATCGTTGGTCTTGGCCTCGCGCTGCGCCGCCAGCAGGATGAACTTCTGCTTGTTCATCGCCTCTTCGAGGGCCTTGATCGACTTCTGGCGGCCGACGAACAGGGGTACAACCATGTGCGGGAAGACGATGATGTCCCGCAGGGGCAGCAGCGGTACTCGCGGCGCGCCCAGGCTGCCACCTTCGCGGTTGTCTTTCTTGTCGTTGCGAAAGAGCATGCGTCTCTGTCCTCTCCGTGTGTGGCTGGGGCCGTCAGGCCGTTTCCGCCGCTTTCTGGTAGAGCACGATCGGCTGCTCGTGCTTGGTCACCACCTCTTCCGAGATCAGCACTTCCTTGATGTTCGGCTGCGACGGGATTTCATACATCACGTCGAGCATAGTGTTCTCCAGAATGGCCCGCAACCCGCGCGCGCCCGACTTGCGCTTGAGCGCCTCGCGGGCGATGGCCATCAGCGCCCCGTCGGTGAACTTGAGGTGCACACCCTCCATCTCGAAGAGCTTCTGGTACTGGCGGGTCAGGGCGTTCTTGGGCTCCTTGAGGATACGGACCAGGTCGTGATCGTTGAGCTCGTCGAGGCTGGCGATCACCGGCAGGCGGCCGATGAACTCCGGGATCAACCCGAACTTCAGCAGGTCCTCGGGCTGCACCTCGTGCAGCAGGTCGCTGGTGGTGCGCTCCTGCCGCTTGCGGATGTCGGCGCCGAAGCCGACGCCCTTGATGCCGATGCGGCGCCGGATGATGTCCTCGAGGCC
>CAZYMF010000316.1:0-4437 GCA_964648215.1 uncultured Binatia bacterium (SeqCode) | reverse complement strand
CACCCGCGAGGAGTACCAGCGCAAGCGCACCACCATCCTGCTCGAGATCTAACAGCCTGCTGCCCCCCGATGCTTCGACAGGCTCGGCACGAGCGGACCCCTGCCCCGATTTATTGTACTTTTCCGCTCACAGTGAGCTCGTCCGAGACGTTCTTCGGCAAGCCTGCTGACTAGACAGGTTGTTGCGACACCGGCGGTCCCCGGCAAGGTTCCCGTCGGCGGGGATGCGGCCCTTCGGCAATCCCGTTGGATGATGCTAGGGTCGCCCGATGGCGTCGGAACGTGGCATCTTCTACGGCTGGTGGATCGTCGCCGCTTCGTTCCTGATCCTATTCGTCACGGTGGGCATCGGGCTCTACGCGCCGCCCGTCTTTCTGGTCCCGCTGCAGGAGCATTTCGGCTGGAGCCGCGCGGCGATCGCCGCCGGGAGCGCGATTGCGGCGGTCGTCAGCGGATTCATGTCACCGGTGGTCGGGGTGTGGATCGACAAGTACGGCTCGCGCACGGTCATGACGACGGGCGCCGTGCTGATGGGGGCCGCATTCGTCCTCCTCAGTCTGATCCACTCGCTCTGGCAGCTCTACGCCCTCAACATGCTGGCCGCCGTGGGCATCACCTGCACCGCCTGGATTCCGAACCAGACGTTGATCTCGAACTGGTTCGTCAAGCAGCGCGGCCTGGCCATGGGGGCGGCGTTGACCGGTATCGGCTTCGGCGGGCTCGTCATGGCGCCGCTTGCCGCCGGGCTCATTGGCCGGTTCGGCTGGCGGGTCGCGTTTGCCGGGCTGGGGACTCTGATCCTCGTCCTGGTCGTCGCCGTGGTCCTGGCGATCGTGCGCAGCCGGCCGGGCGACCTCGGCTTGCGTCCCGATGGCGGGCTGCTGGCGCCGCGTGACGACCGCGCGCCGGACCGGCTCACCGACGCCGATCCTCGCGCCGGCATGGAGTTGGGCCAGTCGGTGCGCACCCGGGCCTTCTGGATTCTCTCGGTGGCAAACTTCCTCGCCGTCTTTGCCTCGCTCTCCATCGTGGCGCATCTCGTCGCTTTTCTCACCGACGCCGGATTGACCAGCGAGACCGCGGCGGGCGCCCTGGGCCTCACCGTGGGAGCCAGCGTGGGCGGACGGCTGCTGTTCGGCTATCTCGCCGACCGCTTCAGCAAGCGCGACATCATGGTGGCCGGCCTGACGGTCTACGCGCTGGCAACGCTGCTGCTTTTCGGCATTCGCGCGGCGGCGGCGCTGCCCGCCTTCGTGGTGCTGTTCGGCCTGGGCTTGGGTGGCACCGCCGTGCTGGTGCCGCTGCTGGCGGCAGAGCGCTTCGGGCTGCTCGCGTTTGGCAAGATCCTGGGGCTCATCATGATCTCCGGCACCGCCGGGGCGGCGATCGGGCCCGTCCTGACCGGCCGCATCTTCGACGTCACCGGCAGCTACCACTTGGCGTTCACCCTGCATTTCACCGCACTGCTGCTGGCGGCCGCGACGTACCTTTTCTTGCCGCGCCACGCAGCGAGCGCGGCGGCACCCTAGCGAGCTTCGGGGGCGCGCGCTGCTGTGGTAGGCTGTGCCCGCCGACGCCGGGAGCTACTCTCGATGAGCCAACCGCCTCCTCTTTGCCAGATCGCCTTCAGCGTCACCGATCTCAAACGCACGCACCGCTGGTATCAGGACGTTCTCGGCTTTCTCCCCAGCGGCGGCACGCGGCTGTTTCGCGGGCCGCTGGCCTCACGGGTCCAGGGGCTGCCGAACGCCTCCTCGACGTGCTGGTGGTTGATGGACCAGCAGGACTTCTTCCAGCTCGAGCTCTTCCAATTCGACAGCCCGCGTGCCCGACCCCGTCCGGCGGACTGGCGCCCCTGCGATACCGGGTACACCACCGTCGGCCTGCACGTCGCCGACTTCGACGCCATGCTGGCTCGGCTGCACGCGGCCGGAGTGGAGTTGCTCACTGCACCAATGGGCGAGCGCGGTCGCCGGCGCGTGTGCATCCACGATCCCGAAGGCGTGCTGCTCGAGCTGATGGAAGACGACCCGCGGGCGCCCGGAGCGATGCCACGACCGCGCCCGGAGGTGGCGGTGGCGGCGCGCAGCATCACCCTCTCGGTACCAGATCTCGAGCGCTCCCGCCGCTTCTTCGTCGACACGGTCGGCCTGCTGCCCGCCGCCGGCGTCGCGCTGCATCGCCCCGAGCACGAGGGTCTGTGGGGCTTGGCCGGGGCGCAGCGCCGCTCGCTGCC
This sequence comes from uncultured Binatia bacterium (SeqCode), assembly GCA_964648215.1. Lineage (GTDB taxonomy): Bacteria > Desulfobacterota > Binatia > HRBIN30 > JACQVA1 > CAZYMF01. Next base: position 2,201 of record CAZYMF010000316.1, on the reverse strand, counting down.
GCTGTGGGCGGGCGACTGGCTGATCGAGCTCGTGCAGTACCTCGACCCGGTCGGCAAGCCGTGGCCCGACGGCTATCGCATCAGCGACCAGGGGCTGCTGAACATCGCGCTCGGCTTTCGCCGCCAGGCCGACTTCGACGCCATGTATCAGAAGGTGTCGGCCGCCGGGTATCGCGGCAACTGGCGACCGCTCAATTTGGGGGCCTGGACGGTCGTGTACGTGAACGACGACCAGGGGTTCAGCGTCGAGATGCTCTTCGTCCGCCCCTGGTACGATCGTCCGATGGGCTTTCGGCCGCCGCCGGCTGTCGTCGCCCGCACGCGCATCGCCGCGCCGCGCGAGCGCGTCTGGCAGCACATCACCGATCACGAAGGAATGTCGTCGTGGTCGCCGTTTCGGGAGGTTACCCTGGTCCGCGAGGGCACGCCCGACCGCTGCGGCTTCGGCGCCGTGCGGCGGATGCAAGGAATGGGGCCCGCGCTGGAGGAGGAGGTCGTCGGTTGGGACCCGCCCGCGCGCTACGATTATCGGCTACGGCGCGGGGCTCCGATCCGGCGTCACTCCGGCTGCGTGCTCTTGCGCGAGCAGGGCACCGCCACCGAGGTGGAGTGGATCATCCGTTTCCGCCCCCTGATTCCGGGCACCGGCGCGCTGGTGCGGGCGGCCCTCCAGCGCGGCATCGCCGGCATGCTCGCCCAGCTCAAGCAGCGGCTCGAAACCACCGAATCACCGAATCACTGAATCACTGATTCAGTGAGTCAGTTCTCTCTGAGGTCCGACCATGAGCGCAGCACGAAATACCCACCCCTTTCGCAAGGCGTTGCTCACCGGCGCCGCGGGCGGTCTCGGCAGCGAGCTCGCCCGCCTGTTCGCCGGCGACGGCACCGAGCTGCTTCTCCTCGATCGCGACGAGAGCGGGCTGGAGGCGCTGCGCGCGGAGCTGGCGCCGCGGGTGACGGTCGAGACCTGCGTCGTCGACATCCGCCGCTACGAGGAGTTCGAGCAGCGCCTGCGCGATCTCGCCGGGCGCGACGGCGCCGTCGACCTGGTGATCGCCAACGCCGGCATCGATCGCCCCATGCGGATGGCGGCCTGCGACTGGAAGAACCTCGCCGACCACTTCGCCACCAACGTCGAGGCCAACTTCGTCCTCTTGTCGGTGCTGATCCCGCGCTTGCTGGCACAAGGAGGCGGACACGTCGCCGTCACTTCGAGCCTCGGCGGCCTCGCCGGCTTCCCCTACGAGGCCGGCTACTGTGCCAGCAAAGCGGCGCTGTCGGCGTTCATCGAGAGCGCGCGCGCCGAGCTGGCGCCGCAGGGCATCGGCTTCACCACCATCCACCCCGGCTTCATCGACACCGCCATGCTGCGCGACAACGCCTTCGAGGTGCCGAGATCCATGACCGCGCCGTATGCCGCGCAGCGAATTCACCGCGCGATTCTCGCGCGCCAGCCGACCCTGTACTTCCCCCGCTCGACCTACGCGATGATCCTGCTCTCGAAGCTGCTGCCGACCGGCTTGCGCGACCGAGTCGCCCGCATGCAGATGAAGAAGAGCTACCGGACCTGAACCGCTCGCACCGGACAGAGCCCGGTGCCACCAGAGCAAGGCCCCCCGCCGCTGCTGGCCAATGACTCGGTGACTCACTGATTCAGTGATTCAGTTCAACAGCGCAATTCGCCGCCTGGTGCGCCCGCCCTTGAGTGGTTGACAGAGGCGTGCCCTTTTTCGTATCGATGTCCTGACTGACCGCCCAGTCATGCCGATTTCGGGGACGAGGAAATGCCCAAGGCTGCGTTACGGAGGCTCGACGACGCCAAGCGCGCGCGCATCTTCATGATCGCGGCCGAGGAGTTCGCGCGCCGCGGTTTCCACGGCGCCAGCGTCGACGAGGTGGCGCGGCGCGCGGGCATCGCCAAGGGGGCGGTCTATCTCTACTTCGACTCGAAGCTCGACCTCTACAAGGAAACGTTGCGCGCCGGGGCGGCCGTCCTCGAGGAGATCCTCGACCGGGCTCTCGCCGACGGCGACTGTCTCGGCTCGCGTCTGCGCTTCGTTTACAGCCGCGCGCAGACGGCCCTGGAAGGGGCGCCGCAGATGTGGCGGATGTACTGCAACCTGGTCAACAGCAGTGATCCGGATCTCTTGCCGATGGCAGCGGAGCTCGAAGCGGCGAGTGCGCGCTTCTATCGGCGCTTG
>CAZYMF010000315.1:0-4490 GCA_964648215.1 uncultured Binatia bacterium (SeqCode) | reverse complement strand
GGGGACTTCAACAACGACGGCAACCTCGACGTCGCCTGGATGGGCACGGGCTTCAGCAGTGGGAATACGCCCGTCGTTCATCTGGCGACGGTGTGCGCCGGCCCGGTGGCCAACACGATCTGCGACGGCGCCAGCTCGTTTGCAATCAAGCTGTCCAGCGCGACAATCATGCCCTCGGCTCCCAGCGGATCGATCGCGACCGTCGGCGGCAAGTGCACCCAGAACTCCAACAATCAGGTCGGCAGCGAGACCCGCGCCCCGGCCATGGCGGTGGCGGCGGGGCAGTTCGACGGCACCGGGGGCGACGAGCTTCTCGTCGTTCCGCTCTATGAAGACTCCAACAAGGACTGCAAGGTCGTGGCCGAGGTCTACAGCTTCACCCAGTTCGACGTGACCACCGACTCGCAGGGTAACGTCACCTCGGTGACGGGCGACACGCTGACGCCGATGTTCGAGCGAAAGCTCGACAACCTGGGGCCACACGGCCACATCAGCAACCCGTCTGCGATCTACGCCGAGGCCGGTCGAATGGACTGGTCGGCAGCCAAGGACAACGCCGCTATCGCCATCTCGGGCGGGACGCACCACACCGTCCTGGTGATCGCCTTCGACGCGCAGCTGGTGATGACCCCGCAGGATCACGAGTTCTCCACCGATCACGACAAGTCCTTCGCCGGCCTCGCCATCGGCCGCTTCAGCTCCGCCCCGGCGGCCGACGCCTCGACCTCGTGCAGCCAGGACAGCGATTGCACGGACACGTGCAAGAACAGCGTCTGCGAGATTTCGGGCTTCGCCTGCAGCGCCGACGGCGATTGCACCGGCTCGTGCACGTCGGACGGCGTCTGCTCCTACATCAAGCCGAACAACTACAACCTACAGATCGCCACGTTCCTGATGGCGCGCAGCACCGATCATACGAGCGACGTCTACATCTACAACCCCGATCCGGACAGCACCGACACGGCGGCGGTGTTCCCCCTGAAGGTGTTGCAGCAATTCGATGTGAAGAATTTCCTGACGCCGGCGGTCGACCGCGGCATTCGCGCCGGCAGCTTTCTGCGCGCCGGCGATCTCCAGGGGCGCTCGGAGCGCTTGGGGACACCGACGGTGCTGCGGATCGAGGGCAACTACCAGCCCGATCTCATCCTCGAGGCGCCGCCGACCCACGCCGACTGGCTCCCGTTCTCTTCGCTCGGGCAGGACGCCCTGTTCTGCGGCCCGACGGGCCAGTGTCCGGGGGACTTCAGCTCCCTGAACATTTGTAGCTGCGATCCGAACTCCAACCCACCGATCTCCGACAAGTACTGCTCCGACGGCACCCCGCTGCGCTGCCTGGTGAACTTCAGCGTTCTGCCGGGAACCGACTCCGCCCCGGGCTACACCACGCAGTACGCGTTTTCGGAGACGATGGCGAACCAATCGTCCAGCACCGACACCACGTCCTATTCGCTCGGCTTGTCCGTCGACCTGAAGGAGAAGACCAAGTCGCTCACCCCCACCGGCAACCAGCTCACCCAGGAGATCAAATTCGCCTCCCAGAACACCTACAACCACTCCGTCAGCAAGACGAACAGCAAGTACAAGGAGGAGGACTTCGACGGCTCGGCGCGGGCCGGCTTCTACGACCACGTGTGGTACACGGCTCGCGACTACAACGTGTACTACTATCCCGTGATCGGACAGACGATCTGCGTCAACACCTGCCAGAACGGGACGTGCGACATCTCGGGCGGTGACTGCACCGACGACTCCGACTGTTCCAACGAGTCGATCGATCCGACGGACTGCGACGCCTCGGAGATGCAACAGCTCTATGTGCAGTACTCCGGCGCGAGCTCGGTTTCCGTCGACGACTACGACGCCAACAGCATGGAATGGTACCAGCCGGTGCACGAGCCCGGGCAGATCTTGTCGTACCCCTGGGATTGCGACGAGCTGGCGAAACGATACGGGGTCAGCATCTGCGACGACAGCGCCGACGACTACACCCTGCTGTCGGACACGCCGTCGTTCCTCACCAACGCCAACCAGGCGTATTCGATGAAGTGGACCGTCGGCAGCGGCGAGAGCAGGATGACGATCAAGGGCGGCCAGTGGTCACAGTCGCTCAGCGAGACGGTCAGCTACGGGACCAACAAGCTGGAGAGCCAGGCGGCGGGCTTCAAGGTGAGCGAAAAGGTGTCGTTCAACGCCGCCGAGTCGCTGAGCACCGCGAAGACCAACACCAGCAGCCTGGGCTCCTCCACCGGCGTGTCGATCGCCGCGCCGGGGACCTTCCTGGCACCCACGCAGTTTGCCTACCAAGTGGCCGGATACATCTTCGGCAAAGCGCCGGCGCCGGGAACGGTGCAATCGCTGACGCCGTCGGACGACACCACGGACGTGCTGGCGAACGGGTTGATCCGTGCCGCCTTCACCGCCAATCCGCTGGTGACCGGCACCGGGGCATGGTGGGCCTCCACGATGGCCCCCTACAAGGACGCCATCGACGTGGCACTCAACCGGCCCATGCACTTGTACACCCAATCGGACCAGGGCCACTCCAATCCGTCGGTGACCCAGTGCCTGCCGATCTCTCAGGGGTCGGCCGTCACGGACGCCTGCGTCTACTACGAGCGTGCCGACCCAGCACCCACGGCTCTGTGGACCAACGGCTTCTACTCGCTGCGGGGCTTCTTCATCACGCCGGAAGACGCGACGAGCCAAGGACCGCAGCTGACGCAGGCCAACGACGGCGACGTACTCGCGCTGCAGGTGCGCGTGTACAACTACAGCTTGAAGGACATGTCGCAGGGAACCACGATCAAGGCCGATTTCTACGCCCAGGAATGGGACAATTACTGCAACGTGCCGGCCGGTTACTACGACCACGGCCGGACGTGCTCGCAGACCGGCGGGGCACAGGTGTCCTGCGCTGGCAACAACGCCTGCGGCGAGCCGTGCTGCGTCGCCGATACGCCCGTGGACAGCGTCTTTCTCGGGGAGGACAAGCTCGACCCGCTTCCGGGCTTCGACTCGCAGAGCCGGCCGGGCGTGTCCAACTGGACCTTCGCCAAGGCGACGTTCGACACCGGTGACTCGGCCGTGTGCGGCAGCGACGGCTGCGGCGACAAGTACTTCGTCTTCTGGGTCGTGGTCTGGCCCGAGGGCACGGACGCAAACGACAACCCCGTGCTCTACGGGGAGCTCCCCGATCACTCCCTCACCGGGATCCCGGGGTCGTTGAAATCGATCGCCGACATCTGCCCGAAGAGCAACGACTGCGTGGACGGCATCTGTCGCGCGACCGAAGGTAGCTGCACCACGGATGCGGACTGCCCCAGCGCGGCCGACAATGTCTGCGGCACGGACGGCACCTGTGCGATCTCCGGCACGGCCTGCACCTCGACCAGCGACTGCGGCGCCTGCCTGTGCAAGGTCTGCCTCGACGAGTTCAGCGACAACGTCGGGCTCTACAAGCAAGCTCTCTACGTCGCGCCGGCCGGCACCGAGGCCACGGCCCCGCGGGGGCAGGTCGCCCTCGACTCGGTGACCGTCTCGCCGGCGACGGCGCTGGTGGGGCACGAAGTCGTCGTCAGCGCCGCGCTGCGCGCGCAGGGCGGCCCGATCGACGGCCAATTCGTCCGTTTCCACGCCGTGCCGCCCGAGTCGTCGGGCTTGAGCGTGGAAGAGGTCTTCGCTCACATCCAGGCGTTCGACGCGGAGGTCCTGTCGCACATTCGCGCCGGCGACGTGGGTCAGGCCCAGGTGGCGTTCCACCCGGACAAGCTCGGCAGGTACCAGATCCTGGTGTCCACCGTCGCCGGCGGCACGCCGGAGCTCCTCGGCAGCGCCGATGTGGACGTGGTCGAGACGCTGCCGACGCCGACCGCGACCGTGCCGGCGGCGACGCCGACGGTGGCGGGGCCGACGGCAACGCCGACCGCACTCAGCCAGACCGCGACGCCCACAGCGGGAGCATCGGACAGCGACGGCTGCGCGATCTCGAGCTCCTCCGGCGGCGGCTCGAACGGCCTGGTCCTGCTGCTGCTCTTCGCGGCCGCCCTTGTTCGGCTCCGCTCCGCACGGGCGCCCGGACGCGAGCGCGCCTGAGACTCGGCCCGAGGGGGAGAGATCGAGACAGGGGCACGGAGAACACGGAGGGAAGGACCGCGGCGCACGAGTCGGCGGCGGGTGTTGCAAGAGCGCGTTCGGGACCCGTGATCGTGATATGGCTTGCCCATATATTTGAGTATGTCTAATATGGGTTCGTGAAGACGACGCTCGACATCCACGACGCGTTGCTCGAACGGGCCAAGCGCCACGCCAGGCGCGTGCACCGCCCGCTGCGGGCAATCGTCGAGGAGGGCCTGCGCCGCGTGCTCTCCGAACGCTCGGCGCCGGCGGCGTACGTGCTTCCCGACGCGAGCGTGGGCGATCCGAAGGCGGCCGACCCTCTCGAGACGCTCTCGTGGCAGGACCTGCGCGACGAGATCTACGGCGCGCCGGCG
>CAZYMF010000314.1:0-4577 GCA_964648215.1 uncultured Binatia bacterium (SeqCode) | reverse complement strand
ATGGCGTTGCGGAAGACGTGGCCGTAGAGCACGCGCCGCCTGGTCAACCCCTTGGCGCGCGCGGTGACCACGTACTGCTTGTTGATCTCGTCGAGAAACGAGTTCTTGGTCAGCATGGTCAGGCTGGCGAAGCCGCCGATCACCAGCGACAGGATCGGCAGCGTCATGTGCCAGAAGTAGTCGCCGATGGCGGCGCCCCAGCCGAGCTGCGACCAGTTGTCGGAGACGATGCCGCGCAGCGGAAACCACTGCACGAAGCTGCCGCCGGCGAACAGGACGATGAGCAGGATGGCGAAGAGGAACCCCGGGATGGCGTAGCCGACGATCACCACCGCGCTGGTCCACACGTCGAAGCCCGAGCCGTCGCGCACCGCCTTGGCGATGCCGAGCGGGATCGAGATGAGATAGACCAGCAAGGTCGACCACAACCCGAGCGAGATCGACACCGGCAGGCGCTCGAAGATCAGGCTGGTCACCGAGCGGTCCTGGAAGAAGCTGTTGCCGAAGTCGAACACCAGGTAGTTGCGTATCATGTGGAGGAAGCGCTCGGCCGGCGGCTGGTCGAAGCCGTAGAGCTTCTCCAGCCGCTTGATCAGGGCCGGATCGATGCCGCGCGCCCCGCGGTACTGGCTCGTGCCCGAGGTCGCCCCCCCCGTGGTCGTCTCGCCGCGGCCGGAGCCGCCGACGCGCGCGGTGGCCGCCACGTTCGTGCCCTTGAGGCGCGCGATCACCTGCTCCACCGGCCCGCCCGGCGCCGCCTGCACGATGACGAAGTTGATCAGCATGATCCCGAACAGCGTCGGAATGATCAGCAGCAGGCGGCGCAGGATGTAGGCGAGCATGGCGGGTTTCGTGAGTCGTGCTCGTGGAGGTGAGCGCGCCTACTTCAGCAGCTCGCCCTTGCGGCGGAGGAGGGCGGCCTCCTTCTTCGCGTCGACCCACCAGGCGTCGAAGCCGGCGCCGAGGTCGTAGGGCGGCAAGGTCTTCGGGCGATCGAACTTGTCCCAGTAGGCGACCCGGGTGTCCCGGATGTGCCACTGCGGGATGACGTAGTGGCCCCAGAGCAGGACGCGATCGAGGGCGCGCGTGCGGTCGACCAGGCTCTGCCGGTCCGGGGCGGCGATCACCATGTCCACCAGCTTGTCGACGACCGGGTCCTTGATGCCCGCCAGATTCTGACTACCGGTCACGTCGGCGCTCTTCGAGGTCCAGTAGTCGATCTGCTCGTTGCCCGGAGAGAGCGACTCCGGCCACCCCCCCACCGCCATGTCGAAGTCGAAGCTGTCCATGCGCCGCTGGTACTGCGAGGGGTCGACCGTGCGCACGTTCGCCTTGATCCCCAGACGCGCGAGGTTCCGCACGAAGGGCAGCGTGACGCGCTCGAACTCGGGCTGTACCAGCAGGATCTCGAACTGCAGCGGCTGGCCGGTCTTGTCGTTGACCAGCTTGCCGTTCTTCACCGACCAGCCGGCCTCGCGCAGCATCTTGAGCGCCACGATGAGGTTGCCGCGGATGTCGCCGGAGCCGTCGGTCTCGGGCGGCTCGTACTCCCTGGTGAACACCTCCGCCGGCTCCTGGCCGCGGAACGGCTCCAGAATCTTCAGCTCGGCCGGGCTCGGCAACCCGCGCGAGGCGAGCTCGGAGTTGGAGTAGTAGCTCTTGGTGCGCGTGTAGGCGCCGTAGAACAGGTTCTTGTTCGTCCATCCGAAGTCGAAGGCGTAGGCCAACGCCTGCCGCACGCGCGGATCGTGGAACACGGCGTGCCGCGTGTTGTAGACGTAGGCCTGCATCCCCGTCGGTACCTGGTTGGGAATCTGCTCCTTCTTGATCAGCCCCTTGGACAGCGCCGGGCACTCGTAGCCGGTGGCCCAGTTCTTGGCGACGTTCTCGAAGCGGATGTCGTACTGCCCGGCCTTGAACGCCTCCAGGGCCACGGTGGCGTCGCGGTAGTAGTCGTAACGGATGGTATCGAAGTTGTGCTGCCCGACGTTCACCGGCAGCTGGGCGGCCCAGTAGTTCTTCACTCGCCGATAGGTGATCGACCGCCCCGGCTCGACCGCGGCGACCTCGTACGGGCCGCTGCCGAGCGGGGGCTCGAGCGTCGTCTTGTCGAACTCGCGCTTGCTCCAGTAGGCCTTGGAGAGCACGTGCAGCTGCCCGACGATCAGCGGCAGCTCGCGGTTGTTGCCTTCGCTGAAGGTGAACTTGACCTTGCGCGGGCCGAGCTTCTCGGCCTTCACCACGCGCGAGTAGTACGAGTGATAGTAGGGACGTCCCTTGCTCTTGAACGTGTCGAAGGTCCACACCACGTCGTCGGCCGTGATCGGGCTGCCGTCGTGGAAGCGCGCCTGCGGCCGCAGGTTGAAGATCACCCAGGAGCGGTCGGCGGGCAGCTCGATGCTCTCGGCGATCAGACCGTACTCGGAGAACGGCTCGTCGGTGGAGGAGGCGAGCAGCGTGTCGAAGGTGCTGAACATCCCGTTGTCGGCCACACCCTTGAGAATGAACGGGTTGAGGCTGTCGAAGGTGCCGATGACCGCCAGCTTGACGGTGCCGCCCTTGGGAGCGTCGGGGTTGACGTAGTCGAAGTGCTTGAAGCCCGGCGGGTACTTGAGGTCGCCGTACATCGACAGCGCCGGGCTGACGGTGACGCCGGTGTCGGCGGCCGGCGCGGGCCACGGAGCCGCGAGCCCCAAGACGACCACGGCGGCGAGGAACCTGATGGATCGCATCGGCTCAGTGTTCCAGGCACCGGTGGCGATTTCAAACGCCCGTCGCCGATCCGCCGGCCGGTCAATGCCCGGCGACGAGCGGCGCCACCACGATGCCGATGAAGTCCTGTAGGAAGTGCATCGTCATCGGGGCCACCAGGCTGCCGCGCCACAGATAGACCACCGCGAAGACGGCGCCCATGGCGCCCACCGTGATCACGCCGGCGGATCCCTCGTAGCCGTGCCCGAGGGAGAAGAGGACCGCCGAGAGCGCCACGGCCGCGGTCGGGCTTTCGGTGACGGCGATCAGGCGCAGCATGAGATAGCCGCGGAAGATGGTCTCCTCCGCGACGGCGACGATGATGACGAGGACGGTGGCGAGCAGGAGTTGGCCGAGATCCTGCGCCGGGGTGAGCGCGGGCAGCGGAGTGGCCGGAACGCTGAAGCCGGCGGCGCGCAGGACGCTCTCGAGCCAGGCGGCGCCGAAAGTCATGGGGACGAAGAGCACCGCGCCGAGCCCGATGTCGGACCATCCCTGCCGCACGCTCCAGCCGAGGGCGGCCATTGCCTCGCCGTTGCGCCACGCGAAGAACAGGATCAGAGCCACCAGGCTGAGATCGCGCAGGATCGTCGCCACGGCGACGAGCACGAAGCCCAGGCTGCCCTGCTTGACGGCAAAGAACGACAGCGCCATCGACGGGACGACGAGAAAGAGGAACACGCAGACTTCGAGCAACTGCTCCTTGCGGCCGGGTCCGCCAGCATGGCCCGGCAGGAGGCGAGGGTCGTCGACGGCCATGAGACTCTTTTACCCCGATCCGGACCTCAATACATTCTATGCCGGAACAGCCAGCCGGCCACACTGAGGGTGACGAGGGCGATCACCACCATCGGCCAGAACTGCGGCAGCAGCAGAGCAAAGGGCGTCCCCTGCAGAAACGTGCCCCGCAGCACAACCAGGAAGTAGCGCATCGGGTTGAGATAGGTCAGGTACTGCACCGCCACGGGCATGTTGGCGATCGGGGTGGCGAAGCCGGAGAGGATGATCGACGGCACGAGAAACAGGAACGCCCCCAGCAACCCCTGCTGCTGCGTCACCGCCAGCGACGAGATCATCAGGCCGACGCCGATGGCCGAGAGCAGAAACAGCGCCAGACCGGCGTACAGAGTCCACAGGTGCCCCAGCAGCGGCACGCGAAACCACAGCGTCGCCACCAGGATGATCGCCGTGGCCTCGACCAGGCCGATGAGAAGCCCGGGAAGGGCCTTGCCGAGGAGGATCTCGCCCGGACGAAGCGGCGTCACCAGCAGCTGATCGAAGGTGCCCTGCTCGCGCTCGCGCGCCACCGACAGCGCCGTCACCAGCATGGTGACCACCAGCGTCAGCAGGCCGATGATGCCGGGGACGAAGAACCACTGGCTCTCCAGGTTGGGGTTGAACCAGGCGCGCGTCTCCAGGTGCGCCGGCGGCGCCGCCCAGCCCTCGCGGGCCGCCCAGTCGCTGCTGAACTGCGCGACGATCTGGTTGACGTAGTTGAGCACCAGCAGCGCCGTGTTGGAGTTGCGCCCGTCGACGATCGCCTGCAGCGGCGCGGCACGGCCGCGCAACGGATCGCTGCTGAAGCGCGGGCCGACGTGCAGCACCAGCAGCGCCTGCTTGCGATCGAGCAGCGGGGCGATCTCGTCGTCGCGGGTGATGCGCGCGACCTCGCGGAAGCTGGGCGAGCCGGTGAAACGGGCGAGCAGCGCGCGCGCGGCGGCGCCGTGGTCCTCGTCGTAGACCGCGAACGGCACGTGGTTGAGGTCGAAGGTGGCGGCGTAGCCGAACACCAGCACCTGCAGGATCGGCGGCACGACGAGCACCAC
>CAZYMF010000313.1:0-4598 GCA_964648215.1 uncultured Binatia bacterium (SeqCode) | reverse complement strand
CCGGTGCAAGCACCTCCCGCTTGCACTAGGATGCCGCCATGGTGATCCGCGACCCGATCCACGGCGACATCCAGCTCAGCCCGCTGGAGGCGGCGGTGCTGGATCTGCCCGACGTGCAGCGGCTGCGCGGAATCAAGCAGCTCGGCACCGCCAGCCTGGTTTACCCCGGCTGCGTGCACACGCGTTTCGATCACTCCCTGGGAGCGTGCGCGGTGGCGCACCGCCTGATCGCCACCCTGCGCGAGAACGGCGCCGCGGTCGCGGCCGAGCTCGCCGACGCCATCGGCTGCGCGGCGTTGCTGCACGACGCCACCCACGTTCCCTTCGGCCACACGCTCGAGGACGAGCGGCGGCTGTTTCCCCGGCACGACAAGGGCACGCGTCTGGCCCGGCTGCTGGCCGGGGGACTCGGCGAGCAGCTCGACCGCCTGGGGATCAAGGATGTCGTCACCGCGCTGCTGGCGGCCGAGCCCCGGGTCACCGTTCCGCGCTGGGCGCAGCAGATCGTCGCCAGCACCATCGACGCCGACCTGCTCGACTACCTGCGGCGCGACGCCTACTTCGCCGGGCTGCACCAGGACTACGACGACCGCGTCTTCCGCTACTTCACCATCGACGACGGCCAGCTGGCCATCAACATGACCAAGCACGGCATGGAGCGCCCGGACGCGCGCTCGGAGACGATCGCCTTGCTGCGGCTGCGCTACTTTCTCACCGAGCGGGTCTACTATCACCACACCAAGGTGGCCGCCGGCGCGATGATCTCCAAGGCGGTGGAGCTGGCTCTGCCCCACGGGATCGGCGACCAGGCGCTGCTGGGCTACAGCGACGGGACGCTCCTCGAGGCTCTGGCGCACCTGCCCGAACCGGGCATCGCCGCGCTCGTCGAGCGCTTGCGGCGCCGTGCTCTCTACAAGCGCGGCTATGCCGTTTCGGTGCGCACCGTCGGCGAGGACGACCGCGAGCGGCTGGTGGCGCGCTATCACGCCGCGCTGGCGACGCGACAGCGGGCGGAGAGCGAGCTGGCGCGCGCGATCGGCTGCGCCCCGCACGAGCTCATCGTCTACTGCCCGGCGCTGACGGTGATGAAGGAGGCGGCGGTGCTGGTGCGGCGCCCGTCGGGTCTGGCGCCGCTGAATCGGGACACGGAGGGCTCGGAAATCGCCGCGCTCGAAGACCGTTATGCCCGGCTGTGGCGGCTCTACGTTTTTGTCCCGCCCGAGCGGGCGGCGGCCACGGCGGCGGCGGCCGAAGAGCTATTCGGCTACCCGAGCGAGTTCGTCAGCTGAAGTGCCGCGCGCGCCTCCCCTTCCGCCCTCGGCGCAACTTTCTGTGCTGCGCGACTTGATTCCGGCGCAGAAAGCCGGATTAAGGTGAATGTGACCCACAAGACACTCACCTGGTTGGCGCTCAAGCGCAAGGTGGCGGCCTGGCGGCGGGCCGGCCACCGTATCGTCTTCACCAACGGCTGCTTCGATCTGCTCCATCCCGGCCACGTGCGCTACCTGGCGGCCGCCAAGCGGCTGGGAGACAAGCTCGTCGTCGGGCTCAACAGCGACTCCTCGCTGCGCCGCCTGGACAAAGGGACGGGGCGCCCGATCGTACCGCAGGCGGCGCGCGCCGAGGTGGTGGCCGCGCTGGAGGCGGTCGACGCCGTGGCCATCTTCGACCAGCCGACGCCGCTCGACCTGATCCGCGTGGTCCAGCCCGACGTGCTGGTGAAGGGCGGGGACTGGAGCGTCGAGCGCATCATCGGCGCCGACGTCGTCCGTGCCCGCGGCGGCAGCGTTCGCTCCCTCCGCTTCGAGCCCGGCTACTCGACCAGCGCGCTGATCAAACGCATCGCCGCCAACGGTGGCGGTGGGCCGCGGAGAAAGGGGCACTAGCCCGCCTCTCCCAAGCCTTCTCCCGGGCTTCCCGGCGTCGTCCACCCCGCCGTTGCGCCCCCTGCCGGCCTGTGCTAGCTGTCGCGGTCGACGTCGCTCAAAGCAAACCTCGATCGGCCTCCGGTTTCGACGAGCAAGTCATTTCGAGCAGAAGGTGAGGCGAAGGAGTTCTCATGGCACGCACCTGTGAAGTTTGCGGTAAAGGCCCCTCGACGGGCAACCGAGTCAGCCACGCCAACAACAAGTCGCGGCGCCGCTGGCAGCCCAATCTCCAGCGCGTGCACGCCAACGTCGAGGGCACGGTCCGCTACATTCTCGCCTGCACCCGCTGCATCCGCTCGGGCAAGGTGCTCAAGGCGGCGTAGGGGCAGCCGGTAGTCGCCGGTAGTCGATAGTCAATAGTTGATAGGCGAGAGTCGCCCCTCACGGCCACCAACTATCGACTATTGACTATCGACTACCGACCATCGACTGCCACCGCCGCGATCTCGACGCGCGCTCCCCGGGGCAGCGCGGCCACGCCGACGGTGGCGCGGGCGGGAAACGGGGCGTGGAAGTAGCGTGCATAGATCTCGTTGACGGCCGCGAAGTCCTTCAGATCGGCCAGATAGATCGTTGTCTTCACCACCGCGTCGAGCGACGCTCCGGCGCTCTCCAGCACCGCCGCCAGGTTCTCCAGCACCCGCGTCGTCTCGGCGCCGACGCCGCCGTGGACCAGCTCTCCCGTTGCCGGATCGAGGCCGATCTGCCCCGAGCAGAACAGCCAGCCGCCCGCCCGAATCGCCTGCGCGTAGGGCCCGATCGCCCGCGGCGCCTTCTCCGTGCTCACCGCTTCCTTCATTCGTGACGACTCCCGTCCGATCCCTTTTGACTATCGACTATTGACTATCGACTTCTTCTTCACCCCCGCGCCCGCGCCACCCGCGTCACGCCGCGCACCTTGCTGAGGGCGCGGATGACGCGATTGAGCTGCGCCGCATCGCCGACCATGACCTCGAAGGTGTTGACGGCGTGCTTGTCGGGTACGCTCTTTACCTGCGCCCGGCTGATGTTGACGCCGGCGCCGCTGATCGCCTTGCTCATCGCCGCCAGCAGCCCGGGCTCGTCGACGCAGGTGACCTCGACGGTGACCGGGCGCAGCGCCGCCTGGCCGCCGTCGTCCCACACCACCTCGACGCGGCGCTGCGGATCGCTCTCGAGCACGCGCGGGCAGTCGATGGAGTGCACGGTGACCCCGCGGCCGCGGGTGATGAACCCGAGAATGCGCTCGCCGGGCAGCGGATCGCAGCACTTGCCGAAGCGCACCAGCATGTCCTCGACGCCGCTGACCCGCACGCCGCCCGGGGTCTGGCGCTTGACCATGCGGAAGAGGCGCTTGAGGGTGCTCTCCTCCTGCGCCGCGTGCGCCGCCTCCAGCGCCTCGGACGGCACGAGGTGGGCGAGCACCTGGTGGACCGTGAGCCTGCCGTAGCCGACGGCGGCCAGCAGGGTGTCCTCGTCGCGCACCGAGACCCCTCTGGCAGCGGCGGCGAGCTTGCCTTCCTTGCGCAGCCGGGCGAGGTCGAGGTGATAGCGGGCGAGGTCGCGCTCGAGGATCTCGCGGCCCACGGCGATGCTGCGCGAGCGCTGCTGGTACTTGATCCAGCTGCGGATGCGCGCCTTGGCGCGGCTGGTCTTGACGAAGTTGAGCCAGTCCTGGCTCGGCGTCTGGGTGGCGGTGGTGACGATCTCCACGGTGTCGCCGTTGCGCAGGCGGTAGCGCAGCGGCACCAGGCGGCCGTTGACCCGGGCGCCGGCGCAGTGATGGCCGACCTCGGAGTGAATGCGGTAGGCGAAGTCGATCACCGAGGCGCCCTCGGGGAAGTTGAGCAGGTCGCCGTGCGGGGTGAAAACGAAGACCTCGTCGCTGAACAGGTCCTCCTTCACCGAGCGCAGGAAGTCGCGCGGGTCGGGCAGGTTCTGCTGCCACTCGAGCAGCTGGCGCAGCCAGGCGAAGCGCTGCGTCTCCTCGGCGGGCGTGCCCGGCCCCTTGTAGCGCCAGTGCGCGGCGATGCCGGCCTCGGCGACGCGGTGCATCTCGTGGGTGCGGATCTGCACCTCCATGCGTTCGCCGTAGGGGCCGATCACGGTGGTGTGCAGCGACTGGTAGCCGTTGGCCTTGGGCAGGCCGATGTAGTCCTTGAAGCGTCCCGGCACCGGCTTCCAGCTGGCGTGGACGATGCCGAGCGCCTCGTAGCACTGGCGCACGGTGTCGACGATGATGCGGAAGGCGACCAGGTCGTAGATCTGGTCGTAGAGCAGGTTCTGGCTCTGCATCTTCTGGTAGATCGAGTAGAAGTGTTTCGGCCGCCCGGAGATCTCGGCCTCGATGGCGGAGTCGGTCAGGCGCTTGTGCAGGACGTCGATGACCTCCTTGATGTAGCGCTCGCGCGCCCCCTTCTTCTTGGCCACGTTGCGCTTGAGCTGGTAGTAGACCTCGGGCCGCAGGAAGCGCAGCGCGTTGTCCTCGAGCTCGCTCTTCACCCAGTAGATGCCGAGGCGGTGCGCCAGCGGCGCGTAGATGTCGAGCGTCTCCTGGGCGATGTCGTGCTGGCGCTCCGGCGCCAGGTGATTGAGGGTGCGCAAGTTGTGGGTGCGGTCGGCCAGCTTGATCAGGATGACGCGGATGTCGCGCGCCATCGCCAGGATCATCTTGCGGAAGTTCTCCGCCTG
>CAZYMF010000312.1:0-4622 GCA_964648215.1 uncultured Binatia bacterium (SeqCode) | reverse complement strand
TCGCAGCTCGCCTGACAGCGGTCACAGCCGGCGAGATGGCGCTCCATCCTGGCGCACAGCTCGGGGCTGACGTCGCCCTCGAGATGCTCCGAGTACAGGCGCAGGATGTCCGGGCAGCGCCCCGGCACCGCCGCCGGTTCGAGCCCGCGGCCGAGCGCCGGAGCCACACGCTCGCGCACCGCCATGCGGGCGCGGTGCAGCCGGCTCTTCACCGCGCGCTCGCCGATACCCACCACCTTGGCCACCTCGGCGGCCGGCAGCCCCTCGATGTCGCGCAGCACCAGCACCTCGCGATACATCGGCGGCAGCGCCGCGATGGCGTCGTTGACCGCCGCCTGTAGCTGATTGCCGGCAACCGTCTCTTCCGGGCCGCAACGCTCGTCGGGCAGCGCGGCACTGCCGGCGACCGATTCCAAGGGCAGCACCTTGTCGTCCGCCGGCGCGAACCTGCTCCGCCGGCGCTGCTTGATGCAGAAGCTGCGGGCAATCGAGTAGAGCCACGTGGAGACGGACGAGCCGCCGCGAAAGCCGCTCAGGGCGCGCACCGAGGCCAGCAGCGTGTCCTGCAGAACGTCCTTGGCGTCCTCCTCGTCGCGGCACATCTTCAGGGCGAAACGGAACACCTGCCCCTGATGCCGCGTCAGCAACGCGTCGATCGCCTGCGGATCCCCCGCTCGCGCCGCCCCAACAAGCGCCTGCTCCGTCTGCGCCGTGACCACTCCCGCGAATCCTCCGTCGAGGTTTTGGCTCTAACACGGGGAAAGAGCTTTCGCGATGGCAACCTACCACTGTCCCCCGGGCGACGCGCTGTCCCAGCTCTGGGAATCCGCAGGGGGCATGTTCGCAGACAGCGCCTCTGGCGGGCCTGATCTCATGTTCAACCCCGCCGGCCCTGCGGGCACAACGGTTGCTGCGAAGCCCCGTTGGCGGGGGAGCTTGCGAATCCTTCTGGCCGGTTTTGGCTCTTACCGGAAGACAACATCAGAGGAGACCACGTCATGAAAACCGAAAGAGGCGTCCGATTGCTGGCCGGGTCGATGGTCGGCATCAGCCTGGTGCTCGGCTACTTCGTGGCCGACGCCTGGCTGCTGCTGGCGGCCTTCGTCTCCCTCAATCTCATCCAGTCCTCCTTCACCGGCGTCTGCCCCGCCGAGAAGATCCTCCGGCGCCTGGGCACCACGTGAGGCTCTCCGCCACCGGCTGAGAAGAGGCCCGTGACCACGCGCGCACAGAGAGTCGCGCTCGGCCTGATGATCGCCGGGCTGCTCGGCCTCGGCTTGCACCCGGCCCGGGGATCCGATGCCGCCCCGTCGCCCGTGACCGCGGTCGCGCCCGACGCCGGCGGCGTCGACCTCCTGCCCGCGCACCCGCTCACGCTCGACGAGGCCGTGCGTCTGGCCTTCGACAACAACCCCGACGTACACGCCGCCGCCGAGCGCATCGGGCAGGCCAAGGCCAGCCTGGGCGAGGCGACTTCGGCGTTCTTCCCGCAGGTGTCGGCGCGCCTGTCCTACACCCGCACCGACAACCCGTCGCAAGCGTTCGGAATGATCCTGTCGCAGCGCAGCTTCTCCCTCAACCAGAACTTCAACAACCCGGGGCCGACGCAAGACGTGCGCCCGGAGATCATCGGCGTGCTACCGCTGTTCCGCGGCGGCCGGGACTACCAGCGCCGCCTCGCCGCCGAGCTCGGCGTCGACGCCGCCCGCTTCGAGCGTGACGCCGTGCGCAACACCCTGGCCGACGCGGTCGTCGCCGGCTACTACGCCCTGCTCGCCACACCCGAGCAGGTGCAGGCCACCGCCGCCTCGATCGACGCCGTCGCCAGCGCGTTGAAGCAATCCCGGGCGCGCTTCGACGAAGGGAGCGCCCTGAAGTCCGACGTTCTCTCCCTCGAAGTGCGGCTGGCGGCGGCGCGCGAGGAGCACGTCAGGGCGCAGAACGCCGTCGAGCTCACCCGCGCCGGCCTGCGCGTCCTCCTCGGTCTCGGCGCCACCGCCCCGCTGCAGGTGGCGCCCACGACGAAGGCGGAAGCGCCGAACCTGCCCGCGACCTTCGAGGAGGCTCTCGCCCGGGCGCTGCGGCAACGCCCCGAGCTGCAGGCGAGCGCGCGCCTGGTGCAGATCCGCGAGCACGAGGTCAAGGCGGAGCGCGCCGCCTACCTGCCGCGGATCGACGCCATGGGCACGTACGGGCAGGACGCCACCGATCTGGGGCTGTCGAGCAGCAAGGACAACTGGACCTTCGGCGCGGTCGCCGAGCTCGATCTCTTCTCCGGCTTTCGCACCGCGGAGCGCGTGCGCGCGGCCGAGCGCAAGCTGGCCGAGGCACGCGAGGACGAGCGCAAGACGCGTCTGGGAGTGGAGCGTGACGTCAAGGCCGCGCTGCTCAACCTCGACGAGGCACGGCAGCGCGCCCAGGTCGCCGAGGCGGCCGTCGCCGCCGCCGAGGAGGCGCTGCGGCTGGTGCAGGAGCAGTATCGAGCCGGCGCCGTGATCATCACCCGCTACCTCGACGCCGAGGTCGCGCGCACCGACGCCCGCTCCCGCGCCATCGCCGCCCGCTACGATGCCCGGCGCGCCGAGGGCGGCCTGCAGCAAGCCATCGGCTACTGGGCCGCCGCCTACCCTGCGCCCACTCCGGGGGAAAAATGACAGAGTCCGCCGCCACTCGCATTCCGACCAAGGCCATCGTCGCCGTCGTCGCCGTCGTCGCGCTGATCCTGCTGCTGCTCTATCTCCAGGGAACCATCGGCGCTCACAAGGTGGCGCCGGGCACGGTGCCGCTGCCCTCGGGGTCCGACGCCGGACTGAAGACGGTCAAGGTCGAGCAGCGTGAGGTGGAGGACACGATCGATTGGCCCGGCACCGTCACCTCACGATCCGTCGCCAACGTCGCCCCGAAGGTGATGGCCCACGTCGTCGAGGTGCGGGTGAACGTCGGCTCGACCGTCAAGGGTGGAGATGTGATCGCCACCCTCGATGCCCGCGAGATCAAAGCCCGCGCCCAGCAGGCGCGCGCGGCACTCGCCGCGGCGCAGGCGCAGGCGGCGCAAGCCGACTCCGAGCAGCGTCGCACCCAGGCGCTGTTCAAGAAACAGGCGGCGACGCAGCAGGATCTCGATGCCGTCAACGCACGCGCCCAGGCCGCGCGCGCCCAGGTGGCGCAGGCGCGCGACGCCATCACCGAGGTCGAAGTGATGGTCGGCGACACCAGCATCAAGGCGCCGTTCGACGGCGTCGTCGCTCGGCGCCTCGTCGATCCCGGCGACATGGCGGTACCGGGAAAGCCGTTGGTGGTCATCCAGGATCCGCGCTCTCTCCGGTTCGAAACGCAGATCGCCGAGCGCTGCATCGGCGCGCTCGCCGTTGGAGCCCAGGTGCCGGTACGCTTCGACACGCCCAAGCAGGACGTCACTGGCCGCGTCGAGGAGATCGCGCCGATCGCCGATCCGCGGAGCCGCACCTTCCTGGTCAAGGTCGGACTGCCCGCCGGCGCCGGGCTGCAGCCGGGCGGCTTCGGCACCTTGCGCTCGCCCTGCGGCAAGCACCAGGCGGTGCTGGTGCCGCGCTCGGCCATCGTCCGCATGGGGCAGCTCGAGGCCGTCCGCATCCTCGCCGACGGCGCGCCGCGCATCCGCAACGTCCGCACCGGTAAGACCTACGGCGACGAGGCGGAGGTGCTGTCCGGGCTCCACGCCGGCGAAGTCGTGGTCATCGGGCAGTAGCGGGCACGGTCGACGGAAAGCCGATGACGGAAGAAGCCCACCCCAAGCGGGGACTGACCGCGAAGATCGTCCGGATCTTCATCACCTCGAAGCTCTCGATCCTCCTGCTGATCGCCTCGCTGCTGGCGGGCGCGCTGGCGCTTGTTGTGACGCCGCGCGAGGAGGACCCGCAGATCGTCGTGCCCTTCGCCGACGTGTTCGTGGAGTTCCCGGGCGCCTCGGCCGCGG
Source organism: uncultured Binatia bacterium (SeqCode) (assembly GCA_964648215.1). Taxonomy (GTDB): domain Bacteria; phylum Desulfobacterota; class Binatia; order HRBIN30; family JACQVA1; genus CAZYMF01. The sequence goes on along the minus strand of CAZYMF010000312.1, from coordinate 667 downwards.
AGACCGAGAACCTCGTCGCCACGCCCTTGGAGGCCAAGCTGTGGGAGATCGACGGCGTCGAGTACGTCTACTCGATGTCGCGCCCGGGCGAGGCGGTGGTCACCGTTCGCTTCTTCGTCGGGCAGGACCGCGAGCGCAGCCTGGTCAAGGTGTGGAACAAGGTGATGTCCAACCAGGACGCCGTGCCGTCGGGCGTGACCAGCTGGATCGTCAAGCCGGTGGAGATCGACGACGTCCCCATCGTCCTGTTCACGCTGTCGTCGCCCAACCCGGCCTACGGCGGCCCCGAGCTGCGCCGCATCGCCGACGAGGTGCTCGACAAGGTGGCGCGCGTGCCCGACACCGGCAGGAGCGGCGTCTTCGGCGGCCAGCGCCGCCAGGTGACGATCTACGTCGATCCAGCCAGGCTCGGCGCCCGCGGCACCTCTTTGCTCGAGGTGATGCAGGCATTGAAGGCCGCCAACCTCAACGTGCGCGCCGGCCGCTTCGATCGCGGCGATCGCGAGATCCAGCTCGACGCCGGCCCGTTCTTCCACTCCGCCGACCAGGTGGCGTCCACGCTCGTCTCCACCGTCGACGGCCGACCCGTCTACCTGCGCGACGTCGCCCGCATCGCCGACGGCCCGCAAGAGCCCGACAGCTACACCCGCATCGGCTTCGGCCCGGC
>CAZYMF010000311.1:0-4652 GCA_964648215.1 uncultured Binatia bacterium (SeqCode) | reverse complement strand
CGACGAAGGCGCCGTAATCGGTGATGTTCTTCACCGTGCCTTCGAGCACGATCCCCGGCTCCAGCACCTTGAGCGTCTCTTCCTTCATCGACTCGCGCTCGCGCTCGAGCACCGCTCGGCGCGACACCACCACATTGCCGCGGGCGCGGTTGAACTTCAGGATGGCAAAACGTCCTCGCTGACCGAGATAACGATCCAGGTTGCGCGCCGGACGGAGATCGGCGTGCGAGCCCGGGAGGAACGCCGGCACGCCGACGTCGACCTTCAGACCGCCCTTGACCTTACCGACGATGGTGCCCTCGATGGCCCCGTTCTGCTCGAAGGCCTCCTCGATGTCGCGCCACACCTTGAACTGCTCCGCCTTGGCGCGCGAGAGCACGACGCCCCCGTGCTCGCCCTCGGCGGTGTCGAAGTAGACGTCGGTCTCGTCGCCTTCCTGGACCGAGACGTTGCCGTCGCGGTCCATGAACTCCCGGATGGAAACCTGCCCCTCCGACTTGTATCCGATGTCGATGGTGACGGCATCACGCGACACCTGCACGACGCGGCCGCGAACAACCCCGCCGGGACGGACCGAGCGCATACTCTGCTCGAACAGGAGGCCAAAATCCTCCTGGCCGCCGTCCGCGGCCGCTTTGTTATCCTGATCCATGTGAAGTCTACCCCCTGAAGCGGATGTGGTTTTGGTTCCTTATCGCCGTCAGGCTTGAGTTTCAAGCCCTTTCAATACCTTGCGCGACTCTCGCCAGCTCTTCGACGATGGCCTCGGCAGGTCGGCCGGTGCTGTCGATCACCCGGGCGTCCGGCGCCGGGCGCAAAGGCGAATGCGCCCGCGATCGGTCACGGGCATCGCGCTCGGCAATCTCGCGTTCCATGGCCGCCAGGTCCACGGTCTCCCCGCGCGCCTCGAGCTCGACCGCGCGCCGGCGCGCGCGCTCCGCCGGCGAGGCGTCGAGAAAGACCTTGAGGGGCGCGTCCGGGAACACCACCGTGCCGATGTCGCGGCCTTCCATCACCACGCCGCCCGCGGCCCCCAGTGCCCGCTGCTGCGCCACCAGGCGCTCGCGCACGGCCGGCACGGTCGAAACCTTCGATGCCAGCTGGCCGGCCGCTCCGGTGCGGATCAAGTCGGACAGATCCCGGCCGTCGGCGTACGTCCGCACGCCCTCCCGGTCGGCCTCGAAGCGAATTTCGACCTGGTCGCAAAGCGGCGCCAGCCGCGCCGCGTCGTCGAGCTCGATACTCTGTTCGGCGGCAAGCACGCCGATGACACGGTACATCGCACCGGTGTCTACATAGCGATAACCGAGCTTCGCCGCCAGGCATCGGCTCACCGTGCTCTTGCCGGCGCCGGCAGGTCCGTCGATGGTGATGATCAAGCGTTTCATAGCGGTCCTCAACCCCTCATCGGCGCAAGGATTCCAAGCGGGCGAAGTAATCGGGAAACGTCTTCGCCACGCAGCCCGGGTCGGCGATCCGAACCCCTCGCACGCGCAACCCGACGAGCGCAAAGCTCATCGCCACCCGATGATCGTCGTACGTCTCGATCGTCGCCGGCCGCACCGGCCCGGGCTGGATCTCCAGCCCGTCCTCGTGCTCGGTCACGCCGACCCCGAGACGCCGCAGCTCGGTGGCCGCGGCGCGCAGCCGGTCGCTCTCCTGCAGCCGAATGTGCGCCACGTTGCGAATGCGCACCGGCCCGTGCGCGAACGGCGCCAGCGCCGCCAGCGTCAGCGCCGTGTCCGAGATCTCGTTCATGTCGACGTCGATGCCGTCCAGCCGGTCCGGGCCGGTCACTTCGGTGAAGGCGTCCGTGCGGCGGACCGTGGCACCCATCGCCCCGAGGACGTCGGCGAAGCGCGCGTCCCCCTGGCACGAGCGCGCGCCCAAGCCGTCGACGCGGACGCGCCCGCCGGTGAGCGCGGCCGCCGCCCAGAAGTAGTGTGCCGCCGACGCGTCGGGCTCGACGGCGTAGGCGCGCCCCCGATAGCGCTGGCCGCTGCGCACGCGGAAGTGATCGTCGCCGCCCCGCTCCGTGCCCACCCCGAAGTCGGCCATCACGCCGAGGGTCATGTCGACGTAGGGGCGCGCGATCAGCTTGCCGCGCACGGTCACGGTGACGTCGCTCTGCGCATAGGGGGCGGCCAGCAGCAGCGCCGAGAGAAACTGGCTGCTCTTGTCGCCCGCCACCGTCGTCGTGCCGCCGGCCAGTCCCTCCGCCTCGATCAGCACCGGCGGGCAGCCGTCGTCGTGCTCACTGCGCACGCGGGCACCGAGCTGCCGCAAGGCATCGAGCAGATCCTGCATCGGCCGCCGGCGCATGCGCGGCGTGCCGTCGAGCCGGAAGCGGCCGCGGCCGGTGCACAGCGCGGCGGTGAGGAAACGCATGGCCGTGCCGGCGCCGCGAACGTCGAGAGCGGCCGCCGCGATCGGCCAGCGACCGCCGCAGCCGTCGACGACGAAGCGTTCGGCGGCAGGGTCCTCGGCCACCGGCACGCCGAGCTCGCGCCAGCAGGTCGCCATGGCGTCGGTGTCGTCGCTGAACAGAGCCCCCGCGAGCGTGGTGCGCCCGTCGGCGAGGGCCGCGATCAGCAACGCCCGATTGGTCAGGCTCTTCGACCCGGGCACGCGCACGACCGCGTCCGGCGGCCGCTCGAGCGGCTGGATCTCGACGGCGTCCGGGCTCATCGGCCAATCCATCCCCGCCGCAGCGTGCTCGCTCGGCTCAACAGCTCGGTGAGCCCCGCCTCGTCACCGCGGCGGATCACCTCACGCAGGCGATCGACCTCGCCGCGAAAGCTCTCCAGCGCCGCATCGACGGCGGCGGCGTTGACCAGCAGGATGTCGCGCCACATCTCCACCGAGCTCGCGGCCACCCGGGTGGCGTCGCGCAGGCTGCCGCCGCCGTAGCGCGCGAAGTCGACGCCGGCGGCGGCGAGCGCGTTCACCAGGGCGAAGGCCACCACGTGGGGCAGATGGCTCACGGCCGCCAGCAGCGCGTCGTGACGCTCGGGGCTCATCCGTTCGACGCGCATGCCCACGCCCTGCCACAGGGCCTGCACGCGATCGGCGCTGGCGGCATCGGTGTGCTCGCTCGGGGTGAGGATGCAGAGCTGGTCGCGGAACAGAGCCGCATCCGCGGCCGCTGGCCCCTGCTCCTCCGTGCCGGCGATCGGGTGCGCGCCGACGAAGTGGCGATCCTCCGAAACCAGCGCCTCCAGCTCGCGCACCACCGGTGCCTTGACGCTGCCGGCGTCGGTCACCACCGCCGCCGGCGCCAGGCTCGCCAGGCACTGGCGGGCCACCGGGACGAGCGCGCGCACCGGCACGGCCAGAACCAGAAGGTCGGCGCCGCGCGCCGCTTCGGCCGGATCGCTGCTGGCCCGGTCCACCAGGCCCAGACGCAACGCCTCGGCCAAGGTTTCCGACCGGCGCGCCAGGCCGACGACCTCGCCGACCAAACCGGCTTGGCGGGCGGCCAGCGCCAACGACCCGCCGATCAGGCCGATGCCGGCAACGGTGACTCGCTCAAAAAGGCGCGCCACCCGCTCCTCCCGCGCGCAGCACCTGCTCCAGCGCCTTGACGAAGCGTTCGTTCTCCCGCGGCAGCCCCACCGTCACGCGCACGTGATCGGGCAAGCCGTAGAAGCCCATCGGGCGCACGATGACGCCCTCGCGCAGCAAGGCGTCGTAGACCCGCGCGCCGTTGCCCACCTCGATGAGCAGGAAGTTGGCCCAGCTCGGCACGTAGGCGAGGCCGAGACGCTCGCACGCGGCCTTCAGGAACTTCAGGCCCTCGCGGTTGAGACGGCGCGTCTCCTCCACGTGCTCGGTATCGTCGAGCGCCGCCAGCGCCGCCACCTGCGCCAGGGTGTTCACGTTGAAGGGCTGGCGCACGCGGTTGACCAGCTCGATCAGCTCCGAGCGCCCCACGGCATAGCCGATGCGCAAGGCCGCCAGGCCGTAGATCTTGGAGAATGTGCGCAGCACGACGACGAGACGGTCGGAGCCGATGTCGCTGAGCGAGTCGGGGTACTCCGGGTCGTCGACGAACTCGGCGTAGGCCTCGTCCATCACCACCACCACGTGCGGCGGCACCGCGGCGAGAAAGTCGCGCCACTGCGGGCGGGCGAAGATGGTGCCCGTCGGGTTGTTCGGGTTGGCCAGGAAGATCATCCGCGTGGAGGGCGTGATCGCCTCGGCCATGGCCTCGAGATCGTGGGTGTAGTTGCGCAGCGGCACCACGGTGGAGCGCCCGCCGGCCGCCTGCACGATCATGCGGTAGATGACGAAGGCCTGATCGGCGACCACGGCATGCTCGCCGCGGCTCAAGAAGGTCCGCACCAGCAGCTCGATGATCTCGTTCGACCCGTTGCCGAAGAGGAGGGCCTCGGGGCCGACGCCGAGCTTCTGCGCCAGGCCGCGCCGGAGATAGTAACAACCGCCGTCGGGATAGCGGTGAATCTCGGGCAGCGCCCGAATCAGCGCCGCCAGCGCCTTGGGCGAGGGCCCGAGCGGATTCTCGTTGGAGGCGAGCTTGACCGAGCCGAAGATGTGGTACTCGCGCTCCAACTCCTCGATGGGCATTCCCGGGGGATACGCCGCCAGAGTCCGAATCCAATCCGGAACCAAACCCGTCAGGTCCATCAGAC
>CAZYMF010000310.1:0-4669 GCA_964648215.1 uncultured Binatia bacterium (SeqCode) | reverse complement strand
ACGGTGACCTGCTTGCGCTCGCCTTCGAGCGCGCTGCGGGCGGTCAGGATCTTGTCGGCGAGATGTTTGGGGGTGTAGGATCGGGGATCGGGTGTCGGGTGCTGGGTGTGGGGGCCCGCCACCTGAGACCCAGCACCTGAGACCTGCAGTGCCGCCCGACACTTCCGGCAGAACTTGGCCGTGGGTCGGTTGGCCGTGCCACACGCCGGGCACTGGGCTTCCAGCGGCGCGCTGCACTCCTCGCAGAAGGCCGAGTCGGCGAGATTCTCGGTCTGGCACTTCGGGCACTTCATCGGCTCGAGGGGTAGAATGATCGATTCACCACGCGGTGAGCTCGCCTGAACAGTCCGGTACCACCCGCCTCGCCCGGCGCTGTCACAAGACCACACTCCTCTTTGGAGGTCGGAGAATTCCACAGCTCGGGAGCGGAACACAAGCGCGATGGCAATTGGATGGCACGACACGCTCGACGGACGACCCGGTGCGCCCGTGGAGGGTGCGCCCCGATCCCTAGGAAGTAAGTCGGATCTTTCAAATCGCGCAGCCGGCGTGGTATCGATTCTGGCCATCGGCGTCGGGCCCGCGATACGGACAAGGGTGCCGAGCCGCGTCACAGGAGGCAGACGTGGAGACAGCAAAGAAGACGAGCGAGCTCGAAGTCGCCAGGCTTTCCGGTTCCCTCGGAGCCGAGATCCGCGGAATCAGCCTCAATGAGGCGGGGCCGGCCGAGGCGGACACGATCCGATCGCTGCTGCTCGAGCACCTCGTCCTGTTCTTTCCCGGTCAGCAGATGACGCCGGACGAGCACATCGCGTTCGGCCGCCTGTTCGGCGAGCTCGAGGCGCATCCCAACCTTTCGTTCTCGGCCGAGCGACCGGAGTTCTTCGAGCTGCACGCCACCGGCGGGCAAGGCGCCATCGCCGACGAGTGGCACAGTGACCTCACCTGCCAGGCCGAGCCCTCGGTCATCGCCATCCTGCGCATGGCCAAATGTCCGCCCGTAGGCGGCGACACGATGTGGGCGAACACGTACAAGGCGTATGACGAGCTGTCACCGCCGATGCGGGAATTCTGTGAGGGGTTGACCGCTCTGCACGACGCCGATCCGCACGGCCAGAGCGAGAAGACGGCAATCCATCCCGTCGTTCGCATCCATCCAGAGACCGGGCGCAAGTCGCTCTTCGTGAACGAGCACTTCACCCGGCGCCTTGTCGAGCTCAGCCACAAAGAGAGCGCCGTGCTGCTCCAGTTCCTGACCAGCTGGGTGACGAGACCGCAGTTCACGGTCCGCTACCACTGGACCGAGGGAACGATCGCGATGTGGGACAACCGCTGCACGCAGCACTACGTCTTGAACGACTTCGACGGCGACCGCGTCATCCAGCGCGTCACCATCATGGGCGACCAGCCGCAGCCCGCCGCACCGCCGCGCTGGCAGCCGTTCATCGGTCCGCTGAGCGCGGCAAGTCGTCACGACCGCCAGCTGCACGCCCACCTCAAGGCGCATGGCGAGCAGTGGTCACGGCTCGGGCTACAGGCGGATTCCTTCCTGAGCGCCGGGCGGGCAAAGAAGGCGTAAGGCAAAAGGGGACAGGCTGCTTTTCCCTCTTGTCAGTGGAGCTAGATCAACCCCTTGGACACGAAAAAGTAGCCTGTCCCCTTTTCCGGAAGCGCTAACGGGCGATCTCTTTGCCGAGCTGCGCCGCCCGGCCGGTGGCGCCCATCTGCGTGAACCCCGCGAGTGCGCGACGCAGATACGACTCTCGTTGCGGCAAGTCGCCGCGCAGCTCCGCCAGGCCGGCCCGTTCGACGAGGACGAACGGCGTCAGGTTGCAGGCACCGGTGTCGCCGATCAGGCGCTCGGCCGTGGTCAACAAATCTTCGCTCCGCTCGGCCGCGCCGGCACCTGCCAGGGCACGCAGCGCCGCCGACAAGGCCACCGCCGCTTCGATTGCGCCGAGGCGCGCGCCGATCTCGAGGCACGCCGCCAGCGCCTCCTCGGCGATTGCCCGCGCCCGCTCCGGGTTTCCGCCGGCGAGGGCAGCATTCGCGAGACAAGAGCGCAGCGCCGGATCCATGAAGCGAGCGCCCGGTGCGGACAGCGATTGGGCGTACTCCCAGCTCTCGCCCGCCCGCTGGAGGTCGCCGTCCAGGAAATACAGGATCCCCAATGCGGTATGGGCGGCGATCCGCGAGGTCGTTCCAAGACGCTCGCTGAGCTCGATCGCGCGTTGCACGGCGCCACGAGCGAGGTCGGGCTCCAGAGCGATGTTCGCCAGCCGGCACAGCGTCCCGCCGAGAAGCACTTCGAACTCGGAATCTCCCAGACGGCGAGCCATCTGAATGCCATCGGCGAGGATCTGCCGGGCTCGTTCCAATGAACCGTCGTACAGCTCGATCTGCGCAAGCGTCCAAAGCGCACCGACATGGGCACTCAGGCCCCAGTCGAGAAATCCCCACTCCGGATGATCGCGTGTCCACTCGATCTGCTGCAGGGAGTTGGCACGCGCCACCGCGAGATCGCCGCGCAAGAACAGGGGAGCCAAGGACGGCCACAATGCCATCGCCCGCCGTTCGTCGTCAGGCAAGGCGCGCACAACGCGCTCCCATTCCGCGGCGTGAGCGAGGGCCGCTGCGACTTGGTCGTTGCCGATTTCGAAGACCGACAGAGCCTGGTGGAGCCGGCCGGTGAGCAGGCGATCGCCCGCGCGCTCTGCCCATTCGAGGCCCTCCTGGAAAATCTGTCGCGCGTCGTCTCCGGAAAGGCGGACACGCAGACCTCCGAGCGCGAGGAGGTGGAAGCATGCCTCGGCGCCGAGGCTGGCGGCGGCGGGTTCGTCGGCGAGCTCACGCAGCAGCTCGCGGGCTCGTTGCCAGTGTCGCCCCGCCTCGGCGAAATCGTTCTTGCCGACGAACCGTCCGGCGCGCGCGTGCCACGTCGCCGCGATCAACGGTTGCCCCGCCTGCTCGCAGTGATGCGCCAGCAAAGCGGCATGCTCATCGAGCTTGTCCGCATGCGTCGTTTCGATCGCCTCCGCGACGGCCGCATGGATCTGCCGGCGCCGGTCCTGCAACTGCGAGCCGAGCGCGACCTCCTGCGTCAGCGGATGCTTGAAGGTGTACTCGGCAACCGGATAGAGCGCCGTCTGGTAGAGAAACTCGCGCGTCTGCAACGCCGCGAGAGCAGCGGCGAGATCAGGGCCCGCAAGGGGCGTTCGGCTGCTGACCGTGACCACCCGGCGAAGAATCGGCTCGCTGAACTCCTTGCCGATGACGGCCGCCGTTTGCAGCACTCCCTTTTCGCGTTCGGGCAACCGGTCGATGCGGGAAGCGAGGAGCGACTGCACCGAGGGCGGCACTTCGAGCCGCTCGATCGGTGTCACCAGCCGATAGGCGCCGCGTTCGCCTTGCAAGTTGCCCGACTCGATCAGACCTTGAACCACTTCTTCGATGAAAAACGGGTTGCCGCCGGTGCGGGCGTGAATGTCGTCGGCCAACCCGCGCGCGCTGGGGTCGGCGCCCAGCAGGTCGGCAAGCAAGTCGCGGATGGCGTCGCTGCCGAGCGGCGCCAGCGGCAGCTGCCGGTAATACGACTTTTGCATCCACTCGGCGTGGTACTCGGGACGGAAATTCACGATGAGGAAGCTCGACGTCCCGGCGATCGCGTCGACCCACTGCGCCAGCAGGGCTTCGCTGCCGGGATCGGCCCAATGCAGGTCCTCGATCAGCGCAAAGACGCGATCCGCCCCCACCCGCCGATCTTGGATGACGCGACGGATGACGGCGAAGAACTGCCGCTGCTTGGCCTCGGGATCCATGCGCGGCACGGGATGCTCCGGGTCGGGGACGCGAAGGAACTCGAAGATCACGGGCAGCACGTCGCGAAAACCTTCGTCGAGGAGCAGCAGGCGACCGGCGATCTTGTCGCGCACCATTGCGTCGCTGTCACCGTCGCCGATGCCGAAGTAGGCCCGGAACACCTCGAGCATGGGAAGATACGGGATGTTCTTCCCGTGCGCGACCGCGTGCCCCTCGTTCACGACCAGGCCGCGGGCGCGACAGCGCTGAGCGAACTCGTAGCAAAGCCGGCTCTTGCCGGTGCCCGCGGCGGCGACGACGCCGACGACTTGCCCGTTGCCCGCCTGCGCCTGGGCCAGGGCGGTCTCGAGGGTGGCCATGTCGTCGTCGCGGCCGACGAAACGCGTCAGGCCGCGCGCCCGCGACACATCGAGGCGCGTCGTCGCCGCCCCGGCGCCGACGAGGCGATGCACCCGCATCGGCGCGCTGACGCCCTTGACGCGGAATTCGCCGAGGTCCTCGAGGTCGAAGTACCCGCTCACGAGCCCCGCCGTCTCCGGGCTCACGTAGCAAGTGTCCGGCGAGGCCAGCGCCTCCATCCGCTGCGCCAGGCCCACGGTGAGACCCTGCGCCGTGTAGTCCATGCGCAGGTCGTCGCCGATCTTGCCGACGACCACCGTGCCGGAGTTGACGCCCATGCGCGTCGAGAAGCCGACGCCGTGCTCCCGCTTCACCTCCGTGGCGTAACGAGCCAGCTCGCCGCGCAGATGCAACGCCGCGTAGCACGCCCGCCGGGCGTGATCCTCGTGTGCGATCGGCGCGCCGAACAGCGCCATGATGCCGTCGCCGGTGTACTGGTTCACCGTGCCCT
>CAZYMF010000309.1:0-4717 GCA_964648215.1 uncultured Binatia bacterium (SeqCode) | reverse complement strand
CCCGAGATCCTCGCCCGCAGCCTCGAAGGCGCGCCGGATGGCGACGTCAACAAGATCACGCACGAGAACGCATTGCGCTTCTTCCAGATCGATCCCTTCCGGCATCGCCCGCGGGAGAAGTGCACCGTGGCGGCGCTGCGGGCGGAGTCGCCCGACGTCGATCTGTCGCTGAAGAGCCAGGGCGGCAAGCCGCCCGTCGTCGGCGAGCTGCGTCCGGTGACGACGCAGGATGTGTTGCAGCAGCTCGCCACCGTCTACAGCTCGCAGCCGGAATGACGTGACGCGATGACGCCGGTGATCATCGAGGCCGCCGTCAACGGCGTCACCACCAAGGAGCGCAACCCGCACGTGCCACGCGAGCCGGCGGAGATCGCCGCCGACGGCCTGCGCTGCCTGGCCGCGGGTGCGGCCATCGTCCACAACCACATCGATCGCGTCGGCGGTGACGGCGCGTCGGCGGCGGAATGTTACCTCGAGGCCTGGCGCGTGATCCTGCGCGAGCGGCCGGACGCGATCGTCTACCCCACCGTGGGCATCGGCGGCTCCGTCGAGGAGCGTTTCGCCCACGTCCCGCCGCTGGCCGAGTCGGGCCTGATGCGGATGGGTCTGCTCGATCCCGGCTCGGTCAACCTCGGCAGCGTCGGCGACGACGGCTTGCCCGGGGGCGCGTTCGATTTCGTCTACACCAACACCTTCGCCGACATCCGCCACGCGGCCGGTCTGTGCGAGCGCTACCGGCTCGGGCCGAGCATCGCCGTGTTCGAGCCCGGCTTCCTGCGCACGGTGATCGCCTACCTGCGCGCCGGACGTTTGCCGGCAGGCGCCTTCGTCAAGCTCTACTTCGGCGGCGAGTACGACTACCTCGGCGGCGGTACCGGTGTCGGCTTCGGCCTGCCGCCGACGCGCATCGCTCTCGAGGCCTACCTCGGCATGCTCGAGGGCTGGAGCATCCCGTGGGCCGTGGCCGTCATCGGCGGCTGTGTCGTCGAGAGCGGCCTGGCGCGGCTGGCGCTCGAGCGCGGCGGCCACGTGCGCGTCGGTCTCGAGGACTATGCCGGGCCGCGAACGCCGAGCAACGAAGAGCTGGTGCGCGAGGTGGCGGCGCTGGCGGCCGCGGTCGGTCGTCCCGTGGCCGACTGTGCCGAGGCGGCTCGATTGCTCGCGCTGCCGCGTTGAGTCGCGCCGCCTTGCGGTTTCTCCCTCCCCGCACCATAGTGCGCGCCGATGGAAATCACGTTCAGCGCGGCCGAAGAATGGTTTCGCCAACGTGCCCGCGAGTGGATCGAGGCCAACCGGCCCGGCGACCCGCCGCCCGAGAACGATCTGCCGGCGCGGCGCGATTTCGATCTCGCCTGGCAGCGCAAGATGTTCGACGCCGGCTGGGCCGGCATCTCGTGGCCGCAGGAGTACGCCGGCCGCGGCGCGTCGTTGCTGGAGCAGCTCATCTGGTACGAGGAGTTCGCCCGCGCCGAGGCGCACGAGCCGACGACGCTCTTCGTCGGCCTCAACCACGGCGGCCCGACCCTGATCGCCTGCGGCAGCGAGGAGCAGAAGTCGTTTCATCTTCCCAAGATCCTGCGCGGCGAGACCGTGTGGTGCCAGGGGTTCTCCGAGCCCGGCGCCGGCTCCGACCTCGCCGGGCTGCAGGCGCGCGCGGTGATCGACGGCGACGATCTGGTCATCACCGGCCAGAAGATCTGGACCAGCTTCGCCCAGATCGCCGAGTACCAGGAGCTGCTGGTGCGCACCGATCCCGAGGCGCCCAAGCACAAGGGCATCACCTGGGTGATCTGCCCGATGAGCGCCAAGGGCATCGAGATCCGGCCGATCCGGACGATGGCCGGTCATCAGGACTTCTGCGAGGTGTTCTACGACGAGGTGCGGGTGCCGCGGGCCAATGTCGTCGGTCGCATCAACGACGGCTGGCGCGTGGCGATGTCGACGCTCGGCTTCGAGCGCGGCACCGCCTTTCTCTCCGAGCAGGTGCGCCTGGCCCGCGTCGTCGACGAGCTGATCGACCTCGCTCGCGCCACGCCGTACGGCGGCGGCGCCGGGACGAAGACGGCTCTCGACGACGACGAGATCGCCCGGCGCCTGGCGCTGGCGCGCGCCGAGGTCGAGGCGCTGCGCTCGATGACCTATCGCAGCGTCAGCCGCACCGCCCGCACCGGCACGCCCAGCGCCGAGGGCTCGTTGATCCGGCTGTTCTTCTCCGAGCTGCAGCAGCGGGTCTACGCCCTGGCGATGGACATCCTCGGCCCGGTCGTTCTCGACTGGGACGTCGAGGAGAAGGTCGTTCCCGGCGAGGAGGGACGGCGCCGGCGTGTCCGAGAGACGTGGGTGTTCCGCTACCTGCTGTCGTTCGCATCGACCATTGCCGCCGGCTCGAAGGACATCCAGCGCAACATCATCGGCGACCGCATTCTCGGTCTGCCACGCTAGAGTCGTGCGCGAGGAGGCCATGGGGCGCAAGATGAGAAGATACCGCCGAGGCGACAGCTTTCACCCCCTCACCCTGACCCTTCTCCCGGGGGGGAGAGGGAACCTCTTCCCCATTGTCCTGACCTGAGAGAAGGGGGTGCGACATGGATCTGATGCTCAGCGCCGAGCAGGAGGCGATTCAACAGACGGTGCGCTCGTTCATCGAGAAGGAGCTGCCCATGTCGCGCGTGCGTGCTCTCGGCGACGCCGGGCCGCGGGCGCTGGAGTCGCTGTGGCGCGCCGCCGGCGAGCTCGGCTTCTTCGGCCTCGGTCTGTCCGACGCGCAGGGTGGCGCCGGGTACGCGATCACCGAGGAGATGGTGCTGTTCGAGGAGCTGGGGCGAACGCTGGCACCGGGGCCATGGCTGGGAAGCGTGTTGGCGGCTCACGCGCTGGCAGGGCAGAGCGGCGCCGAGCTGGCGGCGGTGCGTACCCGCATTCTCGCCGGCGAGTTGCGCGTCGCGTTCGTCGAACGATCGGACGATTCACCGCTCCACCTCGCCGACGGGCGGGTCAGCGGCGAGCGCCGCCGCGTTGCCGACGCCCACGGCGCGGGCGCGCTGCTTCTCCTCGAGGACGACGGGATCGTCTTCGTTCCGTGCCACGCCGGGGCGGTGTCCGTCGAGCCGCGGCCGAGCATGGATCCGACGCGCCCGATCGCCCGAGTCAGCCTGCGCGACGCCCCCGGCACGATTCTCACGCGAGACCGTGAGGCGGTGGCGGCGCTGCGCCGCGAGGCAACCGTGCTCGCCTGCGCCGAAGCGGTCGGCGGCATCCAGCGCACGGTCGAGATGTCGGTCGAGTACGCCAAGGTCCGCCAGCAGTTCGGCAAACCGATCGGCTCGTTCCAGGCCGTGAAGCATCGCTGCGCCGACATGGCGGTGCGTGCCGAGGCGGCGCGCTCGGCGACGACGTACGCCGTGGTCTCGGTGCGCGACGAAGCCGCCGACGCCGCGTTCCAGGCCGCGGTGGCCAAGATCCTGTGCGCCAACGCCTTCCTGCAGAACGCCGCCGACAACGTGCAGAACCACGGCGGTATGGGTTTCACTTGGGACTGCGACGCGCACCTGTACGTCAAACGCGCGCGCAGCTTCGATGTCGCGCTCGGGTCGCGCCATCGCCAGCTCGACTTCGTCGTCGAGCAGTTCCGCGCGGCGTGAGCGCGATGCAGGCAATTTCTGATGACGGGAGGAGAGCATGAGTGACAACGAGAAGCGGCTGCGGCAGCTGTTCGCGGATCTGGAACGTCTCGACTTCGCCGCGGTCGCGGCGCATTGCACGGACGACTGTGTCTATGAGGACGTTCCCTACGAGGCGGCGACGGTGACCGGTCCCGACGCCATTCGGGCGAAGCTGGAGATGGGCCTGGGAACTCTCGAGCGTCTGCCGACGACCATTCACGAGCTGCTGGAGAAAGGCGACACGATGATGGTCGAGCGCACCGAGGTCTGGCACCACCCGACGGGCGAGCGGGCGACGCTGCGCGTCGCCGCCGTGTTCAAGTTCCGCGACGGCAAGATCACCCTGTGGCGCGACTACTGGGACGCGCCGACATTGTTCTCGCAGCAGCCCGCGAGCTGGTTGCCGGACCTGCCGCGGCCGTGAGTGAGCCGCAACGAGAGGCCCAACCAGGTGACGCCACTTGCTCTACCCGCTCCCCGTCACCCAACACCTAGCACCCATCACCCAAAGGAGATCCCATGATCACACTGTACCATTCGCCCCGTAGCCGCTCCGTCCGCGTCCTCTGGCTGCTCGAAGAGCTCGGGCTGCCCTACGAGCTCAAGACGGTCGAGTTCACGCCCGAGAGCCTGAAAGGTCCCGAGTACCTGAAGGTGCACCCGCTGGGGAAGGTGCCGGCGTTGCAGGACGACGGGCTGACGATGTTCGAGTCGGGAGCGATCGTCGAGTACCTGCTCGAGAAGTACGGCAAGGGCCGTCTGGCGCCGGCGCCGGGAACGGCGGCGCGCGGGCCGTTCCTGCAGTGGGTTCATTTCGGCGAGGCGACGGCCCTGCCGCCGCTCTCCGACATCGTGCAGCACACCTTCATGCGCCCCGAGGCCGAGCGCATCCCGGCCGTCGCCGCGGATGGCCGCGCCCGCATGGCGGCCGTTCTCGACACGTTGGAGAAGGCGTTGGCGGGCAAGCCGTACCTGCTCGGCGACGAGTTCACCGCCGCCGACATCATGGTCGGCTACGCGCTGTATCTCGCCAAGATGCTCGGGCTTCTGAGCGA
>CAZYMF010000308.1:0-4717 GCA_964648215.1 uncultured Binatia bacterium (SeqCode) | reverse complement strand
TGACCGCGAACCGCCTGCCTTGTCGGCCAATGCTCAGGCGCTGGCGCGCTGCGACCGCGCGTCGCGCAAGACGAGATCGGCCTCGCGGCGCGCCCAACGGTCGGCGCCGAGCAGGGTGTCGAGGTCCTGCGCCGGGGCGACGGTATGACGATCGAGCACCGCGGTCAGGGTGCGCGGAATGTCGAGAAACTCGATCTCTCCCCGCAGGAAGGCGGCGACCGCCACCTCGTTGGCGCCATTGAGCACCGCCGGGGCGCTGCCGCCGGCGCGCAGCGCGCGATAGGCGAGCCCGAGGCAGGGAAAGCGGTCGCGGTCGGGCTCCTCGAAGGTCAGCGTCGCCGCGCGCGGCAGATCGAGCGCCGGCAGGTGATCGAGCGGGAGCCGGTCGGGATAGCCGAGGATGTACGAGATCGGAATCGTCATGTCCGAGATGCCCAGCTGCGCCAACACCGAGCCGTCGACGTACTCGACCATCGAGTGCACGATGCTCTGCGGGTGGATCACGACGTCGATGCGGTCGGGCGGCAGGTGGAACAGCCAGTGGGCCTCGATCACCTCCAGCCCCTTGTTCATCAACGTGGCCGAGTCGATGGTGATCTTGTTGCCCATCTTCCAGGTCGGGTGCTGCAACGCCTGCTCGCGGGTGACCGAGCGCAGCTGGGCGCGCGAATGGGTGCGAAACGGACCGCCCGAGGCGGTGAGAAGCAGCCGCTTCACCTCGTCCGCGCGGTGGCCGCGCAAAGCCTGGAAGATGGCGTTGTGCTCGCTGTCGAGAGGCAAGAGCAGCACGCCGGCCTCGCGCGCGGCGCGCGTGACCAACTCGCCGGCCACCACCAGCACCTCCTTGTTGGCCAGCGCCACGTGCTTGCCGGCGGCGATGCCGGCCAGCGTCGGCATCAGGCCGAGAGCGCCGACGAGCCCCGACACCAGCAGGTCGGCCTCGGCGGCGGTGGCGACGCGCTCGAGCCCGCCCTCGTTGGCCGTCAGCAGCTCGCCCGTGAAGTCGGGCAGCGCGGCGCGAAACGCGCGCGCCGCCTCGTCGTCGGCGACGGCGACCAGGCGCGGCGCGAAGCGACGGACCTGCTCCACCAGCCGCTCGACGTTCTTGCCCGCCGCCAGCGAAACGACTCGAAAGCGATCGGGAAAACGCCCCACCAGATCGAGCGTCGTTACCCCGATCGACCCGGTCGAGCCAAGAATGGCAAGCCGCTTCATGAGCGCTCGAACCATAGCACAGGGTACAGGGGCCGAGGGAAGCCGGTTCGTCGTGGCACTTCAGCGTCGAGTCCAATCGCAATGAAATGGAGAATCTCCATTTTCTTCTGCGCGGGATCAGTCCTCGCTGCGGAAGAAGTCGAGCACGGCGGGATCGGGCGAAGCCGCGGCGGGCGCTTCGTCGGGCACGCGGGCCGCCACCTGCGTGGCGCCGGGCTCGGTGCCCTTGCGAAAGCACTCGACGATGGAGCCGTCGCCGTAGCCGACGCGCCGACCCGTGTGCGGATCGATCGGGACGCAGGCCAACCCCGGCGGAACCGAAAAATCCAGGATGGGCTTTCCGGCCAGGGCGCGCTCCATGAAATTGGTCCAGATGGGGGCCGCCACGCGGCCGCCGGTCTCGCGCGGGCCGAGCGATCTCTTCTCGTCGAAGCCCACCCACACGCCGGCCAGCAGCCGCGGCGTGTAGCCCATGAACCAGGCATCCATGTAGTCGTTGGTGGTGCCGGTCTTCCCCGCGGCCGGCCGGCCGAGCGCCAGGGCCTTGCGCCCGGTGCCGCGGCGGATGACGTCCTCCAGCATGCTGGTGATCTGATACGCCGTCTCCGGCGAGATCACCTGGCGCAGCTCGGGCACGGCCTGCTCGAGCACGTTGCCCTGGCGGTCGGTGATCTTGGTGATGAAGATCGGGCGTGGCCGCCGGCCCTGGTTGGCGAAGATGGAGTAGGTCGTCGCCAGCTCGAGGGGCGTGACCTCGGCCGATCCCAGGGCCATCGACAGATTCGGCTGCAGGTTGGCGTTGAGCCCGACCTGGTGCAGGTACTTGATCAGGTACTTGAGGCCGATGTTCACCGTGACCTTCACCGTCACCACGTTGCGCGAGAACGTCAGCGCGTCGCGCAGCGTCGTCGGGCCGTAGAACCTCTTCTCGTAGTTGCGCGGCGCCCACACCCGGTTGTTGTCGGCAAAGGAGATGGGCTCGTCGACGATGATGGAGGCCGGAGTGTAGTTGTGATCGAGCGCCGCGGCGTACACCAGCGGCTTGAAGGCCGAGCCCGGCTGCCGCGCCGCCTGCACCGCCCGGTTGAACTGGCTGCGTTGCCAGTCGTAGCCGCCGACCATGGCCTTGACCTCGCCGGTGGTCGGGTCCATCGCCACCAGCGCTCCCTCCACGATCGGGCTCTGGTCGAGCACGAACTGGTACGTGCTGCCCTTGCCGTGCTCGGCGACCTGGACGCGAACGACGTCGCCTGCGCTCAGGGAGCGCAGGACCGGCGCGCTGTGCCCGTCGCTGGGCGCGGTCTGCAGCGTTCCGTGGTGGGCGCCGATGCGGACGCGCACGATCTGGTTGCGGGTGTCGGTGACGATGGCCTCGTAGGTGCGGTTGCGCAGCAGCGGGCTGTCGCCCAGGGTGCGGACCTGCTGGTGCAGGAAGTCGGCCGTCTCGCCGGCGCCGAGGTGGCGCAGCGAGCCCTGGTAGTGCTCGCGGGCGTCGAGCTCGCGCAGGCCGTCGCGCAGCGCGTTCTCGGCCGCCTTCTGCATCTCGACGTTGACGGCGGTGTACACCTTGAGGCCGAGCTCGTACGGGGCGGTGGGGCCGTAACGCTCCTCGAGCTGCCGCCGAACGTACTCGACGTAGTCCGGTGCCGCCAGGAAGTTGCCGCGCCGCGGCGCCAGGGTGAGCGGCTCGCTGCGGGCGGCATCGAGCTCCGCGGCGGTGATGAAGCCGGCGGCGGCCATGCGGCGGAGCACGTAGTGCTGGCGCGCCTTGGCCTGCGGCCAGTGCTTGAACGGCGAGTAGCGGCTCGGCGCCTGCGGCAAGCCCGCCAGCATCGCGGCCTCCGCCACGTCGAGCTCGTCGAGCGATTTTCCAAAATACTCCCGGGCCGCGGCGGCGACGCCGTAGGCGCCGCTGCCCAGGTAGATGTGGTTGAGATAGAGGTAGAGGATGTCGTCCTTGCTCAGCTGCCGCTCCAGCCGCAGCGCCAGCACCATCTCGCGCAGCTTGCGCGTGTAGCTCTTCTGCGGGCTCAGCAGCAGCGACTTGACCACCTGCTGGGTGATCGTGCTGCCGCCCTGCATCTTGGTGCCGGAGAGGACGTTGTTGACGAAGGCGCGGGCGATGCTGAGCAGATCGACCCCTTTGTGGCGGTAGAAGGCGTCGTCCTCGGCGGCGATGAAGGCGTTGCGGACGAGGGGGGGGATCTTGTCGATCGGGGTCAGGTAGCGCCGCTCGATGTACAGCTCGCCGATCAGCGTGCCGTCGTCGGCGAGCACCTGCGTGGCCAGCGGCGGCTGATAGTCGATGAGGCGGTCCACCGGCGGCAGGGTCGAGGTGATCTCCCAGTAGGTCAGGCCGCCGGCAACGCCAATGCCGAGCAAGCCCAGAACGGTGACGGTGAGGAAGAGGTTGCGGACGAACCGGCCGAAGCGCGTGAGCAGACCCGGCTTCGAGCGAGAGCGCTTCATACAATCTTGCGAACGATATCGGCGCCCCCCCGGTCGGTCAAGCCGATCTTTTGGTTCCGGTGCGCCCGGAGGGGAGCAAGTGAGAAACAGGAACCGGAAAACCGGGAATGAGAGACTGGTCAAGATCGGGGAAAGACAGCATTTGCCGGTCTGCTGTTTCCCGTTTCCCGTTTCTCATTGGGCTGCCCGCCATCTACTGGCGCCCGCGGGCCGAGCCGATTGACTGCGCTGTCCGCCTTTCGCATAGTACCGCGCGAGGCTCGAATCGATGCTCGCAGGAAAGAAGGCGATCGTCTTCGGCGTCGCCAACGATCACAGTATCGCGTGGGCGATCGCGCAGGCGTTCGCGCGTGCGGGGGCGACGTTGGCGCTGACCTACGTCAACGAGGCGATCGAGCGGCGGGTGCGCCCGCTGGCCGAAGCGCTGGGCGTGAGCACGGTGCTGCCGTGCGACGTCAGCCGCGACGAAGACGTTCGTGCCACCTTCGACGCCGTGCGCGAGCAGTGGGGCGGCCTCGACATTCTCGTGCACGCGGTGGCCTTCGCGCAGCGCGAGGATCTGAAGGGGCGCTTCCTCGATACCTCCCGGGAAGGGTTTCGGCTCGCGCTCGACGTCAGCGCCTACTCCCTGATCGCGCTGGCCCGCGCCGCCGAGCCGCTGCTGGTGCCGCGGCGCGGCTCGATCCTGACCCTGACCTACTTCGGGGCCGAGAAGGTGGTGGCGGGTTACAACGTCATGGGCGTGGCCAAGGCGGCGCTCGAGGCCAGCATGCGTTATCTCGCCTGGGACCTCGGACCGAGCGGGGTGCGCGTCAACGCCATCTCCGCCGGCCCCATTCGCACCTTGTCGTCGGCCGGGATCGGCGGCTTCAAGACGATGCTGCACCACCACGAGGAGAGGGCTCCCCTGCGGCGCAACGTGTCGGCGGAGGAGGTGGCGCGCGCCGCGCTCTATCTCAGCAGCGAGCTGGGTGAAGGTGTCACCGGCGAGGTGCTGCACGTCGATGCCGGCTACAACATCGTTGGTCTCTAG
>CAZYMF010000307.1:0-4720 GCA_964648215.1 uncultured Binatia bacterium (SeqCode) | reverse complement strand
TGGGGACAGACGCGTCAGCCACTCGCCGCTGCCTGCGGCAAATACCCTCGAGCGCCTTCCGCGCTCAGCTCTCGCCCCACTCCCCATCACCTCGCCGAGGCGCCTGGCCCTCTGTCGTCGTCTGGCGACAAAACTGCTGCACGCGACATGACGCTCGGCCGCCGGAATCCTCTCTGGGGTTGTCCCCGAGGGTGCTTTCACGCGGTGCGGCCGCAATTGGAAGACACCGCTTCAGCACGGATTGCTCAGGATCACCTCGACAACTGATGAGCGAGAAGCAGATGGGTCAGCGATGGCGCTGACATGAGTCACTGTCAGACACCTTCGGTCACGGCTAGGCGGCAGGCTCAGGTGCCGAAAGTGCGCGAGCGAGCGCTTCGAGCCCACGGTCGCGAGCCAACTGGGCCGCCGATTTCCCGGCAAAACCCGGGGCGCCGGTGCCCACGGTTCGAAGATTCGCGCCGGCGGCCGCCAGGGCTCGTGCCACCGACTCGTGCCCGTTTACAACCGCAAGCATCGTCGCGGACAAACCGAACTTCGCCGTCTTGTCGAGGTCGGCCCCAGCCTCGATGAGCAGGCGCACCGCCTCGAGATGACCCTGCTGCGAGGCGAGCATGAGAGCAGACTGGCCGAATCGGTCGAGCGCGTCGACGTCGGCGCCCGCAGTCAGTTGCGAGGCCAGCGAGCTCACGTCGCCGCACTTGGCGGCGTGCTCCCATTCACTCGTCACGAGTTCCTGCCGCCGAGGGCGGCGCATTCGGCCCGGCTGGCAGCCGCCCCCTGAATCCGACGGTCCAGCATGCTCATCACTGATTCAGTGCTTCCATCCTCTCCAGTGCCTCGACGCGGATCTGCTCTTGCGGATTGAAGCTGCGTGAGCGCAGGGCGGCGATCGCCTGCGTTCGGGCCTCGGGCGACAGCGCCGGATCGTTCTCGATGGTGTCGCGGGCGGCGCGATAGTCGGCCATCCGCTGCTGCCACTGCGACCGCTCCTGATCGAGCGCCTGCAGACGATCCGCGGCCGCCGCGCCGAACTCCTGCTCGCGCAGGGCGCGGACCTCGGCGGCGCCGGCGCCCGCGGCGCGCAGCTCTTTCTCCTCCCGCGCCAGACGCAGCGGCCCCGTGGCCTGATCGCGCGCTTCCTTCACGTCCGCGGGCAGCTCTTGCTCGAGGGCGTCGAGCTGCTGCTGGCGCTCCGTGGGCGAGAGTGCATCGTCGGCCAGGACCTGCCGGCGCTCGATGTCGAGGCGCTGCACCGTCTCCTCCTCCCCGAACATCGCCGTGGCGTCGGCGGCGCCGAAGCTCTGCTCGCGGATCCGGTGCACCTCATCGAGCCGCTTGTGGAGGTCTTCCGGCCCATTCGACGACTGCTCCAGCTCGCGCACCCGATCGCGGTAGGCGAGGTAGTGATCGAGCAGCGCGATGGCCTCCCGCGCGCCGGCGGGCGGCAGGCGCTTCTCGATCTCGGCGACGATGCGCGCGCGGATCGTCGCCGGCGACTCTTCCCCGGTGGCGCTGAGGAAGTAGTCGAAGAAACGCCGCACCCCCGGGGTCACCACCAGATGCCCCTGGTCATCCACGCCGAGCCAGCCGTCCACGTCCGTATCCTGCAGCGAGCGAGGCAGTGGCGGCAAGGGTTTCGCGCCGCGCGCCGAGCTGGCGACCTGTGGCCGGGCAACCTCGAAGAGCGCCGCCCCCGGGGGCGAAACCGTCGTCTTCCGCGCCGATGACGGCGCACGCAGCGCGTCGGGCGGCGGGGCTTCGTCGTGGCGTTGCAGCAACCACAGGCCGCCGATGACGGCGATGGTCGCGGCGGCGACGGCGGCAAACCGGAGCCGGTACGGCATCGTGGCTCTACGGCGTGCCCGCAGCGCGGGCACGCCGCCCCCTTGCCTCTAGAGCCCCGCGTTCTTCAGCCGGTTGGCGTGAGCGCGGAACACGGTCTCCGGCGCCGACTCGAAGATCGAGGTCAGGGCCAGGATCTGGTTCACCTCGTCGAGGTGGTTGTAGAAATAGTTGTCGCGGATGACGCTGCCGAGGTGCGAGCTGCAGCGCCCGACCAGGCCGTCGTTCGACTCGCCGTAGAACAGCGAGGTCAGCCCCAGCGCCGCGTCCGAGATGTCGAGCGCGTTGGTGAGCACCCCGGTGCCGGACCACGAATAGTAGCGCACGCCGTTGACGCTCGAGGCACCGTTGCCGCACGAGGTCGTCGGCACGCCCTGCGGATAGTGGGAATTGAACGTGGCCAGGCCCGCGCTCGTCAGCGAGTCGAGCGCCGCGATCGAGTCCTGCGGGTTGCTGTGGCCGGTGAGCAGGTTCAGCACCACGCCCAGGGAGTTGGCGAAGTAGGAGAGCACCGCCTCGCTGAACGACCCCGAGGAAACGTTGCTGCGCAGGTAGTCCGCCAGGTCGGCGCCCTTGTGCGGACTGCCCACGGTGGTGACCGAAGCCACCAGATCCGGGCGCACCGCGGCGACGTAACGAACGTCGAGACCGCCGTGGCTGTGACCGATCAGGTTCACCTTGGGCTTGCCGGAGACGGCGATGATCTGCTGCACCTGGGCGAGCAACTGTTCGCCGCGCTCTTCGGTCGAATTGAAGGCGCTCACGTCGGTGACGTACACCCGGGCTCCGCCGTCGCGCAGCGCCCAGGGGATGTTGTAGAAGTACTCGTAGACACCGAAGAGATCGTCGAAGCCGGCCATGCCGTGCGCCAGCACGATGGGATACTTCGTCTTCGTATAGGAACACCCATTCCACCAGTACCAGCAAAAGGCGCTCGCCGGCCGCGGCGCGATCGTCGCCACCATGCCGAGCAGAGCCAGCGCAACCGCCGCTCCGCGCAGAACTCGACGCATAGCTTCCCCCCCCTTTTTGGTTTGTGGTGTCACCTGATCCCGATTGACCAGGACGGCGCGGAATTACCACAGCCTTCGAGCCGGGGGCAAGAAAAAAATGCGGGGCAACGAGATCGTCCACCTAGGGCCTCTCCGCTTTGCATGCAGTAGCTGGCGCAAAGCGAAGACGCCGAGCCACGGCGCGGTTGCGGCTTGCTCGGCTGCCTGCTAGCTGGGGCGGGAGAACGACGCAGGCAGCGGGGTCGACATGGATCCTTTCCAGAACCGAGTGGCGGTCATTACCGGGGGAGCCGGCGGCATCGGCTTGGCCATGGCGCGGGCCTTCGCTGAGCGTGGCGCGAGGCTGGTGCTCGCCGACCTCGACGAGGAGGCGCTCCAAAGCGCCACCGAGAACCTGAGCGCGATCGGCGCCGACGTCTTCGGTGTGCGCACCGACGTCACCAAGCCCGAGAGCGTGCAGGCCCTGGCCGAGGCCGCGCGGGAGCACTACGGATCGGTTCACATCGTCTGCAACAACGCCGGCATTGCCCTGTTCGGCGAGATCAGCGAGGCCACGCACAAGGACTGGCAGTTCACCATGAACGTGAACTTCTGGGGCGTGGTGCACGGGGTCGAGGCTTTCCTCCCGATCCTTCTCGATCAGGGAGCGGGCGGGCACATCGTCAACACCGCGTCGATGGCCGGGCTGGTCGGCATGCAGTGGCTCGGCATCTACTGCGCCTCCAAGTTCGCCGTCGTCGGCCTGTCGGAGTCGCTGCAACGCGAGCTCAAGCCGCGGGGGATCGGGGTCAGCGTGCTCTGCCCGATGATCGTCGCCACCAACATCAATCAGAACTCGCTGCGCATGCGGCCCGCCGGACTGCGCAACGAGGGCGACCCGGGGCCGGGGGAAGCCGCCGCGGAAGCGCCGCCGCTCGACGTGCCCGCCGGCGCGGTCAAGGGCGGGACGATCACGCCCGAGGAGGTCGCGCGGCGGGTCGTGCGCGGCATCGAACGCAAGGATCTCTACATTCTCACGCACCCGGAGCAGCGCGAGTTCCTGCGCCGGCGTGCGGCCAAGCTGGACGCCATGTTCGAGGAGGGCACCTGGTGAAGAATCTATTTTCCATCGAGGGCAAGGTCGCGCTGGTCACCGGCGGCTCGCGCGGGATCGGACTGATGATCGCGCGCGGCTTCGTCGAGAACGGGGCCAAGGTCTACATCTCATCGCGCAAGAAGGACGTCTGCGACAAGGTCGCCGCCGAGCTGTCGGCGCACGGCACCTGCGTCTCGCTGCCGGCGGACCTGTCCACCGAGGCCGAAGCGCGCCGGCTCGCCGACGAGCTGGCCCGGCGCGAGCCGGCGCTGCACATCCTGGTGAACAACGCCGGCGCCAACTGGGGCGCGCCGCTGGCGGAATTCCCCGACTCCGCCTGGGACAAGGTGCTCGCGCTCAACGTGAAGGGGGTGTTTCACCTGACCCGGGCGCTGGTGCCGTTGCTGGAGAAGGGCGCGCGCCCGGGAGACCCGGCGCGGGTCATCAACATCGGCTCGATCGACGGGCTCAAGGTGCCGTTGCTCGAGACCTTCGCCTACTCGGCGAGCAAGGCGGCCGTGCACCACCTCACCCGCGTGCTCTCCCACCACCTCGCCGGCCACGGCATCACCGTGAACGCCATCGCCCCCGGCCCCTTCGAGAGCAAGATGATGGCCGAGACCCTCGACCGCTTCCGCGACGCCATCGTCTCCTCGTGCCCGCTCGGACGCATCGGCGAGCCCGAGGACATGGCCGGCACCGCCATCTTCCTCGCCTCGCGCGCCGGCGCCTACCTCACCGGCGCCGTCATCCCGGTCGACGGCGGCATCTCGACGCGGGGATGAGG
>CAZYMF010000306.1:0-4749 GCA_964648215.1 uncultured Binatia bacterium (SeqCode) | reverse complement strand
CGGCACGGACGCCGTCCGTTGTCCCGACCCGGCCTGCGGCCTCTGGCACCACCAGTGTGCCGACACCCCATGTTGGAACTACTCGTTGACATGTGCCCTCTGCCCGCAGCCAAGCGATCTCAGCGCGTCCTATCGGTGGACGCCGGAGGAGCTGTGACTCGATGACGACGGCAATCGACAAAGAGCAGCTCAGAAGCAGCCCTCACCCCGACCCTCTTCCAAAGGGCGAGGGGATACACCACGGCGTGTCGCTGGCCGTGATCGGCTGCGGCGGCAATATCGGCTCGCATCTCCTGGGGCACCTGGGCCGGATGGCATCGCTCGACAGCATCACGCTGGTCGATCGCGACGTGTACGAGGCGAAGAATCTCTCGTCGCAGGACATCACGCCCCGCGACGTCGGTCGGCCCAAGGCGTTGGTCCAGGCAACTCGCCTGCGCCGGATCAATCCGCGCCTGCGCGTGCACGCCATCGTCGACTCCGTCGAAAACGTCCCCCTCGGGTGGCTGCGTGCCGACGTCGTGCTCACCGGATTGGACTCGCGCGGCGCGCGCCAATGGGTCAACGAGTGCGTCTGGCGTCTCGGCATCCCCTGGATCGACGCCGGCGTGGAGCCGGGTGGCCTGCTGGCACGCGTCACGGTCTACCAGCCCGGGCCCGATGCACCCTGCCTCGAGTGCCTCTGGGACAACCACAGCTACGCGCTGGTCAGTCAGGCGTACCCGTGCACCGGCGACCGCAGCGACCCGCCGCCCACCAACGCACCTTCCAGCCTGGGGGCGCTCGCCGCCGCGCTGCAAGCCATCGAGTGCCGCAAGCTCGTCGAGGGCCCGCGCGCGCAGGCGGCGATCGGGCAAGAGATTGTCGTCGACGCGGCGCACCACAGGCAGTTCCTCACCACGCTGCGACGCAGCCCGGCGTGCCGTTTCGATCACGATGTGTGGTGCGTGGAGCGTACGCTGCGCCCGGCCCTCTCCCTGCGCCGCGCGGCGCGGCTGGCCCACACGGGAAACGGCGCGCGGCCGCTGTTGCGGGTGCAAGGCCGGCTGTTCGCGCTCGGCTCGAGTTGCGCGTGCGGCGCCCCGCCGCTGCGGCTGGTGAGCGCGTCGAACATCCGCTGTGATCGTTGCGGCCAAGTGCTCCCGGCCGCCGGCGCCGATCTGCGCGCCGACCTCGACGTCGCCGCGCTGCCCGCGCCCGTCCAGCTCCGTTCTCTGCGCGACATCGGCATCCGCCGCGGCGACCTCTTCTCTCTGAGTACTGCGGACGCGAATCACCATTTCGAGGTGGCCTGATGATCGACCAGATCTACGCCCGTTTCCTGCGCCGCCAGGCGGATGAGGCTCTGGCGCTCGCCGAGCAGAGCGACCTCCTCAACCTGCTGCCGGTGGATGCGCTCAACGGACCGCCCCGGCCCGACGATGTCGCGGCGTGGTTCGAACAGAGCGACGGGTTGTTCACGCGCTACATCGCCCGCTTCGGGTGCACCGGCCTGATTCGCCGCGCCGACGGCTCGATCACCAAAGCCGCGCGCTTCGACGTCGGCTTCTGGATGCCGCCGGACTATCTCCGCCGCGTCAACCCGCTTCAGAGTCTCACCTGGCTCGGTCCCGACAACGTCTGGCATCCGAACGTCGGTCGCGTCGACCCGGCCGATCGCGTCTTCCTCTGCATCGGGCCGATCACGCCAGGCACGCCGTTGGTCGATCTGCTCTACCGCACCTTCGAAACCATCACCTACAACAAGGTGACGATGCGCGAGGACGATGCGCTCAACAAGGCGGCCTGCGTCTGGGCGCGCCAGAATCAGCATCTGTTCCCGCTCGACAAGCGGCCACTGAAGCGCCGGCCCGTCGACTTCGAGGTCGCCCCGTTCGAGGTGGAGGAATGAACCCGTCGATGGATTCGTCACGCGGCCCGCAGCCCCTTTCCGGCGTCGCTGGTTGCGTCCCCGCCACCCTCGAGAGGTGCGGCCTTCGCGTCGAGCCCGTGGGTCCGGCGGAGTGGCGGCTGCACGGGGCCGGGGGGCCGACTGTCTCGGCCCGCCTCGACGACGGCTGGCTGGTGCTGCACCGGCCCGTCGCGGCCGAGAGCAGCCGTGTCGCGCCCGCAGCATCGTGGCTGCGCCGGGGTGGCGAGCTGCCGGGCGCAGCCAAGTTCGCTCTCGGTGCCGATGCTCAGATGCGCCTGCGCACCGATGTCCCGCTCGAGGGCGACCTCGACACTTGTCTGCGTGCGGCCTGCGGCGCCTTGTGCAGCGAGGACCCCGCCGGCGGCGCCCGCGATCAAGCCGCCGCCACTCCGGAAGCCACCTCCGCTCTCGAGCAGCTCTGTGTCGAGGCCGGCTGGCAGTTCGCGACGCGCCCGGACGGGTCGCTCGCCGTCGAGCTGCCGGTCCGCGACTCCTACGCCGTCGCGCGCCTCGCGCCCTTCGCCTCGGGCGCGGTGCAGGTGTCCGTCGACGTCGCGCACGAAGCCGACGCTGCGGCGCCTGCGTGTCAGGAAGCGCTGGCCATCTTCCTGTTGCGGCTCAACGACGTCGTTCGCTTCGCGCGCGCCGCCCTGTCGGGACCGGAGAACGAGACGCATGTGCGCCTCGAAGTCGTCTTCCCGTCGCAACCTTCGGCGCCCGAGCTGG
This sequence comes from uncultured Binatia bacterium (SeqCode), assembly GCA_964648215.1. Taxonomy (GTDB): domain Bacteria; phylum Desulfobacterota; class Binatia; order HRBIN30; family JACQVA1; genus CAZYMF01. Next base: position 2,111 of record CAZYMF010000306.1, on the reverse strand, counting down.
ATCACGCGCTCGCGGCTCTCGCCGTGGCCTGGGATCTCTGCTCGCGCGAAGTGGAGGCGCTGCTGCACGACGAGCGCGTCGCGCGCGCCTACCTCGAACGAAGTCCCTGGTCGCAGGTGCCGGGGCCGTAAGGGAAGTGAGTCAGTGAATCACTGAGTCACTGACTCAGTGATTCAGTTCATCGAACCAACCTGAGGGAAATCGAAAGGAGAAATGAAATGGCACAAGCAGCGACAGCGGCAACAATGGACACGGTGGCGGTTCGGGTGAGCGACGTGTCGGGGCAGAAGTCGGTGCGGGCGTCGGCGATTCCCGCATATTCGACGGTCGGCGAGCTGGTGAGCGGTCTGCTCGCCAAGATGGGCCTCAAGCGGCAGGACGTCGAAGGCCGGCCGCTGGAGTACCACGCCCGGCTCGAGCGGGAAGGCCGTCACCTCAACGGGTCGGAGCTCGTCGGTGACGCACTGAAGGAGGACGACCACATCGTCCTCCAACCCGACATCCAGGCGGGTCGGTGCTGACTCGATGAACCCGGTGGGGACGATGCCATCGTCTATCGCGGAGGATCGGCGGGCCAGCGTGCCCGCCGCCACCGGTCCGACTGGCGCACGTGAGTCGTCGATGACCGACGGCGAGTATCGCTACGTGATCGAGATGCACTGCGAGGACGGCCGCCGCCTCGGGCAGGTCGCGGTGTCTCCCGATTGGCAGCCCGCGATCGAGTCGGCCGCCTTTCAGGCGATGCGGCGCGGCCTCCTGCCGGCGATTGGCTCGACCCCGCCGGGTCGGATCGAGCCGATCTGGCACGAGAAGCTGAAGCCGCCCTACGTCTCCGGCTTCCGCGTCGCCGTGCGCGACGTCGCCGGGGACGACGGTGCCTGCGAGCTGCCCACCGCGTACCTGCGCGATGCCGCGCGCGCCGCTTCGAGCGACTTCGTCCAGAAGGGGGAGCTCAAGTCCGGCGAGCTGTTCACCTATCTGGTCTGCGCCTTCCCGGCCGCGGCCGCATCGAACGATGGGCCCGCCGCCCCCGGATTTGCGATCGAGGAGGTCGTGGAGCCGCTGCCCCTGGTGGACACGCCGCTGCAGTCGTTTCTCGCCAACGCCGTTACCTGCGGCGACACGCTTGCGGAGGACGTTCCCGTCTTCGTTCCGCAGCGCGTGCTCGACGAGGCGGTCGCGATGGCGCGCGCCGCCGGCGACAGCGAGACGGGCGGCATCCTCGTCGGCAAGCTGCATCGCGATCGCGACACGCCGGAGATCTTCGTCGAGGTGACCGCCCTGATCGCCGCGCCGCACACGCTGGCCAACGCGACGCAGGTGACCTTCACCGCGGAGACCTGGGCGGCGGTTGATGCGGCGCTTGCGTTGAGGCGACGTAACGAGTTGAAATTAGGATGGTTTCACAGTCATCCCGATTGGTGCCGCAAGTGCCCGGAGGAAAATCGAGAGCGTTGCCAGCTGTCGCGTCCGTTCCTGTCGGCGGACGACGTTCATCTTCACGGCGTCTGCTTCGGTCGCGCCTACCACGTGGCGCTGCTCATCAGCGACAACATCCGCACCGGCCACACCTGGTCCCTGTTCGGCTGGCGGCGCGGCACGGTCGCGGCACGCGCGTTTCACATTCTCCAGGAGCCGCGCGGGTGAGGCTGCGCGCGCTGCGCCCGAAAAGGAGTGGGAAATCGATGCCCCAGGCTGCAGAGAATATCCAAAACGACGAGCTGCCCGATCTCGAGCAGCTCGTGACCCTCGACAACGGCTCGCTGGATCTCGAGCAGCGCATCGAGCTGGCGCAGATCCTGCGCGGCCGTTCGCGCGAGCGCGGCCGCCAGGTCGATCACTTCCTGATCGAAGCGGTGCTACGGCACGCGCACGGGCTGGCCAAGGCGCGGTCGCAGATCGAGGCGCTCAAGGAGCTGGTCGACAATGTCCTCGCTCCGCCGTGGCACTCGGCCCTGTTCCTCCGCGTGGTGACGACGTCGGGCAGCGCGCCGCGCGCGCTGGTGATGCACGGCAACACGCAGCGCCTGGTGAACGTCGCCGACGGTATCGACGTCGGCGCCCTCATGCCGGGCGAGGAGGTGTATCTCGGCAAGGAGTTCAACGTCATC
>CAZYMF010000305.1:0-4855 GCA_964648215.1 uncultured Binatia bacterium (SeqCode) | reverse complement strand
TGCGGCTCACGCGGCACGCCGGACCTTGATCTCGGCTTCCAAGCCGGCGGCATCTACCAGTCGCAAGACGCGATCAATCGTCACTCTTTGCAGGCTGCCGGAGAGAATCCCGGTCACCGCGCTGCGGGGTAGGCCCGCGCGCCGCGCCAGCGCTGCGTGCGTGAATCCCTGCCGTTCGACCTCCTGACTCACTGCCGCTATCAGCTGGGCCTTCAGCACTGCTTCCAAGCCCCGACTCTTGGGAATTCCCAACTGCGCCGCCAGCCGGCCTGCCGATGTCTTTCTCTTCATTCCTTCACCTCCTTGAGCCGCCGTTCCGCTAGTTTGATATTGCGCCGTGGCGTTGTCTCAGTGGTTTTCTTGAATGCGTGGAGGACGTAGATAGTCCCACGCTCGATCGTCGCGTAGATAACCCGATACTGACCACTGCGATCTTTCAACCGTAGTTCCTGCACTCCCGCTCCGATCGTTGGCATCGGACGGGAGAGCGGCATCGAGAGCCTCAGGCCAGCATCCAGTCGTGCCAGCGCGTCGGCGAGATCGCCACGGATCTCGCGAGGGAGCAGTAGCAGCTCACGCTGGCACGCCTTAAGGACGACAATCACCGCCCGAAGGTCTCATTTGTGAGACTAGTTGTCCAGAGGGATCGAACTGAAGGAGGAGGGCAAAGCGAGACCTGATCCCGATTGCTCGGTTCGCGGGAATCGAAGTCGAGCTGGGCGCCGCGGCGTAGGCCTGGTCAGTCGGGTCAAAGCGAATGAAGCGGCCGGGGGATCGCAGCTCTGTCCTCCAGCGGCGCGCGAGCTCGGCCGCGGAGTTTTGCCCTTGCGGCCATCTATCCGGATGGATCCCGGCCTGAAGATTGCCGGGATGACGAGCGGGGAAGGGCGCGAGCGCGGGGAGCATGTTCGTGGCGAAACGCTGCATGCCCATCGCTCCGAGGATGCGGAGCGAGCGCACCGCGATGAACTACGCAACCTTCTCCACATCGACGCGCACGGCGCGGTCGATCGGTACGGGCTGCCAGTGCAGGGCCCGGTAGCGGAGGTGGCCGTAGCCGCCCGCCAGGTGCAGCCACTTGACCATGCCGGGCTCGAGGTTCGAGAAGTCCTGCCAGCCCTTGAACTGATACGGCTCGAAGCCGTTGTACATGATGAGCTGCCCCGGCTGCACCGCCGGGGTGACGCGCGCCTGCACGACGACGCTGCCGACGTCGTTGAAGACCCGCATCGGCTCGCCGTTGACGATGCCGCGCGCGGCCGCGTCGCGGTCGTTGATGTGCGCGACCGGCTCGCCGCGCACGGTGTTGAGGATCGTGCGGCTGGTGCTGTTCATCGAGTTCACGCTCCAGCGCGGATGCCCGCTGGTGATCTGGAACGGATGGTGGCCGCCCTGCGCCGGCGCCTCCTTGTGCACCGGCAGCTCCTCGCCGGCTTCCAGGAACCAGTCGTGATCGATGTAGAACTGCGCGCGCCGGGTGAGCGTCGGGAACGGCTCCTTCTTTTCGGTCTGCCAGCGGAAGGGAGAGTGCGTTTCGTCGGGCCGCAGGTCCGAGGCCTGCGCCAGCGCCATCGGCGAACGCCCCCAGCCGGTGAACCGCACCCAGCCCTTCTCGCGCAGCGTCGCCAGCGTCGTGTCCTCCGGGATGGTTCCCATCACCGCGGAGTCGCGCACCATCTCGTCGATGACCGCGTCATCGTCGGCCAGGGCGCCGTTGAAGGAGATGTCCTCGTACAACGTGTCGAGCCGCACCGATGTACCGTTCCCCGCCGTGATCTCGACCAGGCCGCGCGCCTTGGCGCGCGCGGCGATGGTCTTGGCCAGCATCAGGGTGAATTGCCATTCCGAGCGCGCCTCCCCGGGGGGATCCACCGCGCGGTCGGAGAGCGTGAGGTTCATCACGTCCGGCGTGGTGTACGGAAAGTTCGGCTTCTCGTAGTGCTGCGCCGCCGGCAGCACGATGTCCGAGTGCCTGCCCGTCGTCGACATGCGCCAGTCCATCGATACGATCAGGCGCAGCTTGGGCCAGAGGTGCTGGAGCAGCATGCCCTGACCGCCGCGCTGGCGGCGCAGCAGGTTGCCGCCGATCTCGAACAACACCCGCGGCGGCGTCTGCGCCTGGGTGCTGTCCGGCCACCAGCCCTTGTCGATGCCTTCGCGAACGTAGTCGTCGAAGGGACGCTTCATCGAGGCGTCGTTCCAGCCGCCGTCGTTCCACCGTTCGCGATAGCCGCAGTGGTTGTACCAGAAGAAGGCCGAGGGCACGGCGTGGAGGGGCAGGGCGCCGCTGTAGCTCATCTCGGCGATCAGGATCTCTTCGGTCAGCGTCGGATCCTGCGCCAGCATGGCCTCGAGCATGGCGTGTTGGCCGGCGACCATCTGCCGCGTGACCTCCTGCCCCGGCGCGGGTTTCGTCCCGAGGAGGAACGGGCCGTCGAACATCCCCACCGCCCAGCTGCGGATGCCGGCGCCCTGCTTGCCCCAGTTGCCGGTGAGCGCGAGCAGCAGGCACATGGCTCGTTCCATCAGATCCCCGTGGTACGCCTTGCCCGTGGTCCAACCGAGAAGGATCTGCGTGCGGCGGCGCGCTACCTTGCGGGCGAGAGCGCGAATCGAGTCGGGGTGCACGCCGCACAGCGCCGCGGCGTCCTCGGGGGCGTAATCCGCCAGGCGCCGCCGCAAGCGGACGAAGGCCGGCTCGACCTCGACGCTGGTGCCGTCGGCGAGAGTGGCGTTGTAGCTACCGGCGAGCGCGGGGGCGAGCTCGCCGAGCTGCAACGTGCGTGGCGCTTCGGCGATGCACCCGCTCCGCGTATCGAAGAAGTAGAAGACCGCGTCCGAGCCGCCCTGCTGAAGGTCGCACTGGCGCAGGAACCTGCCGGTGTCGGTCCGCACCAGGAACGGCAAGTCGGTCTGCTCGCGAACGAAGGCTTCGTTGACGAGCTGCTCGTCGATGAGGACACGGCACATCGACAGCGCGAGGGCGGCGTCCGAGCCGATGCGAACCGGCACGAAGTAGTCGCCGTGAATGGCCGACGGGCTGTAGTCCGGCGCAATGGTCACGACCTCGCTGCCGTTGTACCGGGCCTCGGCGACGTAGTGGTAGAACGGGATGGCGCTGTAAACGGGGTTGTTGGCCCAGATCAGCAGGAGCTCGGAGTGGAACCAATCGTCGTTGCTGGCCACCGGATCGAAGCGGCCGAAGGTGGCGTACAGGCCGGGATTGAAGTCGTTGATCTCGGATTGCACGTCGGTCGAGGTGACGCCGAGGCGATTGAAGACACCGCCGGCGAGGATCATGCTCTGCGTGCCGCCCTCGCCGGGCGTGCCGATACGTACGATCGACTTCGGACCCGCCTCCTGGATCGCGTCGAGCATCGCATCGGCGATCTCCGTCAGCGCCTCGTCCCAGGAGATCTGCTGCCAGCGACCCGCGCCGCGTTCGCCGACGCGACGCAGCGGATACAGAACGCGCTCGGCGCCGGTGAGCATCTGGCTCCAGGAGGCGCCCTTCTGGCACCCGGCCGGGTTCATGTCGGGAACGCCGGGCTCGATCGGCGCGAAGTCGCCGGCCGCCTCCTCGCGCACGACCTGCCCGTCGCGCACGTAGACGCGATGCGGACAGTTGCTGGGGTAGCAGTCGACACAGTGGCTGCCCCAGGCGATCTTGTCCCAGGTCCACTTCTGTCGATAGTTGTCAGCCCAAGTCATAGGAATTGATCCACTGAATCAGTGAATCAGTGAATCATTGGTTCGAGAGCAATGACTCAGTGACTCACTGGACTCACTGATTCAGTTCTTCTTCACCACACTATCGTGGCCGGGTCGCGGTCGAGGTGCCCCAGGGCGTCCTTCCAGCGGTAGAGGATGAGCGCGTCCATGACCTCGGAGGCCTGGCCGCGGCGCTTCTTGTCGAGCTCGGCGCGCAGGGCATCGAGGGCGCCGTGCACCGGCGGGCCGAAGAGCTTCTCGAGATACGAGGGCGGGATGCGGTGGCCGCTCTCGTCGAAGCTGCCGTCGTCGCGCAGGGGGACCGGCGACAGGGGCGGGACGTAGTAGACGTTGGGGTGGGTGCCGTACTCGGGATGGAGCGGCAGCGCCACCTTCCACTTCTCGACCAGCTTGTGGACGGCGGCGCCCTCGTCGTCGAGGAAGCCGATGAAGGCGGCACGCCCCGGGCACTGGCGCACGCAGGCCGGCGCCACGCCCTGCTCGATACGCGGGAAGCAGCCGATGCAGTGCTGGCTGACGTTGCGCATCTTGTTGAAGTAGATCTTCTTGTACGGGCAGGCGCGGCGGCACTGCTGCGCCCCCTTGCACTTGTCCTCGTCGCGCAGGACGAGCCCGTCCTCCGCGCGCTTGAAGAGAGCGTCGTTGGGGCAGGACTCCAGGCAGGCGGGCTGCGTGCAGTGGTTGCACAGTCTGGGAAGGTAGAAGAAGTAGGCGTTGGGGAACTCGCCGCCGCCCTCGTCCTCGTCCCAGTTCATCCCCCAGCTCTTGCTGCCGGAGATCTTCTGCAGGTGCGTGCTGCGGCCGTGGCCGCCGCGCAGCACCTCGTCGTAGTTGAAGTTCCAGCCGCCGCCGACCTCCTCGTCGGTGGCGATCCGGCCGAGCTGGAGCTTGCCGTCCGCGTCGTAGCCGCCGCCCATGTTCTCCCAGTCACGCGGCGTGCCGAGGCCGGGCTGGGTGTTCACGGTCATCCACCACATCTGCTCGGTGCCCGGGTCCTCCTGCGGCCAGAGCACCTTGCAGGCCACCGAGCAGGTCTGACAGCCGATGCACTTGTTGAGGTCGAAAACCCAGGCCAGTTGTCGCTTCGATGCCGTGATCGTTCCCATGATGTCCCTCTCTTCTT
>CAZYMF010000304.1:0-4892 GCA_964648215.1 uncultured Binatia bacterium (SeqCode) | reverse complement strand
CGTGCGGGCGACGACGTCGAGAATGATCTTGCGGCGCTCGTGCGAGGCGGTGATGTCGAGAAAGCAGAGCTCGTCGGCACCCTCGGCGTCGTAGCGCTGGGCCACCTCGACCGGATCGCCGGCGTCGCGCAGGCCGACGAAGTTGACGCCCTTGACGACGCGGCCTTCCTTCACGTCGAGGCAGGGAATGAGGCGCATGGCCAGCATCAACGTCCTCCTTGCGCCACGGCGATGGCGTCGCCGAGCTTCACGGCGCCGGTGTACAGCGCCCGCCCGACGATGACCGCGTCCACCCCATCGCTCTCGCACGGCAGCAACGCGCGAACGTCGTCGAGGGAGCCCACTCCGCCCGAGGCGATCACCGGAATGCCGATGGCGGCCGCGAGCGCGCGCGTGGCCGCGACGTTGACGCCCTGCTGGGTACCGTCGCGGCTGATGTCGGTGTAGATCACCCGCGCCGCCCCCTGCGCCTCCACCCGGCGGGCGAGATCGATCGCGGTCACCGCGCTCGTCTCCGTCCACCCCTGCACGGCGACACGCCCGTCGCGGGCGTCGATGCCGACGACGACGCGGCCGGGGTAGCGGCGGCACGCCTCGGCCACCACCTCGGGACGGGTCAGCGCGACGGTGCCGAAGATGACCCGGTCGACCCCCGCTTGCAGCAGCTCGGCGGCGCGCTCGACCGTGCGCACGCCGCCGCCGACCTCGATCGGGATGGGCAGTGCCGTACAGAGAGCCGCGATGGCCGCGCCGTTCACCGGCTGCCCGGAGACGGCGCCGTCGAGATCGACGACGTGCAGGTACTCGGCGCCTTCGGCCACCCAGCGCCGTCCCATCGCCACCGGGTCGTCGCCGTAGACCGTCTCCGCGCTCATCTCGCCGCGCAGCAGGCGGACGCACCGGCCGCCTTTGAGATCGATGGCCGGAATGATCAGCATGGCCGGCGACCACGGAGAATGGAAAGCAGGGAACGGGAAGCCGGAAACGGGAATCCGGTCATGGGCGACCTTCGACGACGGCGATCGGCCCGACTCCCGCGACCAGGCCGGAGAAGTTGCGCAGGATCTTCAGGCCGACGGTCTGGCTCTTCTCCGGGTGATACTGGCAAGCGAACACGTTGTCGCGGGCGATGGCCGAGGTGAACGAAGCGCCGTACTCGGTGCTGGTCACGGTCAGCCCGGAATCGGCCGGCGCGACGTAGTACGAGTGTACGAAGTAGACGAAGGCGCCGTCCTCGATCCCGGCGAGGTGGGGTACGTCTCTGGTCTTGCGGATCTGGTTCCACCCCATGTGCGGGATCTTCAGCTCCGGCGCCACCCGGAAGCGCACCACGCGGCCGGGCAGGATGCCGAGACCCGGGACCGGACCGAACTCCTCGCTCTCTTCGAAGAGGAGCTGCAGCCCCAGACAGATGCCGAGAAAGGGCGTGCCGGCGGCGACGACGCGCTTGATCGGGTCGATCAGCTCGTAGACACGCAGATTGGCCATGCAGGCCCCGAAGGCGCCGACGCCGGGCAACACCACGCCGGCCGCCGCTTCGATGCGGTCGCGATCGCGCGTGACCACGGCCTGCGCACCGACGCGCTCGAGCGCCTTCTGCACGCTACGCAGATTGCCCATGCCATAGTCGACGATGGCGATTTCGCGCATGTCGTTCACCGAGCTGCCGTGTCGACGGAGAGGTGCTACAGCGCTCCCTTCGTCGACAGCACCCCGGCCACGCGCGGATCGCGCTGCGTTGCCTGGTCGAGAGCACGGGCCAGGGCCTTGAACGCCGCCTCGATGATGTGGTGGGCGTTGCGACCCGCCGTCATGTTGAGGTGCAGGTTCATCCCCACCTGGTTGGTCAGCGCCAGCAGGAAGTCGTGGACCAGCTCGGTGTCGAAGGTGCCGACCCGGGCCTGCGGCATCTTCAGGTTGTAGGCGAGGAACGGCCGGCCGCTGAGATCGACGACGGCGTTCACCAGGGCCTCGTCGAGCGGACAGGTGGCCTCGCCGAAGCGCCGGATGCCGGCCTTGTCGCCGAGCGCCGCGCGGAAGGCTTCGCCCAGCGTCAGGCCGACGTCCTCGACGGTGTGGTGCTGATCGATGTCGAGATCGCCCTGGGCGCGTATCTTCAGGTCGAAGAAGCCGTGGCGACCGAAGCTCTCCAGCATGTGGTTGAGGAACGGCACGCCGGTTTCCACCTGGTGGCGGCCGCGCCCGTCGACGTCGAGGTCGACGGTAATGTCGGTCTCCCTGGTGGTCCGGGTGACGTGCGCCCGGCGGGTGTTGCGGCGTGCCTTGGTCTTCTTCAGCGACGTGCGAACCATCATCGACCTCCGTTGAGGCGCACGCGCACGGCGGCGGCGTGGGCCTGGTAGCCTTCCAGCTCGGCGAGGGTGGTGATCGCCGGTGCCAGCGAGCGCAGCGCGCGCTTGTTGGCGCCGATCACGCTGGTGCGTTTGACGAAGTCGTAGACGCCCAGCGGCGAGGAGAAGCGGGCCGTGCCGCCGGTGGGCAGGACGTGATTGGGTCCGGCCGCATAGTCTCCCAGCGGCGCCGGCGCGTCGATGCCGGCGAACACGGCCCCGGCATTGCGAATCCGCGCCGCCCAGCGCAGGGCGTCGGCGACCATCAGCTCGAGGTGCTCGGGGGCGATCTGCTCGGCCAGTTCGATGGCCTCGTTCAGGCTCTTCACCACCACCAGGGCACCGCGCCGCCGCAGCACGCGGGCGATCGCCGCCCGCCGCGGCAGGGCCTGCAGCTGCGTGTCGATGGCGGCGCGCACCGCGGCGGCAACGCGTTTCGACGGCGTCAGCAGCACCGCGCACTCGTCGCCGCTGCCGTGCTCCGCCTGCGCCAGCAGGTCGGCGGCGGCGAAGGCGGGCGGGGCCGTGGTATCGGCGATCACCACCACCTCGCTCGGTCCGGCGATCTTGTCGATGTCGACGACGCCGTACACCTGCCGCTTGGCGGCCTGCACCCAGGCGTTGCCGGGGCCGACGATCTTGTCGACCGCGGGCACCGTCGCCGTGCCGTAGGCGAGCGCCGCCACCGCCTGCGCGCCGCCGATGCGGTAGACGGCGTCGACGCCGCCGATCCGGGCGGCCGCCAGCACGGCCGGGTTGTATCCGGCGGTGCCGGCGGGCGAGACCATGATCACCTCCGCCACCCCGGCGACGCGCGCGGGAATGGCGTTCATCAGCACCGAGGACGGGTACGAGCCGTGGCCGCCGGGCACGTACAGGCCGACGCGGCGCAGGGGCGTGATCTGCTGGCCGAGGGTGAAGCCGGCGCGATCACGATAGCGCCAGGAGCGCTGGCGCTGGTGGCGATGAAAGGCGTCGATACGCCGGGCCGCCGTCCGCAGCGCGCGCAGCGCGGCCGGGCTCAGGGATCTGACGGCATCGTCGATCTCCGCCTCGGTGACGCGCAGTCGGCGCGCGGTCAGGCGGACACCGTCGAAGCGCCGGGTGAGCTCCAGCAGGGCCCGGTCGCCGCGCCGCCGCACCGCCTCGACGATCCGGCGCGCCTGGGCTTCGACCTGCGGGCTGGCCGTGGCGTTGCGCTCTCGGATCGCGGCGAACCGGCGCGCGAAGTCGGGTTGCGAGGTGGTCAAGAGGCGAATCGTCTCGGTCATCACTCTTCTCGTTTCGCCACCAACAGGCGCGGGATGGCGGCGTAGTCGTCGCGAATCTCCACCGGCGCGAAGCCCGCGGCCAGGGCCAGCGCGCGCGCCGCGTCGGCCTGTCCCTGACCGATCTCGATCAACAGGGCGCCGCCGCGAGCGAGCCACCCGGGCGCCTCGGCGACGAGCCGGCGGATGACGTCGAGGCCGTCGGCCCCGGCGAAGAGCGCCTCGGCCGGTTCGAAGGCCAGCTCCGGCGGCAACGAAGCCTCGTCGCAGACGTACGGCGGGTTGGCGCAGATCACGTCGAAGGGTGCGCCCGGCCGCAGCGGCTCGAGCAGGTCGCCGGCGGCAAACCGTATCCGCGGGGCCACCCCCAGGCGCTGGGCGTTGCGGCACGACACCGTCAGCGCCGCGGCCGAGACGTCGCCGGCCCAGAGCCGCGCTTCGGGCAGCTCCGCGGCGAGGGCGACGGCGATGCAGCCGCTGCCGGTCCCGACGTCGGCCAGGCGCGGCTCACGCAGCCCGCGCCGCCGCACCAGTGCGACCGCGGTCTCGACCAGTAGCTCGGTCTCCGGTCGCGGGATCAAGACGTTGCCGTCGACCTCGAAATCGAGGGACCAGAACTCCCGCCGGCCGACGATGTAGGCGACCGGCTCGCGCGCGGCGCGGCGGGCGACGGCGGCCTCGAAGCGAGCGCCAGTCGCGGGCGGAAGCGGGTCGCGCAGGCGGGCGAGCATCTGCGAGCGCGTCGCCCCGCAGGCGTACGCCAGCAACACCTCGGCATCGAGCCGGGCGGTCGCGCAGCCGGCCGCCGCCAGTCGCTCGCCGGCCGCACCCAACGCCTCGGCGCCGGTGCCCCGCGTCTCGGTTGCGATCATCGCGCTCACTTCTCCGCCGCTCTCAGCACCTCCGCCTGATAGTGCGTGATGAGGGCGTTGATCAACGGGTCGAGATCTCCGTCCATGACCCGGTCGATGGTGTGCACCGTCAGGTTGATGCGGTGGTCGGTGACCCGGCCCTGGGGGAAGTTGTAGGTGCGGATGCGCTCGGAGCGGTCGCCGCTGCCTACCAGCAGCTTGCGCGTCTGCGCCTGCTCGCTCTGCTGCTTGCTGCGCTCGGCGTCGAGCAGGCGGGCCTTGAGCAGGGACATGGCCCGGGCGCGGTTCTTGTGCTGGGAGCGCTCGTCCTGGCATTCGACGACGATGCCGGAGGGCAGGTGGGTGATGCGGATCGCCGAGTCGGTCTTGTTGACGTGCTGGCCGCCGGCGCCGGAGGCGCG
>CAZYMF010000303.1:0-4899 GCA_964648215.1 uncultured Binatia bacterium (SeqCode) | reverse complement strand
CCCTTCTCCGCGCCCCGGAGCCGGGCCATGGGCCTCGTCTCCGAGCCTCGCCGGAAATACAGGACGGTCTCGTCCTCCATCGACCGTGGGAGTCGGATGCCCGGCGGAGAAGAGAAGAAGATCAGATGTGGATGGCGCGCTTGTCCACCGCGAGCGCGGCTTCCTTGATCGCCTCGGGCAGCGTCGGGTGCGCGTGCACGGAACGGGCGATGTCCTCGGCACTGCCGCCGAACTCGATGGCCACCGCCGCTTCGGCGATCAGGTCCGAGGCCCGCGGACCGAGGATGTGAACGCCGACGATGCGGTCGCTCGTCGCGTCGGCCAGGATCTTCACCGACCCTTCGGTCTCGTTCATGGCGCGGGCACGCCCGTTGGCGAGGAACGGGAAGCTGCCGATGTTGACGTTGAGGCCGCGCTCGGCGGCGGCCTCCTCCGACAAGCCGACGCTGGCCAGCTCCGGCCAGGTGTAGACCACGCTCGGAATGGCGTCGTAGTTGACGTGGCCGCCGACGCCGGCCATCAGCTCGACCGCGGCGATCCCCTCCTCCTCGGCCTTGTGCGCCAGCATCGGCCCGGCGATGACGTCGCCGATGGCGAAGATGCCGGCGACGTTGGTGGCGAATTTCTCGTCGACCTTGATGCGGCCGCGCTCGTCGTAGGCGACCCCCGCCTCGCGCGCGCCGAGACCGTCGTCGTACGGCCGCCGCCCGACGGCGACCAGCACCACGTCGACCACCTCCTGGCTCTGCTTGCCCTGCGTGTCGAGCGTCACCCGCACCTTTTCCTGCTCGATCCTGGCCGCCGTCGCCCGCGTGCTCAGGCGGAACTCGAGCCCCTGCTTGGCCAGCGCCTTCTGCAGCTCGACGCCCATCTTGCGATCCATCAGCGGCACGATGCAGTCCATGAACTCGGCGACCACGACCTCGGCGCCGAGACGGTGCCACACCGAGCCCAGCTCGAGGCCGATGGCGCCGCCGCCGACCACCAGCAACCGCTGCGGCACCGCCGGCAGCGACAACGCCTCGGTGGAGCTGACGATGTGCCGGCCGTCGAAGGGCAGCTCCGGCAGAGCCACGGGCGCGCTGCCGCTGGCGATGAGGATTCTCTTCGTGGTCACCCGTCGCGTGCCGTCGCCGCCCTCTACCTCGACGGTGGCGGCGTCGACGATGCGGCCGGTTCCCTGCAACCGCTCGACCTTGTTCTTGCGGAACAAGCCGTTGATGCCGGTGGTCAGCGTCTTCACCACCTTGTCCTTGCGCGCCATCATCGCCGGCAGATCGAGCGCCACCGGGCCGACCTTCACGCCGTGCACCGCGAGCCCATGCTGCGCCTGCGCGAAGAGCTCGCTCGAGTCGAGCAGCGCCTTGCTCGGAATGCAGCCGACGTTGAGGCACGTACCCCCGAGGGCGCGTTCCTTCTCCACGCACGCCGTCCGCAGACCGAGCTGCGCGGCGCGGATGGCGGCGACGTAGCCGCCGGGTCCGGAACCGATCACGACGAGATCGAAGGTTTCATCTGCCATGGACATCTCCCAGGATAAACGACGGCGCACGGAGCAGCGCCGACCAGACGGTTTGCGGTCTCACAGATCGATCAGCAGGCGCGCGGGGTCCTCGATGCGCTCCTTCACCCGCACCAGGAAGGTCACCGCCTGCTCGCCGTCGACCAGGCGGTGATCGTAGGACAACGCCACGTACATCATCGGCCGGACGACGACCTGGTCGTCGGCGACCACCGGGCGCTTCTCGATCTTGTGCATGCCGAGGATGCCGCTCTGCGGCGGGTTGAGAATCGGCGTCGACAGCAGCGAGCCGTAGACGCCACCGTTGGAGACGGTGAAGGTACCGCCGCTGAGGTCGTCGATGCTCAGCTTGCCGGCGCGCGCCAGACCGGCCAGGCGCTCGATCTCCTTCTCGATGTCGGCGAACGACATCCGGTCGGCGTGGTGAACGACGGGAACGACCAGGCCGCGCTCGGTCCCCACCGCGACGCCCAGGTGCACGTGTTTCTTGTAGACGATGTCACTGCCGCGGATCTCGGCGTTGACGGCGGGCACGTCGCGCAGCGCGGCGATGCAGGCGCGCGCGAAGAACGACATGAACCCCAGGCCGACGCCGTGCCGCTGGGCGAAGCGGTCCTTGTAGCGGGCACGCAGCGCCAGCACCGCGCTCATGTCGATCTCGTTGAAGGTGGTCAGGATCGCCGCCGCGTGCTGCGCCTGCACCAGCCGATCGGCGATGCGGCGCCGCAACGGCGTCATCGCCACGACCTTCTCCTCCTCGTCGTGCCGCTCCGTCGACGGCGCCGGAGCGGGAGCCGCGGACGGCTGCGGCCGCTCCAGATGAACGAGAACGTCGCCCTTGGTGAGGCGGCCGTGCGGCCCGGTGGCGGGAATGTCCGACGGCTCGAGATCGTGCTCGCGCACCAGGCGGCCCACCGAGGGGCTGAGACCGGGTTCGGTCGCCGCGGGCGTTGTCGCCGCGGGGGCCGGCGGCACCGCTTCCCTGGCAGCCGGCGCGGGCGGCGGTGTGGCGGGTTTCGCTGCCGGCGTCGGCTTCGGGCTCGCGACCGGGGCGCTCTTCGCCGGCGCCGCCTGCTTGGTGGCGCGGCCGTCGCCCGCGACGATGCGAGCCACCACCTCGCCCACCTTCACGGTGTCGCCCTCGGCCTTGAAGAGCTGCAGCACGCCCGACTGCTCGGCGCGGATCTCCACGCTCGCCTTCTCGGTCTCCAGCTCGAGCAGCAGCTCGTCGGTCTGCACCGACTCGCCGTCGCGCTTCGCCCAGTGCGCGATCACGGCTTCGGTGATGGATTCGCCGAGGGTGGGAATGCGTACGTCAGCCGCCATGGGAGCGCCTCATCGCCAGAGCCTGGTTCACCAGATTGGCCTCTTCCTTGTCGTGGACCTTGTAGGATCCCGTCGCCGGGCTCGCCGCCTCGTCGCGTCCCACGTAGGTCAGCGTGTGGGTCTCGGGCAAGAAGGTGGGAAGCCGGTCGACGATGAACTGCCAGGCCCCCTGATTGCGCGGCTCTTCCTGCACCCAGCGCACGTCGCGCGCGGCGGGGTACTGCGCCAGCAGCGCGGCGATCTCCTTGCCCGGCAGCGGGTAGAGCTGCTCGACGCGCACGATCGCCACCGAGTCGATGTCGCGATCGGCGCGCTCGGTGAGCAGGCGATAGTAGACCTTGCCGCTGCACAGCAGCACGCGCTTGACCTTGTCGCAGTCGAGCGGCGCCGTCTCGTCGATCAAGCGGTGGAAGCGGCCGTCGGTGAACTCCTCCAGGCTGGAGACGGCGAGCTTGTGGCGCAGCAGGCTCTTCGGCGTCATCAGCACGAGGGGCTTGCGGAAATCGCGATGCATCTGGCGGCGCAACGCGTGGAAGTACTGCGCCGGCGTGGTGAGGTTGCATACCTGCCAGTTGTCCTCGGCGGAGAGCTGCAGGAAGCGCTCCAGGCGCGCGCTCGAATGCTCCGGCCCCTGCCCTTCGTAACCGTGCGGCAGCAGCATCACGAGGCCGCTCATGCGCTGCCACTTCGACTCGGCGCTGGCGATGAACTGATCGATGATGACCTGGGCCATGTTGGCGAAGTCGCCGAACTGCGCCTCCCAGATCACCAGCTTGTGCGGGTTGGCGGAGCTGAGACCGTACTCGAATCCGAGCACCGCCGCTTCGGAGAGCATGGTATCGACGATCTCGAAGTGTCCCTGGGAAGGAGCGACGTGGTTGAGCGGCACGTAGCGCTGGTCGGTCTCGGTCTCGGTGTCGCGCAGCACGGCGTGGCGGTGGCTGAAGGTGCCGCGCCCGCTGTCCTGGCCGCTGAGGCGGACCGAGGTCCCTTCGACCAGCAACGAGCCGATCGCCAGCGCCTCGGCGCAGCCCCAGTCGATCTCCTCGCCGGGCTTGAGCATGTTCGTGCGCGCCTCCATCAGGCGGTGCGCCCGCGGATGCGGGTGGAAGCCGTCGGGATAGCGCGTGAACGCCGCGGCGATGCGTTGCAGCACCTCCACGGGCACGGCGGTGTGCGCGCCCCAATCGGTGCCGGCCCAGCGCATCCCCTGCCACAGGCCGTCGAAGGCGAACACCTGTTGGCGCGGCAGGAAGTCGCGGCTGTAGGTCAACGCGTCGTCGAGAATCTCGCGGAAATCCTTGGTGATCTTGCCGGCGTCTTCCTCGGTGACGATGCCCTCCTCGAGCAGTCGCCCGGCGTACAGGGTCCGCGTCGTGGGGTGGCTGCCGATCTCGCGATACATCACCGGCTGCGTGAACGTCGGGTCGTCCACCTCGTTGTGCCCGTGACGGCGGTAGCACACCAGGTCGATGATCACGTCCTTCTTGAACGTCTGGCGAAACGCGATCGCCAGCCGCGCCGCCTGCACCGCCGCCTCCGGGTCGTCGCCGTTGACGTGGAAGACCGGCGTGCCGATCATCTTGGAGACGTCGCTGGGATAGCGGGTGAAACGCTGCTCCGCCGGTCCGGTGGTGAAGCCGATCTGGTTGTTGACGATGATGTGGATCGTGCCGCCGCTGCGAAACGACCGCAGCTCGGACAACGCCAGCGTCTCGGGCACGATCCCCTCGCCGGTGAAGGCGGCCTCACCGTGGATCAGCACCGGGATCACCCGCCCCCGCTCGCCGTCGCCCAGGTAGTCCTGCTTGGCGCGGACCTTCCCTTCCACCACCGGGTCGATCACCTCGAGGTGGCTCGGGTTGGACATCAGGGACAGGTGGATCTTCTGACCGGTGCGGGCGGTGTGGTCGCGCGAGTAGCCGAGGTGATACTTGACGTCGCCGTCGCCCTGCACGTCCTTGGGCAAGAAGGTCCCCTCGAACTCCGAGAAGATCATCTCGTAGGGCTTGCGCAGGATGTTGGCGAGCACGTTGAGGCGGCCGCGGTGG
>CAZYMF010000302.1:0-4923 GCA_964648215.1 uncultured Binatia bacterium (SeqCode) | reverse complement strand
GCGACCACTACGGCTTCGGCATCGGCAGCCAGGAGCGCACCGGCGCGCCGCTGGCGCTGGCCGAGATCGTCGCCTGGCTACGCGAGCGCTTCCCGGCCTGACCCTCGACCGTCGACCTGCCCCCGCTTCGCGGCGACATTTGACCCACCCCGCGGGCGACCGATACAGTCGCCCGTCGAGAGCGGGAGGTGCGCGTGGAGTGGATCACGGTAACCCTGGCGATGTACGGCAAGGCGTTCGCGCGGGCGGCCGAGCTGACGCTGAAGAACTGGGCGGTGCTCGTCACCGTCTTCGTCTACTCCGCGATCATGGCCGTGGCCGGCATCTTCGCGGCGATGCTGGGGCTGATCGGCGGGTTCCTGATCAGCCTGGTGTGGGCCGCCTGCGTCGGCTCGTTTCTCTACCTCGTCGAGATGATGGTGCGCACCTCGCGCGTCTCCTTCGACGACTTCCGGCGCAGCTTCGGCGCCTATCTCTGGGACGTGATCGGCGTCGCCTTCATCTTCTGGATCTTCTTCACCTTCGCCACGCCCGTGCTGGCCAGCCTGCCCCAGGGCCACGTCATCCTGCTGTGCGCCAACCTCGCCATCTTCGTCCTCTTCAACGCCGTCCCCGAGCTCATCTACCTCGGCCACTTCTCCTCGCTGGCGCTGCTCCAGGAGAGCTACAACTTCATCGTCGAGAACTGGATCGAGTGGTTCCCCGCCAACGTCATCGCCGCCGTGATCATCTACTTCGTCGACACGCTGCCCCTCGGCGGCTCGATGGCTTGGGTGCAGACCGGCATCACCGCGCTGCTGATCTACTTCACCATGGTGATGCGCGGGCTGCTCTTCCTCGAGCTGCACGGCACCAGCCGCCGCGGCCGCGCCTTCCGGCACCGACTCGGATCGTGAGTCGCGCAGCCCTGCGGGTTCCTCTCCCTCCGGGAGAGGAACCCGAGAGATCGATTTCTTTTTGCGGCCCCTTCCGGGCGGGGACAACCCTTCGCGTCGCCTACGACAGGAGCGACACGAACGCCCGGTGCGCCATCTCGAAGGCGCCCGAGGGGAAGATGCCGAGCAGGATGGTGCCGGCCACGGCGAGCAGCATGCCGGCGAACAGGTACGGCCGGGTGATCGGTGCGGGGACCTCCGCCTTCCCCTCGATCATGTACATCTTCACGATGACGCCGATGTAGTAGTACACGGACACGACGCTGTTGAGCACCGCGATCACCACCAGGCCGACGTAGCCGGCCTTCACCGCGGCGGCGAACAGGAAGTACTTGCCGGCGAAGCCCACCAGCGGCGGCACGCCGGCGAGCGACAGCATGAAGACGGTCATCGCGAAGCCGAGGAAGGGCTGGCGGAAGCCGACGCCGGCGTAGTCGTCGAGCAGCTCGTTCGGCTCGCCCCGGCGGCCCAGGGCCATGACCACCCCGAACGCGCCCAGGTTCATCACCGTGTAGGCGAGCAGGTAGAACAGAATCGCGCCGCCCCCGGCGGCCCCGCCGGCGACCATGCCCACCAGGAGATAGCCCGCGTGGGCGATGCTGGAGTACGCCAGCATGCGCTTGATGTTCTGCTGCAGCAGCGCAACGACGTTGCCGACGGTCATGGTGAGAACGGCCAGGATCCACACCACCTGGCTCCAATCGGCCGCCATTCCCGCCAGCGCGTGCAGGAACACGCGGGCGAAGGCCGCGAACGCCGCCGCCTTCACGCCCACGGCCATCAAGGCCGTGATCGAAGTCGGCGCCCCCTCGTAGACGTCCGGCGCCCAGGCGTGGAACGGCACGGCGGCCACCTTGAAGCCGAAGCCGACCAGCAGGAAGCCCATGCCGATCTCCAGGTACAGGCGCTGGTCGCCCGTGGCCTGGGAGACGCCCGCCGCGATGTCGGCCAGGGCGGTCGAGCCCGTGGCCCCGTACATCAGGGCGATGCCGAAGAGGAGGAAGCCGGTCGCGAACGCGCCGAGCAGGAAGTACTTGAGGGCCGCCTCGGTCGAGCGCAGTTGCCGCCGCCAGATGCCGGCGAGCACGTACACCGCCATCGACATCACCTCGAGCCCGAGAAAGATCAGGATCAGGTCGGTCGCCGCGGCCATCACCATCATCCCGACGGTCGCGAACACGATCAGCGTGTAGTAGTCGCCCACCCGGATGTCGGTCTCCTCCAGGTAGCTCATCGACATCAGGATGGTCAGCCCCGCCGCCAGACAGAAGAGCAAGTTGAAGAACACGGCGTACGCGTCGAGGGCCATGCCCCCGGTGGAGCTGCTGTGGTGCGGATTCCACAGCGTGATCGACACCACCGCGGTGACGATCAAGCCGGCGATGCCGACCCAGCCGAGGCCGTCGCGGTCGGGCCCCTCGAGGAACAGGTCGCTGACCATGACCAGCAACGCCGTGGCGGTCGCCACCATCGCCGGCAGCAGCACCAGCCACTGAATCGAGGGCGCGGCAATGGGCGTCATCGGCTCGCCCCCTGCCCGGCCTCGCGCGCCGTATCCAGGCGCGCCAGCGCCGTGCTCGCCGTCTGCGCCTCGGCGATCTTGGTCTCGATGCGCGCCAGATACGCGGTCACCGCCGGCTCCATCCGGCTCAGGAACGGCTTCGGATAGACGCCCATGAGCACGATCATCACCAGAATCGGCACCAGCACCGCCCGCTCCAGACCGCTGAGATCCACCAGCTTCTCGTTCTCGGGATGCGTGATCGGCCCGAACATCACCCGCTGGTACATCCACAGCATGTACACCGCGCCGAAGACGACGCCGCTGGTGGCGACCGCGGCCAGAACCGGATGCTGCTGGAAGGCGCCCATCAGGATCATGAACTCGCCGACGAAGCCGTTGAGCCCGGGCAGGCCCACCGACGACAGCATCACGATCAGGAAGAACACCGCGTACACCGGCAGCTGCTTCCACAGGCCGCCGAACTCGGCGATCAGCCGCGTGTGGCGGCGCTCGTAGATCACGCCGACCAGGAGGAACAGCGCCCCGGTGGACAGCCCGTGGTTGAGCATCTGGTAGATGCCGCCCATCACCCCTTGCGGGTTGAGGGCGAACAGCCCGAGCATCACGAAGCCGAGATGGCTCACCGAGGAGTAGGCGACCAGCTTCTTCAGATCCGGCTGCACCATCGCCACCAGCGCGCCGTAGACGATGCCGATCACCGCCAGCGCGCCGATGTACGGCACCGCCTCGGCCGCCGCCACCGGGAACAGCGGGATCGCCAGGCGCAGGAAGCCGTAGGTCCCCAGCTTCAGCAGGATGCCGGCCAGGATCACGGAGCCGGCCGTCGGCGCCTCGACGTGGGCGTCGGGCAGCCAGGTGTGCAGCGGGAACATCGGCACCTTGATCGCAAAGGCCAGGGCGAAAGCGGCAAACAGCCAGCGCTGCGTGGTCAGCGGCAGGGTGAGATCGTAGAGCCGCAGGACGTCGAAGCTGATCTGTCCGGTCTGCTGCGCGCTCACGTAGGCCAGGTACAGGATCGCCACCAGCATCAGCAGGCTGCCGACCATGGTGAAGAGCACGAACTTGATCGCCGCGTAGATGCGGCGCGGCCCGCCCCAGACCCCGATGAGGAAGTACATCGGGATCAGCATGATCTCCCAGAAGACGTAGAACAGAAACAGGTCGAGGGCGACGAACGCGCCGAGCATGCCGGTCTCGAGGGCCAGCATGAAGAACATGTACTCCTTGAGGCGCTTGTGGACGTCGCTCCAGCCGGCCAGGATCACCAGCGGCGTCAGGAACGTCGTCAACAGCACCAGGAACAGGCTCATGCCGTCGATGCCGACCTGGTAGTGGACGTTGAACTGCGGAATCCACGAGGCCGATTCGACGAACTGCATGCCGCCGTCGGCGGGATTGAACGCCGCCAGCAGCACCAGCGAGAAGGCCAGCGGCACCAGCGACAGGAAGAATGCCGCCCGGCGGATGGCGCCGACCTGCTCGCGCGCCAGCAGCAGGACGAAGACCCCGCCCAGCAGCGGCGTGAAGACGATGAGACTGATCAGCGGCATCACCCTTCCCCCGCTCTCACCGCCACACGTAGTAGCCGACGACGACCACCGCCCCGAGCAGCACCGACAGCGCGTAGTGCTGCACGTTGCCGGTCTGCAGCCGGCGCCACAGGCCGCTGTTGGCGACCACGGTCTCGCCGGCCCCGTTGACGGCGCCGTCGATCACCATCGCGTCCCACACCTTCCACAGCCACACCGAGGCCAGATAGATCGGCCGCACGATGACGGCGTAGTAGAGCTCGTCGACGTAGTACTTGTTGAAGATCAGGTCGTAGAGCTTCCCCGCCCGCCAGGCGATCAGCGACGGCAGGCCCGGCTGCACGATGTAGCAGAAGTACGCCAGAGCGATGCCGACGAACACGATGGCCACCGAGGCCGCCATCAGCCCGTACTCGACCGAGGCGCTGACGTGCTCGGCGGCGTGATGGGCGAAGACCGGCGAGAGGAAGTCGCCGAAGCGGTTGCCCCACAGCCAGTGCCCGGGCAAGCCGACGTAGCCGCCGACGACCGACAGGATCCCCAGCACGGCCAGCGGGAACGTCATCGACGGCGGCGACTCGTGCAGGTGGTGCGCCACTTCGTGATCGACTCGGCTCTCGCCGAAGAAGGTCAGGAACACCAGGCGGAACATGTAGAAGGAGGTGATGCCGGCGCCGATGTAGCCGAGCAGCCACAGGGCGACGCTGCCGTTCTCGCTGGTGAACGCCTGCAGCAGGATCTCGTCCTTGCTGAAGAAGCCGGCGAAGCCCGGGAAGCCGACGATGGCCAGCGTCGCCGCCATGAAGGTCCAGAAGGTGATCGGCATGTGGCGGCGCAGCGCGCCCATCTTCTGCATGTCCTGCTCGCCGCCCATGCCGTGGATGACGCTGCCGGCGCCGAGGAAGAGCAGGCCCTTGAAGAAGGCGTGCGTCAT
>CAZYMF010000301.1:0-4957 GCA_964648215.1 uncultured Binatia bacterium (SeqCode) | reverse complement strand
CGGTGGAGAAACGGTGGGAGACGATGATGGTGGTGCGGCCGTGGGCGAGATCCTGAAAGCGGCAGAACAGGTCGTACTCGGCGCGCGCGTCGAGGTTGGACGTCGGCTCGTCGAGAATGAGCAGGGCGGCCGAGCGTGCGAACGCCCGCGCCACCGCGATCTTCTGCCACTGGCCGCCCGACAGGTCGTACTCGCCGAAGGTCCGCCCCAGCATGGTGTCGAGCCCGTGCGGCATGGCGTCGATCATCTCGCGCAGCCCGGCGCGCTCGGTGATCTTTTCGAGGCGGTCGCGGTCGTCCAGCAACCGCTGCCAGTCGCCGTAGGCGATGTTGTCGGCGACGCTCGCCTCGTAGCGCCCGAAGCTCTGGAACACGAAGGCGATCTGCTGCTGCAGCGCCGCGCGCGAGAGCTGCTTGAGGTCGACGCCGTCGAACAGCACGGCGCCGCGGTCGGGATCGTAGAGGCGCGCGATCAGCTTCACCAGCGTGCTCTTGCCGGCGCCGTTCTCGCCGACGATGGCCACCGTCTCTCCCGCCGCGATGCGCAGGGACACGCCGGCCAGCGCCGGCTCGACGCAGCCGGGGTAGGTGAAGAACACGTCGCGCAGCTCGATCTCGGCCCGCGGCGCCGTCAACACCTCGGTTCCCTCGCCGGCCGGGACCGGCTCGGCGGCGAGAAACTCGATCACGTTCGAGATGTACAGGGTCTGCTGCATCGCGCTCGCCACCGCCTGGATCAGGCTCTCCATGGTGTTGCGCAAGCGGTTGGTGGCGCCGCCGAAGATGGCCAGGTCGCCAACCGTCAGCGCCCCCGTGAGCACGCGATAGGCGACGTGCACGAACAGCGCATAGATCGCCGCGGTCGACACCACCGCAAAGGTCGAGCTGCCGCGGAACCCGCGCAGGTAGAGCTGATGATCCTGGTCGCGGAACTCGGCCATGAGAGAGCGGAACTTCTCGATCAGCAAGGGGGCGAGGTGCAGCAGCTTGACCTCGCCGACCGAGCTCTGCGTCGTCAGCCGCGAGACGAAGTAGCTGGCCCAGCGCCGCTTGGTCGCGCGCGAGTGCTCGACGGCGTATTGCCGCGCCGTCAACCGCCACTGAAAGTACAGATAGGGGGCGGCGAACAGCAGCATCACCGCCACCAGCCACGGCTCGATGACCACCAGGATGCCGAGCAGCGACGCGGTCTGCACCGTGTTGAAGCCGACGGAGAGGGCGTCGCTGAGGAAACGCGAGATGTGTCCCGCCGGATCCTCCTTGGCGCGCTGGAGCACGTCCTGGAAGCGCGGATCCTCGAAGAAGGCGACGTCGAGCCGGGAGGCGTGGGTGAGGATGTCGGCCGTGACGCGGCAATTGAGGTCGTCGCGCAGATGCTGGGTGAACAGCGTGTTCGCCAGCCGCGCCAGCGCTTCGAACACGGTCAACACCAGGCCGAGCACGAGCCACGGGATCAAGGGCGCGATGCCGGCGCCGCTGCGCAGGCTGGCCACCGTCGCGTTCACTAGCCCGCGGGCCGTCAGCGCCAATCCGGCCGGTAGCAGCCCGCGCGCCAGCGCGAAGGTGACGTCCCCGGTCACCAACCAGCGGTTGGTCGACCACGCCGTCGCCAGCGCCCAGCGCGCGTTCGCCAGCAGGTCCTGCAGGCTCGACAACGCGCGTGCCATCGAAGGCTTCCCGGCTGTACCGGCGGTCATGGCGACATCCCTCTGGGGCGAAGGTCCGTGATTGCTCAACCGCTCGACACGGCCGGCCCGCCGCCGGACTCGAGGTGCTCGCGCATCTGCGCGGCTAGGGCGGCTGCCAGCGCCCGCGCGGCCGGGTGCTGCGCCAGCGCGCGGGTGAGGTCGTCGAAGCCCGTGCCGAGCACGTCGCTCACCGTCAGCCCGGCCTCGGAGAAGAGCAGCGCCATGCCCTCGGGCATGGTTCCTCCGAGGACCGTCTGCAGGCACGCCAGCCGTTTCGGGTTGCGCTCCGCCAGCAGCAGCGGGACCAGATGTCGCGCCGTCAGCTTGAGTGCCCGCCGCGCGAAGAAGCGCCCGACCATTTCGGCCGGCAGGTCCTCGATTGGCTCGGGCGAGTGGAGGTCGGTCTTGCGCGGCGAGTTGATGTCCTTGGTCACGTAGAACTCCTCCGCGTAGAAACACCACTGGGCGAAGTTCCGGGCGTTGACGACGACGCGGCGGCCGGACGACTCGATCGGCGTTGGGTTGAGATAGCCGTTTCGGCCGCGCAGCAGCGAGAGCAGCGCCAAGCGCAGATCGATCTCGGCCGTCACCCGGGCGCGGTCGAAGTAACTGGCCAACACGTCCATCGAGCAGAAGAACCCCTGGCCGTTGGCCAACCAGCCGACCTCGCGCGCCAGACGCCAGAGCACTCGCTCGTAGGCGCGGTAGGCGGCGGCGAACCTCGGCAGACGGTCGAAGCCGTCGTAAGTGAACGGCGAATAGGTGTAGCCGAAGCCGTCGCCGGCGCGCTGGACGATCTCCATCCCGTCGCGCAGCCAGCTCGGCCCGGTGCAGTGGGAATCGCCGTCGAGGAAGCCCATGCTGCGCGCGCCGTAACGCTCGCGGGCGTAGGCGACGGCCAGCTTCATGGCGTAGAACTTGCCGATGCGGGGCTCCTCGAGGCAGATCCAACGTCCGGCGCGCACCTCGTCGCATTGCCGGACCACGGCGGCCGAGCCGTCGGTCGAGGCGTTGTCGACGAAGACGACCGGAATCGCAGGTGCGTCCTGCTCCCGCAGGGAGCAAATGAGTCTGGGGAGATAACGCTCCTCGTTGTGGAACGGAATCACCAGGGCGAGGGCAGGGACGTCGGCGTCTTTCATCGCGACCCGTGCGGGTGTCGCAGGTCTACTCACTCCCACGCTCCGGTTCAAGCACGCTTGCGCTCCAGCGCGTATCCGACTATCGGCCGAACGTGCCGGACGAGGTGGAAGCGAGCGAGCGGGAGCCGGCGCTGGATGCGGAAGCGCTGGCGCTCGTCGGCGCGGTCGGTGCCCGGCTGCTGGAGGCGAGTCCCGTGCGTAGCCCCGGCTACCCCGGCTATCGACCGAGCGCCTGGCGCCTGCGCTTTGCCGACGGACGGACGCTCAAGCTCCGCCGCTTCGCCAGCGCCGCCAAGGCGGCGCGGATCGAGTACGTCTTGCGGGCGGTCCCGTGCCCGGCATTCCCCCCGCTGGTGGCGACCTCGCCGCGCGCCCATCTCAGCGAGTGGATCGACGGCCACCCGTTTGCCAGCGACGATGCGACCGACGAGCGTTTGCGCCGGTGCGGAGCGCTGCACGGGCTCGTGCACGGCCGCCCCGTGCCCGCCGGCGACGAGGCGCGGCGCTTTACCACCCAGAGGGAATGGCGGTCGCTTTTGGAGAAGCAGCTCGCCGAGCTGGTCGCGGCCAGATTGCTCGGCGAGGGCGAGGCCGACCGCGCTCGCCAACGATGGGCACGCCATCGCCCGGGTCGTGTCGACGTCGGCTTCGTGCACAACGACTTCTGCGCCGAGAACCTGATCGTGTGCCCGAACGGTGACGTCTACGTGGTGGACAACGAGACGCTGTCGATCGCCGCCTGCGACTTCGACCTGGCGCGCACCTGGTACCGCTGGCCGATGAGCGGCCGGCAGCGCCAGGCGTATCTCGACGGTTACCAACGCCATCGCAGCGCCGCCTCCTTCCTGGCCCACTTTCCCTTCTGGTCCATCGGCGCACTGGTGGACGCGGCCTTCTTTCGGCTGCGCTACTCGCCGGCGGCGGCGGAGCCACCCATGCGGTTACTGCATGAGCTGCTCGCCGGCCCGCTCGACCATCAAGCCCCTGACGCCGCGTTCTGGCGCTAGCGAGGGTGCGGACCAGGATGTCCACCAACACGTTCTGCTACGACGGCCTCACCGTCGGCGTCGACGGCGTCGACACCGCCGTGTTGCACTGGGTCGAGGAGTTTCTGCGCCCGTCGTTCACGCTCACCGCCGGCCGGCCACCCGACGTCACGGTCGGGCTGGTGGCCGACGAGCGTGCGTTCGACGACGCTCTCGCCAGCCGCGCCGAGTCGGCCGAGCGCGAGATCGCCTGCTTTCGCCTCGACCGGGACACGATCAGATTGCCGAGCTGGAGCTCGCCACGCTGGCCGGGATTGCTTCTCTGCGACGAACGGAAGCAGGTGATCTACCGCCGGCTGCCGGCGGGGACCCGCGTCGAGGTGCTGACCCGGCCCGGCAACCTGCATGCCCGCTTCGCGCTGATGCGCGTGGTCCGAGAGTTTGCCATGAACCGCTGCGCCACCGGCCGTCGCCTCGTTCTCCACGGTGCCGCGCTGGCGCGCGGGGCCGCCGGGATCGTCATCGCCGGACCCAAGGAGGCCGGCAAGACGAGTCTGCTGATGCACTGCCTGCGCGACCCGGCCGCGCGCTTCGTCGCCAACGATCGCGTGGTCGTGGATCTCGACCGGCCCGATCCCGGGCTGCGCGGCATGCCGACCGTCGTCAGCATCCGCGCCGGCGCGCTCGCCTTGTTTCCGGAGCTGAAGCAGGCGGTGCAGCAGGCGGGCTACGACCATCGCCTGGCTCTGGCGGAACCTTCCGGCCGGGTGCCCGCGTTGCGGGCAGGTCAAGCCGCCAACCTGTCACCGGCGCAGTTCTGTCGCTTGCTCGGGGTCGAGATGCAAGATCAGGTCGGTGCCGCGGCGCTCCTGTTCCCCCGGTTGAGCGCGGCGCACGGCGGGATTCACCTGGAAGCGCTGGCGCCCGCGGCCGCGGTGCACCGCCTGCAAGGCGCGCTGTTCGCCGCCGGCGTCGTCGACGGCGAACAGCCGCTGTTCCATGTCGGCACGAACGCCGCGCTGTCGGCGACCGAGCGCCGCCGGTACTGCGCCGCGTTGGCGCAGCGGCTACGCTGCTTCGACGTTGTGCTCGGCCCGCAGGCCTACGCCGAGGGGGCCACGGCGGTGCGCCTGCTCGACCGG
>CAZYMF010000300.1:0-4996 GCA_964648215.1 uncultured Binatia bacterium (SeqCode) | reverse complement strand
CAGCGTGCGAAACGTGATCTCGATCTCGGCCCGCGCCAGCGCCGCCCCGAGGCAGAAGTGCACGCCGCCGCCGAAGGTCAGCGGCTGGACGTCCGTGCGCGTCACGTCGAGCCGGTCGGGGTTGGGAAAGCGCGCCGGATCGTGATTGCCGGCGCCGAGCAGTGCGAAAACCTGCTCCCCGGCGGGGATGGTCACGCCGCCGACCTCGACGCTGGCTTCGGTGACTCGGCTCGCCAGTTGCGCGGTGCCGTCGTAGCGCAGGAGCTCGTCGGGCAGGTTCGCAAACAACGACGGGTCGCGGCGCAGCAAGGCGAGCTGTTCCGGGTGGCGCAGCAGCGCCAGCAAGCCGTTGCCGAACAGGTTGGTGGTGGTTTCGAACCCCGCCGCGAACAGCAACGAGGCAAGCGTGACGAGCTCGTCGTCCGAAAGCCGATCGCCGCCGGCCTCCGCGGTTGCCAGCTTGCTCAGCAGGTCATCACCCGGCCGGGAGCGCTTCTCGGCGATCAGCTTCAGGAAGTACGCGCGGATGGAGAGCTGCGCGGCATCGGCCGCCACCATCTGCTCGGCGGTCGGTTGCATCTCGAAGATGGCCACCAGATCGCGCACCATCGCGCGGAACTGTGGCCGATCCGGCTCCGGGACGCCGAGCATTTCGCCGATGATCGTCACCGGGAGCGGAAAGCCGACCGCTTCGAGCACGTTGCCGCCGCCGGCCTCGACCACCGGATCGAGTAGCTGGTTGACGACGCGCTCGATGACCGGCTTGAGATTCTCGATCGTGCGCGGCGTGAACGACTTGGTGACCAGTTTTCGAAGCCGCGTATGCTCGGGCCCGGTGGTGTTCAGCATCGAGTGCTCACCGGAGGTCAACGACGGGTGTTTCCTCCAGTCGGGGCCGAAACGCTGCTCGATCTGCGACGCGTAGTCCTTGCCGAGGCGCGGATCGCGCATGGCCGCCCAGCAGTCGTCGTAGCGGCTGAGCAGCCACATCCCCATCTTGGCGCGATGCACGGGGCGCGCTTCGCGCAGCCGGTGGTAGAGCGGATAGGGATTCGCGCGCCCTTCCGGCGTGAAGAAGAGCTGGTCGACCACGCTCTCCGTTGCTTCGAACCGTTCGGTGCCGCTCGCGTCGATTGGCGCTGCCATCGAATCTCCTGTCGTTCTCCGAAGGTGAAGTCGCACCATCCCACAGCTTGGCAGCGGAACACAACCGCTTTGCAATCACTTCAACTTGCGGCGGAGGCGTATGGTTTCATGGTCAAAGCCGTCTACGGTATGCGATCGGTCATCTGGGCGGGGCGGGCCGAGCACGTGCTGGTCCGAGGTTCCGAGATTCGGAGGTGACTCCTCGCTCCTCGCCGCGAGGTGCTAACAACGGATGGCAGTGCCAGCTCGGCTTAGCAGGCGTTGGGTCCGTCGGACGACGATTCACCCGGGAGAGTCCTGTCCGACCATGCAGGCCCAAGGTTTGCTTGCCCTTCGACCTTGACCGCGGGAACCAACGATAGCGGCGATCGAGAATTCAGTGGAAACGGGAAGAGACACGGGACATGGAAACACAGGGCAGCAGTCGGCTAGAGCAGCGACAGCCGGCGAAGGAACAATTGGTCGCGGACCTTCACATTTGGGAACGGCAGCTCGCGTTGCGTTCCCTCGACGAAGCGATTCGGTTGATCGAGTCGGACAAAGTCGAGAAGCTCACCGGCCAGCACATTCACTGCATCGCCGAGTACGACGCGATCACGATCGACGGGGAGAGCTTCTTCCACAAGGCATTCAGCAGCGGCAAGGCGGTCGCCGCCTGTCTCGCCTTTGCGATGGAAATTGGATGGCGCGAGGTGCTCGATGACATGCGGCGCCTGCGAATGACCTTGGTGGGGCGAGGTGCGGACGGCGCGAGCAGGGCAACTGGCTGATCGAGGATTCTCTCCTCCGCGCCGTCCATCCACACAAGGCGCACAAGAGCAGGTCGGTCGTCGTTGTTTGCCGCGCAGGCCTGGTATAAGAGATCAGCTGACAACGGGAGGTGTGGCATGAGCATTGTCGATCGATTCAACGCCTACGCTGCGGCATTCGAGGACGCCTATGCGAGCGACGACTGGTCCAAGCTCGATCCCTTCTTCACCGAGGATGCGGTTTACGAGACTTTTGCCGACCCGCCGTTCGGCGGAGCGATCGAAGGTCGCGAGGCAATCAAGGCGTACTTCAAGCAGGTCTGCGCCACGTTCGACCGACGTTTCGACTCGCGCACGGTCGAGCTGCTCACACCGCCCACCGACCGCGACGGTGCGGTGTGGTTTCGCTGGGCCGCGATCTACACGCTGGCGGGTGTGCCCGCTCTGCGCATGGAAGGCGAAGAGACGGTGACCTTCGACGGGGACCGCATCCGGCGGCTCGAGGATCGGATGCCGCCGGCAACGGTGCAGAGGGCGCAGGCGTATCTCGCGCAGCACGGGGACAAGCTGAAGCCGCTTCCGACATAGCGCGGCGGCTTCGCCCGCCTCGCGTTTCCCCGTGTTGTTCGGGTCGATCAGACACCGAACAGCCGGCACGCGACGGGTGCCCTCGATCTACGGCCACGGCCTATTTCAGGCTTGCACGGCCGCGGAGTCCGTCCCGCGGGTTGCGGGTGAGTCCGAGGATCTGCCGTACGCGGAGGAAGGCGCCGTCGAGACGCGCCGCGATCTCATCGACCAGCGCCCCGGGCGCCCGCGACGTTTGCGCGATCAACGCGGAAAGGGGCTCGTCGCCGCGGATCAGGAGCGGAGGCTTTTCCAGGCGCAAGGCCGAGTAGTAGTCGCGAAACTTGAAACCGGCTCCCCAGACGTTGTCTCCGAGGATCGTCCAGGCGTTGGGTATCCCCAACGCATCCGCGCACACGACGGCGTGCAGGGAGGACGCGACAATGTACTCGCAACGGCCGATGTCACGGATCACCCGACGCGGATTGCGGCGAACGTCGATCAGTCGAACGCGCCCGCGATGGGCGGCACAGAGCCGGCGCAGGCGCGGGTCATACCGGTCCGCATAGTGCGGCACGATGCCGAGCACATGGCTTATGGGATCCACCCGCCGCGCCAGGCGGCCGATCAGCAGCCCCGGGTCCCCCAGGGCAACGTCGGCGCCGGCTCCCAGATTGCGGCGCGTCAGCTCGCCGCGCAGGGCCAGGATCCGAGCGTGCGGAAACGAGCGACGCGACGAGCCGTCGATGAAGCCGGCGCCGAGGATGATTCCCGCGTAGGTCTCCGGGAGGTGCTCCAACACGCTGCCGGCGACGACGACCTGGGCCCGACCCGGCTGCGTGAGGATCGGAGTGAAGCCGTAGCGGCGGAGCAGCGACGGCGTCAGCAGATCCCCGAAGTTGGCACGATAGCTCCACCAGTAGGCGTGCACGGCGTTGCCGAGCACAGTGCCGACGACGGCGTTCGTCGCTCTCCCAGCGCGCAGCCGGAGTGAGCGCAAACCATGGCGAACGAGACCGAGTTGGTCAGGAGAGCGCGACATCATTGGCCAACGTCAGGATGCATCCCGTTGCGCCCGTTCTCGATCAGGCGTCTCCAGGCGCCGCGCCTTGGTCGACGGCCGCAGCCCTCTCGCGCTCGAACCGATCACGCCCAGAACAGCCGGCGCGCGGCGGCGCGGAGCTCGTCGCGAAACTTGGGATCGGCCAGCTCGATCAGCGCCAGCGCCCGCTCGCGCTGGGTCAGGCCCTGGAGGTTGGCGATGCCGTGCTCGGTGACGACGAAGTCGACGAAGGTGCGCGGCACGGTGACGATCGTGCCCGGGTCGAGCTGGGCCACGATGCGAGACACGGTGCCGTTGCGCGCCGTCGACGGCAGCACGTGGATGGCGCGCCCGCCGGGAGAGTAGAGCGCGCCCATCGTCCACACCAACTGCCCGCCCGGGCCGGTGTACATCGTCGGGCCGATCGACTCCGAGGCCACCTGGCCGGTGAGGTCGATTGCCGAGGCCTGGTTGATCGCCACCAGGTTGCGGATCGAGGCGATCCGCGGCAGGTGGTTCACCCAGTCGATCTCGTGCAGCTCGATCAGCGGGTTTTCGTCGCAGAAGGCGAAGTCCGATCCCGGTACGATGAAAGAGGCCGTGGTGACGCCGGGCTTGTACGTCTTGCGGCAGCCGGTGACGGCGCCGCTCTTGACCAGCTCCACCGCCGACGCCACCAGGATCTCGGCGTCGATGCCGAGATCGTTCTTCTCCGTCAGATAGCTGCCCATGGACGACGACAGCGTTCCGGTGCCGATCTGGATCGTGTCGCCGTCGTTCACCAGGGTGGAGACGTAGGCGCCGATGACCTCGGTGACTTCGATCCGCTCCGGGCTGAGCTCCGGCAACGCGATCGGCGCCGGCGCGTCGACCTGCTCTGTCACCAGGTCGAACTCGGAGAGGAGCACCCGATTCTCGCCGCAGGGGCGGAGAACGGTTCCCGGCGCCGCCACCTCGGCGACCGACAGCCGGGCGGCGCGGAGCATGGCCTTGGAATGCCACAGGCTGTAGCCGAAGCTGACGTAGCCGGCGTCGTCCGGCGCCGACACCAGAGCGAGGAAAACGTCGGGGCTGAAGTGGTCCGTTCGGCCGCCGCTGCGCACCTTGGCCGCGATCCCGTAGTCGGTGACGGCGAAGTCGCTGTGGCGCGCGGCGACCCCGGGGCGGATGGTGGCGGAGATGAAATCGGTGACGAAGTCGATGTGCCCCGCCCACCCCGGCTCCGCCTTGGCCCACGGCAGCGGGTGGCGCGTCGCTCCCTGCACAACGCGAACTCCACGAAGCTCCTCGCGGCGCCGCGCCAACGCGTTGACCAGCGTGACCGGCACCGGCCCCATCGGCAGCCGCACGAGATCGCCATCGCGAATCCTTGCCACGGCTTCGTCGGCGCCGACGAGCTTGCCTCCGACGACCTCGCGCCAGCCCTCGGCAACTCCCGTCCACTCGGCCATGCGCGCGCACCAGAGTCGATCGATTGGAAAAAGTCAAAGGG
>CAZYMF010000299.1:3756-5022 GCA_964648215.1 uncultured Binatia bacterium (SeqCode) | reverse complement strand
GAGCGCATGCTCTGGCTGAACCCGTCCGACAACCAGGGCGAGCGCTTCAACCTCCACTGGGTTCGCGCAGGACGCGTATGGGAGGATACGGTCGAGTGAGGTTGAGTTCTCCGGAGAAGTCAAAGCTGGCGCGCGGATTCGAACCGCGGACCTGCTGATTACGAATCAGCTGCTCTACCGACTGAGCTACGCCAGCGTATGCGGGTTTCGGGATCGGAACACGTGCTTTGAGCGGATCGGCTTCCCTTGGCTTGGGTCCCTATAGCGGAATCGTTGGGCGGAGTGAAGGGTCGCCGCAGGACGCGGCCTGGGGGCTGCCTGCACGAATAGTTGCCGGGCCCGGCATCGGGACGGTGCGGAACCCGATTCGCCGGCGTTGCCGGCGCCGTGCTATACGCGACCTCGCATGAAGGTAAGCCGGCTCTTTGCCGCTGCGGCGGACCGGGATCTCGACTTCATCGTCTGCGGCGGATACGCGGTGAACGCCTATCAGGTCATTCGCAAAACCGGCGATCTCGATCTGGTGGTACGCGCCCGAGACGCGCCGTCGTGGAAGGAGCTTCTGACGACCAGCGGCTACACGGTCTACCACGAGACGGCCGGCTTCGTTCAGCTCGATCCCGTTGCGAAGACCAGCTGGCCGATCGATCTGATGCTGGTCGATGATCGTACGTTCGGCCGCATGCGCGCCGAAGCGCAGCGCTTTCGATTCGCCGGGACGGAATGCTGGATTCCCTCCATTCGCCACCTGATCGCGATGAAGCTTCACGCGCTCAAGCAAACCGGGGGACGGCGCCTGCGCAAGGATGCGATCGACATTGTCGAGCTGGCCGAAAGGAACGGGATTGACCTTCGGGGAGAGGACTTTCGCCAACAGTGCGAGCGCTTCGCCGACCACGCAATTTACGATAAGATTCTTGTCTATGCCGGAGACCGAGACGACAACTGACGACCTCGATCTGCCCATCGGCCCGGGACCCTTGCCGCACCCCACCTTGCCCTCGGTCGATATGATCCTCGAAGCCAGCGAGGAGCTTCTGCCCGTCTGGAACGCCAATCCCAACCGCGAAGAAGAACGTTTGCGGATGAAGTGCCCCGTGCCGTTCGTCTTGTAGCCCAACCCGACTGACGAGCGCGAACCCGCTCAATCCGCCGTTGGCTTCCTCGCCCTCGATCGCCGTTCTCTACGACGGATTACGCGGATTCCGCTGATTGGAAGGGAAGAGGGGCGAGCTCCGAATCCGTGTAATCCGCGTAATCCGTTGT
>CAZYMF010000299.1:0-3656 GCA_964648215.1 uncultured Binatia bacterium (SeqCode) | reverse complement strand
GCGGGCTCCGGCCCAAAACCACGAAAGGAGAGAATCATGGCCGTCGCAAGAGTGAGTGAGATCGTCGCCTCCTCCACCAAGTCGTTCGACGAGGCGCTGCAAGAGGGCCTCAAGCGCGCCACCAAGACTCTCCGTGGAGTCACCGGCCTGGAGGTGGTGCGCATGCAGGCCAAGGTGGACAAGGGCAAGCTGAAGGAATACCGCGTGCACATGAAGGTCACCTTCGTGCTCGAGGAGTAGCTCCGATCGGAGGCTGAAAGCTAAAGGCGAAAAGCGAAAAGCGAAAAGCAGGGAGTTCCGGCTTTCGCCTTTTCGCTTTCGGCTTTGAGCCGGCGTAGGCCTCGATCTGCTGCGCAGTAGATCCTTGCGCCGCGTGGGTGGTATGGCCACGGGGTGAAGGGCGACGACGAAAGCGCCGCCGGGCTGTTCGCCTTGCCGCGGACGGACCGGTTCGAGGAGTGGCTTCGCGCCCCGGCGCCTCTGGAGTCGCAAGACCCGCGCTTCGACGTGCGGCGGGCCGTGCCGGCGGACTTCGAGCGGATCTACGACGTCGTCGACGAGGGCTTCGGCGTGAAACGGCCGCGCCCGCTCTACGACTGGCTCTACCGGCGCAACCCCTTCGGGCTGGCGTGCTGCTGGGTGGTGATCGACCGGGCCAGCGGACGCCTGGTTGCCAACACCGCCTCCTGGCCGTGGCCGATGGCGCGGGGACGACAGCCGATCGAAGGCATCCAGGCCGGGGACTGGGTGATCGCACCGGGATGGCAACGCCTCGGAATCAGCGCCCTGCGCTCCGAGGTGCGCGCCTCGCATCCGTGGCAGAACAAGATCGTCGCTCTCAGCTGGCCCAACGAGAAGTCGCGCGGCTCGGGCATCAAGCGCGGCCGCGCCGACAAGATCCTCGGGCCCGTTCCCAAGGCGGTACTGATCCTGAACGCCGACAAGTCCCTGGCCGAGCGCGGCTGGCCGGCGCCGGTGAGCAAGGCCGCCGGCGCGGTGGCCGAGGCGGCTCTGGCGACGTGGCGCCGGCTCTCGCTTCGTCCCCGGCCCGGCCTCGCCGTCGAGGAAGTTCGTCGCTTCGACGCGAGCTTCGACCCCGCCACCGAACGCGGCATGGCCTGGCCCGGCTTGTGGTCGCCGCACGGCGCCGAGTTCCTGAACTGGCGCTACCTCGATCGGCCAGCAGGACAGTACACGGCTGTCGCCGTTACCGATGGCGCGGGGATTGCCGGCTACTACGTCCTGAAGATCGACGAGGCCGCCGGGTGGCTGATGGAGTTCGTCGCCCCGTCTTCTCCGCGACAGGTCGGCGGCATGCTCCTGAGGCACCTGATCCGGTCCGCGCGCGCGGCCGGCTGCTCCTACGTCCGCTTCTCCGCGCCGCCGCGGTGGCGGCACTGGCGGCTCTTCTACGCCGCAGGATTCATCCCCGTACCCTCCGAGATCTATCAGTGGCCCGGCGGCGACGACGACTCGGAGGTTCTGGACCTCGCTGTCTGGCAGTGGGTGCCGGGCGACATGGATGAACTCTAAGAAGGTTCAAGGTGAAAGGTCAAAGGTCAAAGCCGGAAACGAATAATCGGCAGTCGTCTTTTCCCTTTCACCTTTTCCCTTTCCGGCTCGAGAGCCTCACATCTTCTTGTGCTTCATCCACTTTCCGGTCTGGTACGCGAGCTGGACGGCGATGCGGTCGCCGGTCTTCAGGTCCTTGATCGAAGCGGGCGGGAACTGCAGCGCCAGGGCCGCCTCTGCCGTCTTCAGGTCGACCATGCCGGTCTTGGCGTTGACGGAGGTGACCTGGCCCGTCATCCAATGCTCGGCTCTCTCGCCGCGGAAGTGCTCCTTCTCGGCCCGCTCGGTCTTCTTGGACGCGGAGGCGGTACCCGTCGTCTCGCCGATCTTGGCGTAGGCCAGATCCACGGTGATCTTCTCGCCCTTCTTCAGCCTGTGGATGTACTTGGGCGGATAGTGGAGCTGGAGCGCCGCTTCCGTCGTCTTCACGTCGATCACACCCGTCTTGTGGTTGATCGCCGTGATCGTGCCGCTGATGCGGTGCTGGCCGCGCTCATGGCTCTGGTACTGCGCGAAGCTTTCCTTCGCACTGGGGGCCTTGCTGCTCGCGCCCCACGCCGGCAGCACGAGGGCGACCGTCGCTGCCACCCCGACGAGTAGAGGGATCGTTCGTTTCATGGGAGAACTCCTTCCTTGAGGGATTCCCCGTGCGACAGCCGGATTTGTGCCAGCGGGAGAGCGGGCCGCGATGATTGAGGTGAGACGGCGACGGCAAGGGCCTGCCGCCGGGAATGTTCGCGAAATCTTACAATCGGCCTGTAAGGTTACCAACGGAGGAGCAGCGCCATCGGCCGTTCGATCTGACGGGTGCGCCCGGTCGAGCTGATGGACGCCCGGGCCAAAGCTGAAAGTTCAAGGCGCAAAGCCGGCTTCTTGCCTGGGAGCTGACCGACGGCAGCAAAGAAGACCGCGTCGCCGATTGCGCGTCGAAGCGGCTTGCATCTAATGGTAATGGCAGTGCGGGCCGGGACAGCGCCCGCGGAGGGGGGATCATGCCGAGCGACGATACCGCCGAGTTCCTGGACGTCAGCCCGTGGGTGGCGCCGCCGCCGGACCTGCAGCCGGCGCTGGCGTCGGATCTGGTCGCCGACGTCGCCGTCATCGGCGGCGGCCTCACCGGCCTCTCGGCGGCGCTGGCGCTGAAGCGGGCGGGCGCCGACGTGGTCGTGCTCGAGCGCGACTTCGCCGGCTTCGGCGCCAGCGGGCGCAATGCCGGGCATCTGACGCCGACGATCGGCAAGGACCTGCCCACGCTGCTCATGCTGTTCGGCAAGCGGCGCGCGGCGCAGCTCGTCCGCTTCGCCGACGACGCGGTTCGTTTTGTCGAAAACCTCATCCGCGATCTCGGCATCGACTGCGACTACGTTCCCTCCGGCAACATCATGGCGGCCGTTCACCCCAAGCACGAGGCGCGACTGCGCAAGGCGGCCGCGGTCGCGGCGGAGCTCGGGGCGCGGGTGCGCTTTGTCGACGGCGGCGAGATGCGCGAGCGCGGTATCCCGCCGGCGTTTCTCTCCGGCGCCATGGAAGAGGCCGGCGGCATTCTCGATCCGGGCAAGTACGTGACGGGGCTGCGGCGGGCGGTTCTCGACGCGGGCGTCAAGCTCTACGAGCAGACGGCGGTGCAGGAGCTGATCGACGCGCCGCAGGCGCGCGTGCGCACCGCCGCCGGCGTGGTCAAGGCCGACAAGGTCGTGTTGGCGACCAACGCCTATACCGCGGCCCTCGGACATCTGCGGCACACGATCTTTCCCTTGTACGACACGCTGTTCGAGACCGCGCCGCTGACCGGCGCGCAGCTCGATCGGCTCGGCTGGCGCGGCCGCGAGGGAATCTACACCGCGCACGAGAGTCTGGAGAGCTATCGCCTGACGGCGCGCGGCACGATCCTCGGCGGCTCGAAGGGCGTGCGCTACTCCTACGGCAGCGCTCTCGAGGGCGGGCCCCATCCGTGGACGCTCGGCCTCGTCGCCGGCGGCTTTCGCGATCGCTTCCCCCAGCTCGCCGAGGTGCCGATCGCCCACTTCTGGGGCGGCTGGATCGGCATGACGATGCACTTCCTGCCGACGCTCGGGCGCACCGGG
>CAZYMF010000298.1:0-5082 GCA_964648215.1 uncultured Binatia bacterium (SeqCode) | reverse complement strand
AGGTCGCGAACATCAACCCGGACTTCGGCAACCTCAGCAGCGCGTCCAGCCCGACGGCCTTCTGCGTCCGCTTCGCCGACGGCCCCGCCCAGTTTCCCTGGACCGTCCTCGCCCCGGTCGGCACCGGCCTCACCTGCGGTGCCGCGCTGTTCGAGCGCGTAGACCGTGGCGCGCGCCCGGGTCCAGGACCGGATGGGGCCGCCTGAAGGCGGAACTCCGAACGACGGATGTTCTGAAAGGTTTGGAGTCCCGCCTTTAGGCGGCCGAAATATGGCGCCAGGCGAGAGCCATTCACGGCGATCATCGCACGAGCTGCTCGGATTGCTGACCGGTTCCTGGAGACCGCCTGCGACGCGGTCCTCCTCGACCACTATCTGATCGGCGACGGGAGCGAGAACGGCCTGCGCACGCAGCGCACCGGCTTCCCCGCCGCGCTGGACGCCGGCGGGTTCGCAGAGTGGACTCGGCGCGAGAAGCTCGACGAGATCGAAGGGGTCTTTCGACATGTCTTCGAGGACGAAGCCCGTGTTCTCATCAGCCGCATGGGGTCTAATGATACGCGAAGCGGGGTTGCTGCGAATCGGGTACTCCCCGGGGCGAGTGCGGCTGCGCTACCTGCCGGCCCGTTTCGCTTCTCGACTCCTCGAGGG
Organism: uncultured Binatia bacterium (SeqCode); assembly: GCA_964648215.1. Taxonomy (GTDB): domain Bacteria; phylum Desulfobacterota; class Binatia; order HRBIN30; family JACQVA1; genus CAZYMF01. The sequence continues at coordinate 4,432 of CAZYMF010000298.1, read as the reverse complement.
GCTGCGGCGCGCGTTCGACCCGGCGGATTGTTTCGCGACCGCCCACACCCGGAGCAGCGCCGTGTAGCCCGGCTCGAAACCTTTGGTGAAGTCGACGTTCTGAAAGCTGTTCAGCGTCCACGAGAGTCGACTCACCTGACACCGCCGATGGAGGATGGGGACAATCCGGCGCCGGTAACGGGGCTCGCCGAGCGCATAGAGCAGCTCGTGCTTGACCCATTCCGAGCGCACCGATGACGGTGAGAGAACTACGGCGAACCAATCGCAGCGTTCCAGCGCGGTGCCGATCTCGTCGTGCCACTGCTGCGCCCCAATGACGTGCCGCTCGCTGTACCAGGTGGCCAGCCCGTCGGAGCGCAGTCGCTTGGCGAGTTTCGCCACGAAGGCGACGTCCCGCGCCGAATGCGCGAGAAATATCTCAGTGGGCCGCCGCCCGCGCCTCTTTGCCGCGCTCAGGGCCCTGCTCCAGTCGCTTGATGATTTCTCGGGCGGCGCGCTCGATATTGTTGTCGAGCGGAACCATCTGCAGCTTCTCGAGGATCCACGGCAGCTTCCTCGTTGGGCGGATGACGACGGGGATCAACCGCTGCGCATAACGCGCCGACCCGAGCGCGTACTCGATCTCCCGCCGCACGGAGTCGGACTCCGCGGCTTGCGGCGAGACCAGCACGACCATTGCGTCGGAGTCGCGCAGCGCGGCACTGATCTTCGCCGACCAGTCCTGACCGGGAAGGACTTCACGGTTCGGGTCCCACACCTCGAGACCCGCGCGGGACAGCCGCTCGCGGAGGCGACTCGCCCATTTGTCGTCCGCGGTCGCGTAGCTGAGGAAGACCTTCATGGCTTTTGATCATAGCCGAGCTGCGCAGGCCGGCTCAAGCGCGTGGTGACGCGCACTGTACGCCTACTCCTCCCGCACAATCCGGTAATCGGTCCGAGCGATGATTTCGACGTAACTGCGGACACTCGCCCGATCCTTGTCCTTCTCAGCCTCGACCTCTTCATCGACGCTCATCGGCGCGCCGTTTGCCTTCAGCGCCGGGCCAACCGTCTCTTGCTTGAGCTCGATTTGCTCCGCGAAACCACTGTACGGAACGAGCAGATGGCTTTCCCGCTTGTCGATATTCTTCTGGGGGCCAAGCCTCCAAGCATTCCGGAACCGAGACTCCATCCAGCCGTCATGCTCGGCCTCGGCTAGGAGGTCGAGGTTGGCCTCGATCATTCGCCGAACGCGGTCTTGCTGGGCTGCTGGCCATTTCGTCTTCTTGCGATGTTCCAGGCGCAAACCTGCCATCGCCAGCACTTTGCCGATCCGTATGGCGGCATCGCGGTTGTCTGCCTTGAGGAACTCGGGCAGCTTTTCGAACTCCGTGTAAACCGCTCCCGGGTTGGCCTTCATGAAGTGGCCGTGAATCCAGGCAGCAATCTGGTCGTAGTCAAGTTTGGCGGGCATCAGGGATTCTCCAACAGACTGAGAAACTCGTCGGCGTCGACGTGCAGGTGGATCAACTGACGTGGTGGCAGGTCGCTGCGGTTGAACGCGCCCGCACGGGCCGACTGGCGAACTTGTTCCACGATCTTCTCTAGTGACCGCGCGCCGTGTCGATACTCGGAGATCCGCAGAAAGGCATTCAGCAGTCCATCATCGATGGCCGCCGGCGCATCCGGCTTGAGGCCGAGATGCACGCGCAGAAGCAGCGCGCGGCGTACGGGAAAGGTGATGTCGTCACGGTCTCGTTGATTGGGACCGAGGACGTTGATATAGCCAGCAAGCCGACTCTTGAAATCAGGACCCTTCTTCATCGTGAATTCGTCGCGCGACTTTTGTTTTTCTCGGCCGCTCTCGGTTGCGGGCGGAGATCCAAAATCCTCGAATCGGTCTCGAGTACCTCCGGCGAACACAAACACGCATCTTCCGATGGGGTGCGTCACCTGCCCATCCTGGAAAGTACCGTCCTGCATCGGGGCGAGCAGGTATTGCAGCCAGAAGAGGTCTCGAGAATCGAACTCGTCCCAGAACACAATCGGCACGTCGCCTTTGAGCACCCTGTCTCGAACCTGATGAAAGAGGCCATGCAACTCGCCTGGCGTGCTGAATTGCGCCAAGTTGAACTCCAGCGGGTTCCTGTCATCGAACAACGCTTCGGCGAGTTGCTTTATTCCGAACGACTTTCCAGAGCCAGGCGGGCCGAACGCCGCAATCGAAAGCGGTTTCGTGGCCTGCTTGTCCTGGCGGTAGCTCGTCAACAGACGCTGAAGGGTGCGAAAGCTTTCGATCTCGGAGCGGTCCACCGAGAGCAGCCTCGCGAACTGCAGGTACGGAATACCAGCCAATTGCCCTATGCCGTGACGGGCAACACGTCGAGCCAGTCCCCACAGCGGCACCGGAACACGCGCGCCGGCTCCGGCCACGATCGACCAACCGGTGTTTCGTTTCAGGCCAGATGGAAGGGCGGCCGAACCGAACGACCACGACGGCGTCGAGTTGGCGATCTCATTAGTGACCAGGGTGTAAGGGAAGCCGGCTGGGAGATCCGGTCCGTTGCCGTGTCCGGCACGGGCGAGGCAACGCATCGCACTTAAGGCGGCCTTCACGCTGCCGATCAGGCAATCGGAAGGCGTTGATGACGATTCCGCAGTGGCGATCGCGCCCGCTAGCGAGGATGCAACGGCGGCCGTCAGACAGCTCTGGTAACCAACCAGTATTCCACTTGGTACCCGTGAAAGAAACTCCCCTTCCACGCCCGCCGGGTCGAATACCAATGTGTGTCGTACCGTTCTGCGGGATTGATCGATGACAAGCGCTCCATCCAACCCGAAACGAACCACGATGAAACCGACCTTCTGCAACGACCGCAGACGGGGGTTCGTATCGAGCTCCTGTATCAAATCGGCCGCCGCTCGCTCCCATGTTAGTCCACCGTCGACGCGCGCGAACTCTCTCCGCAACTCGTCAATAGATAACAGCACGACGGTACGCCCGGCGATTGGTCCGAGATGTTGGGGCCGCGGCCCACCGGACCTCCCCTCCGGCTGTGTATGCCCGGATACTATGGTGTGCCACAGGTCTCCTGCGCCGAGCGGGCCGGACACCTTCAGCACGACCCATTGCGGTAGCTCGCGCTCGCGCACCCGCTCTCGCAGGAACTTCGGCCACGCATGAGCGGCTGGCCGGCGTCGAAATCCTAACCCGGCATCGTCGAGCACCACCACATCCGCGTGATTGTCGAGGGCAGTGGCGCGAATGTTCTGAGGATCCACGTCAGGCTCGCCGGCCGAGTATCCGAGGGCATGAGCGATACGCCACACCTGGGGCTTTTTCTCGCCTACCCATGGGGCGCATAGCTTCATGACACAGAAGGCATCACGTCCCTGCGTCGCCGCGGCAAAGCCCCTATCTACCAGGAAGTGGGGCGTTGGTGTTGGTCCGATACCGGTATGAGCGGCGAGCGTTTGCAGGAGCCGGCTGACCAGCGCGGCGCCGCCAAAGTCGGAGATGCACGTCGAGCCTTCTAGAACTGGTGACCCGGGCCGCTGCCGTTTGCCTTCATAGAGGTACTGATCAGTGACAACGTCGCCGGCGACAAGGACTCGTACGATCTTCCTTGCACCAGTCCTCTTCTGCGTCGACGTGGCCTGGCGTCGTGCAGGACTCCGTTGCAAAGGTCGATGCGCCACGGTTCGCTTCATCGGTCCGTCACTCCGTGCGCGGCTGCTGAACGCTGTAGTGGTCCGCGCTCGGTTGCCATCGTTTTGGCGTTCTGTAAAGGAGCGAACAGTACATGTTGAATCGGTCGACCGTCATGAGACGGTTGCAACCATGTCGCTTCGGCCGCTCTTCCAAGCGTCGACATCAACGGGAAGAATCTGTAGGACGGCAAAGCTATGAGGTCAAGCCCCGCGGCGGCGCGGACGACATTGCTTGTTGGGATAGCGGGCCACCGCATCCTAAGTGAAGTCGGTAGGATCGATGCAGGAGTCGATCAAGCTCTCGCCCGTATCGACGAACTTTTCGAAAGTCGCACGCTGGCTCTCGTTTCTTCCCTCGCCGAGGGCGCGGATCGTGTAGTGGCGTGGCGCGTGCTCATGCGGCCCGGCTGGCGCTTGATCGTCCCCTTACCTCTGCAACGCGAGGAGTACGTGAAAGACTTCCACTCGAAAGAATCAAGAGACGAGTTCAGCCTGCTGCTCGCCCGTGCTGATGAGATCATCGAGCTCCAGCCGGCGCCGACTCGCAGTGCCGCCTACGAAGCCGCCGGCCTCTACGTTCTCGACCATTGCGACGTCCTCATCGCCGTGTGGGACGGCAACCCGGCGCAGGGCGCCAGCGGGACGGCGGAGGTGGTGGCCGAGGCGCGCCGGCGCGGGATGCCGATTGCCTGGGTGCACGCGGGAAACCGCCGGCCGGGGACGGACGAGCCGACGTCGCTCG
>CAZYMF010000297.1:4015-5126 GCA_964648215.1 uncultured Binatia bacterium (SeqCode) | reverse complement strand
CGGGGCACGCAGCACGCCTGCGCCAGGAGCTGGGATCGTGACTTGTCCCCAATGCGGGCACGATGTGCCGGCCGGATCGGTGTTCTGCAACAGCTGCGGCGCGAAGCTCGTGATCCGCTGCGCCAGCTGTGGCGCAACGCCGCCGCCTGGCTCTCGGTTCTGCAATGCGTGCGGCGCCGAGATCAAGGGGACGGCGGCGCACAGGGGCGTCACGGAAGATCCAGAATCGCTGGCCCCTCGCAGCGCAGCAGTGAGCGGTCGAACCGCCTCTGCCGAGACCCGCAAGGTGATCAGTGTCCTCTTCGCCGATCTGATGGGCTCGACGGCTTTGCAGGAGCGGCTGGATCCGGAATCGGTCAACCGGGTGATGGACGCCTACTACCAGGCCGTGCGCGGCCCGGTGGAAGCGGCCGGCGGCACGGTTGTGCAGCTCCTCGGCGATGGAGTCTTGTGCGCCTTCGGCATACCGCAGATCGCCGAGGACGACGCGTTGCGGGCGGTGCGCGCCGCGGTGGGGATTCAGCAGGCGTTCCGAGAGTTCTTGCAGGCGCAGCAGTGGCTGAAGGTGCCGATCGGACTGCGGGTGGCGGTCAACACCGGGGAAGTCGTGGTCAGCGACGAGCACCCGGCGGGCATCGGCGATCCACTCAACGTGGCGGCGCGTTTGCAGCAAGAGGCTCGCGACGGCGAGGTGCTGATCGGACAGGCGACGCGGCGGCTGGTGGCGGAGGCGGTGACGCTCGAGCGCGCCGGGGTGTTTGCCTTGAAGGGGCGGGCCGAGACGGTGACGGCGTACCGCGTGGTGTCGCTCGAGCGTCCGGCGGGGGTCACGACGGCGTTCGTCGGACGCGACGAGGAGCTGGCGCGGCTGAGCGCGGTGTACGAGGCAGCGGTAGCCAAACCGGCAGCCCACCTTGTCGTCCTGCTGGGCTCACCGGGCCTCGGCAAATCGCGCCTGATCGACGAGCTTGGTCAGCGCCTGGGCGATCGCGCCCAGCTCATTGCCGCGCAGTGCGACGCCGCCGGCGGCGTCACGTTCGCGCCGATCGCGGAGGCGCTGCGGGAGTTTCTGGCCGGCGCCGGCGCGCCGGATCGGTCGGATCGGTCCGAT
>CAZYMF010000297.1:0-3915 GCA_964648215.1 uncultured Binatia bacterium (SeqCode) | reverse complement strand
GAAGGCGGACCGCGCCCGCATTGCCGCCGGCATCTCGGCGCTCCTCTCCGGCTCCCCCGCCTCGCCCGAGGAAACCTTCTTTGTCATCCGTCGCTTCTTGGCTGCTCTCGCGAAACAAAAGCCGGTGGTGCTGGTGATCGACGACCTGCAGTGGGCCGAGCCGCTGCTGCTCGATCTGGTCGAGCACCTCGTGCAGTGGGGCGGCGGAGTGCCGCTGCTGGTCCTGGTCGGGGCGCGCCCGGAGCTGCGCGATTTGCGCTCGTCACTGGTGACGCCGGGCGGGCCGGTCTCGGAGGTGGTGACGCTGAGCGGACTCGACGCCGGAGCCGCCATGCGTTTGGCGGCCAACGTGATCGGTGCCGCCGACCTGCCGGCGGCGGTTGCGGCCAGGGTGCTGGCGACCAGCGAAGGCAATCCGCTGTTCGTCGGCGAGCTGGTGCGCATGCTGGCCGACGAGGGGGCCATCGAGCGGCAGGGAGGTAGATGGGTCGTGGGCGCCAACCTGGCGGGGCTGGAGATGCCGCCGACCATCCACGCGTTGCTGGCGGCGCGCATCGAGCGGCTGCAGCCGCTCGAGCGCACGGTGTTGGAGCGCGCGGCGGTCGTGGGCCGGCATTTCTCGCGCAGCGCCGTGGCGGCGTTGCTGGAGGGCAATGGCAGCAGCTCGCGGGCTGAAGCTTCAGGCGAAGTGCCCGAGTTGGATGCGCGACTCGAAGCACTGCGGCGCTCCGAGCTGATCCAGCCCGACACGGGCTGGTTTCTCGGCGAGCCGGTGCTGCGCTTCCACCACACGCTGATCCGCGACGCCGCCTATCGGCGATTGCTCAAGGGTACGCGAGCCGAGATGCACGAGCGACTGGCGAACTGGATCGAAGCGCGGGTCGAGGATGCCCCCGAGCACGACGAGACCATCGGCTGGCATCTGGAGCAGGCGCATCAGCTGCTGCACGAGATCGGCCCGCCGGATGCCAAGGGCAAGGCGCTCGGCGAGCGCGCGGCGCAGCGTCTGTCGGCGGCCGGCCGGCGCGCCCTGGCGCGCGACGACGTACCGGTAGCTGCCGACCTGCTCGGGCGCGCCATCGGGTGTCTCGACCCGGACGATCCTGGCCGCGCTGATTTGGCTCTCGACTGGTGCGAAGCGCTGCTCTCCGCCGGCGACGTCGGCCCGGCGGCGAAGGCCATCGAGGAGCTGGGTCGCAACCTAACAACCAACAACCGAGCAGCCAACAACCTGTCTCGTCTCTCCGCCTGGCACACCTGCTTTACCGGCCAGCTGACAGTCATGACCGCACCGCAGGAGCTGCAGGCGACAGCGGATGCGGTGGCGCGGGCAGCGCTAGAGTTCGCCGAGCTCGGGGATGGCGCCGGCGAGGCCAAGGCGCATTCGGTGCACGCGCAGGCGCTGGCGCGGCTCGGCAAGGTCGGTGCCTGCGAGGCAGCGCTGGACAAGGCACTGGCGGCGGCGCGCAAGGCGGGGGATCGCCGGCGCGCCAACGCGGTCCTTGCGGGGGCACCGCTGGCGGCACTATGGGGACCGAGCCCGGTGACCCGGGCCAGCGGCCGCTGCCTGGACGTAGTGCGGGTGCTGCGCATCACGCAGGGGGCGCCGGCCGTCGAGGCGGTGGCGCTCTCCTGCCAGGGAGTCCTCGAAGCGCTGCGTGGGCGAACCGACGCGGCGCGGCGGATGATCGCGTCATCCAGGAAGATGGTCGAGGAGCTCGGCATCGCGCACCGCCTCTTCGAGGCCGATGTCTTCGCCGGGCGCATCGATTTGCTGGAGGGCGATGCCACTGCAGCGGAGCGCAACCTTCGCAGCGCATACGACGGATTGCGCGAGCTCGGACTCGGCATCGACGCGGCACGTGCCGGAGCGCTGCTCGGGCGCGCGCTGCTGGCGCAGGAGCGGGCCGAAGAAGCGGAGGAGCTGAGCCGGGAGAGCGAAGCGCTTGCAGGTGACGACTTGCAAGCGGCGATCGCATGGTGCGGGGTGCGTGCCGAAGCGCTTGCCCAGCGCGGCGAGCACGCCGAAGCGATCGAGCTCGCCGAGGCAGCGGTCGAGATCGCTGCCGCCACCGACGCGCTGCTCGATCATGCCGACGCGCGCCTCGCGCTCGCCGCCGCATTGCGCTCTGCCGGCCGCGATCGCGAGGCGGACGCCGAGGAGCGCCACGCCATCGAGCTGTGGGAAGCCAAGGGCGCCAGCTTGCTCACCGAGCAGGCGCGCCACGACAGTGCTCGTGTTGGCCGGGGGGAAGATCCGAGCAAACGGCAGCCTCCCCCCGGCCCCATCCTTGGTAAGGAGGGGGAACCGCACCGTCGTGTCCGCTCGAACGTCGCCACGGCGAACTTCGACCGCTTCGGTGCCGCGATCACGACGCGCGACGCCGAGGCCTTGGCACGCGAGTTGTCCGAGAACGTAGAGGTCGTGCACCACCCGACGGGGGCGACGTACGGTCTGCGCCCGCTCCTCACCACGTGGCGGTCGATTTTCAGGGCCAAGCACATGATCGACCGGCGGGAGACGCTAGGCGTACTCGGCGACTCGTTGATGCTGGCTTGCCACCGGATGTCGCTCGAAGGACTCACTGAAGCACACCTCGCGTCGGTCGGGCTCAGCGAAATCGACGAAGTCGTTCTCTGGGAGGCCAACGAACAGGGATGCTGTCGACACATGGAGATCTTCGCCGCCGAGCGCCTCCACGACGCGCTCGGTCGATTGTACGAGCGCTATGCCGAATCCCTCCCCGCCGGGGCGAAGCGCGACAGAGCCGCCGCGACGGCAAGGGTGATGGGCGTCGTATTGGAGGCGGAGACCGGCAGCGTCGATGATCTGGCAAGGGTGATCTCCCCCGCATTCGAGTCCGTCGATCACCGGCCGTTGAGCACCTGGTCGCAGCGGGGCGGCGAGGCGTTCGTGGAACATGTGCGCGCCTTGCGGGAGGTCGCCGACGACGTGGCGATGCCGGTGGTGGATGTTCTCGCGCTCGAGCCCAGCGCCATCCTCGTCCGCCGGATGCACTCGGGAACGGGGCGTGTCGGCGGCGGCTCCTACGAGCGGCCGCACCTCGGCCTCTTCGTCACCGGAGCCGACGGGCGGTGGGAGCGCTATGAGATCTTCGACGACGGTTGCGGAGCCGAGGCACTGGCGCGCTTCGAGGAGCTGACCGGGGGCATATCCGCGCCCAGGCGGGCTACCAGGCGCGTGCGACCGAACGCCGCGACACGAAACATCGAGCGTTTGGACGCTGCGATCGCGGCCCGCGACGCGGATGCCCTGGCGGCCACGGACTCCGAGAAGCTGGAGGTGCTCTACCACCCGACCGGTGCAACCTATGGCAAGGCCGGCGACGTCGCCACCTGGCGGAAGTACTTCCGGGCGAGTCACTTGGCAGTCCGGCACACGCCGATCGCAACGCTGGGCGAGTCGCTCGCATTGGTTCACGGGTCGGTCTCCCATGCGGGGATTGGTCTCAAGGACGGTGCATCCGTCGGACCGGTGGAAGTGGACTACTTCGCCCTGTACGAGGTCGACGAAGACGAGCGCGAGGTCAGGTCGGAGGTCTTCGCCACTGATCACCTCGGCGACGCCATCGCCCGCCTTTACGAACGTCACGCCGAGCTGACGGCCGAAGGTCCCGAGCGAGACCGCGCCATGACCATTGCCCGAGCCCTTCGCGCGACCGGAGGCGCCATCGAGCTCGATGCGATTGAAAACAACGAAGAGTTCTTTGCACCCGATGCCGAGCTCATCGATCACCGAACGTTGGCCACGTGGTCGGCGCGCGGAAGAGAAGCCATGATCCGGCACCTCCGGGCACTCCACGAAGTGGCTTCCGACGTCGTGCTCCGCGACGACGATGTCGTCGCACTCGACTCCAATGCCGTGCTGACCCGCCGGGTGAACGTGGGAAGCGA
>CAZYMF010000296.1:2098-5145 GCA_964648215.1 uncultured Binatia bacterium (SeqCode) | reverse complement strand
ACGATGCGGTCGAGGATCGCCTCGTTGGTGTGATCGGCCTTGAACTTCTGCCACTCGGCCTCGTTGGAATGTGCGACGATGACGGTGTCGACGTACACCATGCCGTGACGCCCGGGGGCCGGGATCACCTTCTCCTGGGTGGCGGTGATCATCGCGTGGAGATATTCGGTCTCGTTCTTGAAGACCTCGATGAATTCGACCATCCCGCGATTGCCGACGTTGATCGCCCCGTTCAGGTCGAGGACGCGAGGGTCGCCCTCGGAGTAGAGATCGAGCTTGGAAATGTCCTCGCTCCCGATCAGCACCGAGGTATCCTGATTGTTGGGATCGACCGGCGGCACGACGCCGATGCCGATGCGATTGCGTTTGGAGAAGGTGCGAGCGACGACGGGTACCTCCTCGTAGCGCTCGCCGAATTCTTCCTTGAGGCGGAAGCGGCAGACCGGGCAGAGGTCTCCCTCGATATGCGCCCCCAGCATCTTCTCGAACTCACGCCGCAGGTGGCGGGGGATCAGATGAAGCGGCTCCTCGTTCATCGGACATCCGTCGATGGCGAAGAACGGTTCGGCCTCCTCCAAGCCCCGCTGGAGCTTTTCGACGAGAGAGCTCTTGCCCGATCCGACAGGGCCCATGAGGTAGAGCACCTGCCGGCTCTCTTCCCCCTTGAGCGCTGCCGACTGGAAGTAACGCGCGATCTGCGCCAGCGTCTTCTCGATCCCGAAGAACTCGTCTTCGAAGAAGTGGTAGACCTTGACGTTGTCGTCCTTGAAGAGACGTTTCACGCGGGCGTCGTCACTGGCGACGATATCGTGGATCCCGCTCTTGACGACGAGGTCGTGAAGACGGGCATGAGCGAGCTTCGTCAGGGTGGCGTCCGCCTGCAGGAGCTCGAGGTAGTCGAGGAATCGGCCCTGCCACGCGCGGCTACTGTGGGCCGCACGATCTTCGCGAATCAGTTGCTCGAAGCTTACGCTGCCTTTATCCATGGCTCATTCCTCCTGCGCGGAGCAGCGGCTTTCCGGTGTCGGCGGGGACCCTTCTCTCTCTGGCTATGTCATGCTCGTGCTCGCGTGCCGTACACTTGGACGCTCGCTGACGCGTACGCATTGACGGGATTCATCGTTGCAGTGGAATTATAACGGTCGGGGGCGCGGCGGTTCAAGCAAGGTCGTCGCGCGCTTGCACTGATGTGCGGCCCAAACCGTCGTGAATGGTAGGATCCGGATGGTGGAACCAACAATCGAGGACCGAGACGGATGACGCGCTCCTTCACCGTACTCCCTTCCCCAACAGCCCTGGTCAGCGTCGAGAAAACGCTAACACCGGCACTCTATTGAGTCAACAAAATTTCGCGCTGGTATGACACGATGCTTCTCCCCGAGTGCTTCGTCGCGCTTCGTTGCCCGCTCTCTGGACGGGGAGGGCAGGATGACTCGCCGACGCGTCGCGTGTATCCTGCGAAGCAGGGCGGCGCGTCCATGGTTGCAGCTTCGCGGGTTGCAGCTTCGCGCGCGGCCGAGACTCGGATGGTGCTGATCGTGTCGCGAGGGAGCGGCGACCCGGGAGACGGCAAGGAACGGCCCTGCGCACGAAAGGGCGAACGTCGAGCGGGCATGGCCGGGGTTCCGCGCTCCCGTGCCAGGCGAAGGAAATACCCTGTCCCGCGGTTCTCGGCGCCGGCTCCTCTGGCGCCGAGCGGCCCGCCACGGGCAGGCATCAGAGCATGGCGCGAGGCTTGCTGGAGGAAGAGGCATGAATCGCAGCAGGAAGCTCGACGCGATCCTGGTTCCTACCGACTTCTCTCCCGGCGCGGTTAGAGCGCTCGACGTGGCACTCAGCCTCCGGCCGCCGGAAGGCGAAATCACCGTGCTGCACGTTCTCGATACGGAGCTGGCATCGCGGGTAGCCCGACTGGGTTTGGCCACGCACGAGGAAGCCATGGCGAAAATGCGGGCGCGCGCGGAGGAGGAATCGGGGTGGCTGGCCAAGGAAAGGGGCGGCTCGTTCGAGATGATGATGGTCGAGGGTGCGCCGTTCGTGGAGATTCTGAAGATCGCGAACGACCTCGCTGTCGACTTGGTCGTCATCGGCAACCGCGGCGCTTCGACGCCGATGAGCGACATTCTTTTCGGCGGAACGGCGGAAAGGGTTCTGCGGGCGGCCCCCTGCCCGGTGCTCTGCGTGCCTTGAGCTGAGCGACTCTCATGGAACGGCGCGTACGCTTCTCGATCTGGTACTTCGTCGCGGCGATGGCCGTACTGCTGCTCGTCAATCTCTACGTCACCCGCGAGCAGGTGGGCGAGATCAGCTACAGCCAGTTCAAACAAGCCGTCGCTGCCGACAAGGTGACCGACGTCGTCCTCAGTCCCGACTATGTCACCGGGCGATTCACCGACGCCGATCTGAGCGGAATCTTGACCGATCCACAGCTGAAGCAGCTGCAGCAATGGGGTGGCGAGCAGAAGTACTTTCGCGCCGTTCGTGTGGACGATGCGAAGTTGATCGACGATCTCGAGCAGCACCATATTCCTTTCAGCGGCCGCCTGGCCGCCACGTGGGTGACCAATGTGTTCTCTTGGATCGCCACGGTGGCGTTCTTTCTGCTGATCTGGGCGTTCATGTTCCGCCGCATCGGCGGGGTGGGGGGCGGCTCGGGACTGATGGCGATCGGCAAGAGCAAGGCGAAGGTGTACGTCGAGAGCGAGACGCGGGCGACCTTCGCCGACGTGGCGGGTATCGACGAGGCCAAGGAGGAGTTGCACGAGGTCGTCGAGTTCCTCCGATCCCCGGAGAAGTTCCGCCGTCTGGGCGGAAAGATTCCCAAGGGGGTTCTGCTGGTGGGTGCGCCGGGGACCGGGAAGACGCTGCTGGCACGCGCCGTGGCCGGAGAGGCGAAGGTGCCGTTTTTCAGCATGAGCGGATCGGAGTTCGTCGAGATGTTCGTCGGCGTCGGCGCCGCCCGCGTGCGCGATCTGTTCGAGCAGGCGAAACAAAAGGCTCCTTGTATCGTCTTCATCGACGAGCTCGACGCCCTCGGGAAATCGCGC
>CAZYMF010000296.1:0-2088 GCA_964648215.1 uncultured Binatia bacterium (SeqCode) | reverse complement strand
CGACGAGCGCGAGCAGACCCTCAATCAGTTGCTGGTCGAGATGGATGGATTCGATCCGACGATCGGCGTGATCATCATGGCCGCGACCAATCGCCCGGAGATTCTTGACTCCGCGTTGTTGCGGGCGGGCCGCTTCGACCGCCACGTCGCGCTCGATCGGCCCGACGTTCGGGGCCGCGAGGCCATTTTGCGAGTGCACACGCGCCAGGTGAAGGTCGGTCCTGACGTCGATCTGTCGGTGGTGGCGGCGCGCACTCCCGGCTTCGTCGGCGCCGACTTGGCCAACATCGTCAACGAGGCGGCGCTGCTGGCGGCGCGCCGGGAGCACAGCAGCGTGCTGATGGTGGACTTCGACGACGCCATCGATCGTGTCGTTGCCGGAGTCGAGCGCAAGACGCGAGTGATGAACAAGCGCGAGAAGGAGATCGTCGCCTACCACGAGTCTGGTCACGCCTTGGTGGCGACGGCACTCCCCGGCGTCGATCCGGTGCGAAAGATCTCGATCATCCCGCGCGGCATCGGCGCGCTCGGCTATACCCAACAGCTGCCCACCGAGGACCGCTATCTGATGACCCGTTCGGAGCTGGAGGATCGCCTGTGTGTCCTGCTGGGCGGACGCGTGGCCGAGGAAGTTGTGTTCGGCGACATCTCGACCGGAGCTCAGGACGATCTGCAGAAGGCCACGGACATCGCCCTGAGCATGGTCACCCAGTACGGTATGAGTGACGTCCTCGGTTTGCGGACTTTCGATCGCGAGCGCCGCTCCCCGTTCCTCGATTCGCCGATGAGCACGCGCAAAGACTACAGCGAGGACAAGGCGAGCGTGATCGACGCCGAGGTGGAGAGGCTCCTCGAAGGCGCCCACGCGAAGGTGCGGGCCATTCTGACCGGCTGGCGAGAGTTGCTCGATGGTGTGGCGCGGCGCCTGATGGTGGCCGAGATGATCGAGGGAGAGGAGCTGCGCCGGCTCGTGTCCGCGTACCAGAAGCCCGCCGTGATTGCGGAGAGCGCCTGAACAGTTCGGCGGCGCCCGCCGGCCGTTGACACGACGACGCGGCGCGCCTAAGCGGGTGGGGGATGCCAACGCAGCTCGACGCCAGGCGTGACGCCGCCCGCGCCTTCTTTGCTTCCCTCGATCGGTTCCTGGCGACCGACGAGGTGATGTCGGACAAGCAGTGCGTGAAGATGATCCTGGAAAAAGGGGCGACACGGTTCGGTGCCGCCCGCCAGCGCTTCGGACGTGATGCGGCCTTTCGCAAGCTCGTCTTCGGCAAGATCGACGATGCGCTGGTGGAGTGGTGCGCGCGACGGCAGATGCGCGCGGACCCGTTTCACTGCTTCCGCTACGGCGGTGACGAGCGCGGGCCGACGCAGCACGAGAGCGCGTTGGGGTTGGCGAAGCCGGCCATCGAGCGCACGTTCGAGCGGCTGCGCGAGGCGGCGCCGGCGCTGGGCGACGAGTCTGGCGTGTTCAAGAGCCCCACGAAGGCTCCGGCTCCCGATTTCCGCCTGCAGGCGCCGTTGCCGTTCGGGGCGGTCGGCGAGGCGGTCTACTCTGACCAGGTGGCGGAGCTGCGACGCGGAATCTATCGCGTCGCCATGTACGCGGCGACCGGGGGAGATGTCTCGCGCGGCTGGCGCTATGACTGCGGCCTGCTCATTTTCTACGGCGCCCAACGCCTGCGCTCGCTGATGGGCGAGAATCTCTGGGAGACCTGGCCCGACGTGCAGCGGCGCGTCTGGGAGTCCGTCCGCGTGTGGGCGATTGCGCTCTGACGGATCCTCGTTGGCTAGAGAGCGCGCGTGAGCTCGTCGCGCTCGGACCACGAAAAGGCGATGACCTTGCCGTCGCGCCGAGCGCGCACACCACGTCCGCGCTCGGCGCGGCCGATGATGCGGGCGGCGATGCCGTCTCGTGCCAGTCGGGCGACCAGTGGCATTGCTCGCGAAGCGGGCAGGGTGGCCAGCAAGCTGCCCGAGCCGAGCAGTCCGAGCGGCTCGATGTTGAAATGGCGACACAGCGCATCCGTGAACGGGTGCACGGGAATCTGGTCGAGATCGACGAGGAGACGGCAGCCCGACGCCGAA
>CAZYMF010000295.1:0-5146 GCA_964648215.1 uncultured Binatia bacterium (SeqCode) | reverse complement strand
GTGGAGGAAGTTCAAAGTTTCCGTACGCACGTGGCAACCTACCATGGGAGTTCGGGACAAAGCGTGTACCAGGCAACAATCCGTCACCGATTTACATTCCCAGACCTGACATCCCAACAAGTGCCGGACATCGTGCCTGCCGATAGTACGCTCCGATGCGCCCCAGTGGACTGAACCATTTCAATATCGGATCTACTGATTGCGCTCGTTTGTTGGCGAGTTGAGAGATAGAACACACTTGCTTCGCCCGAGATGATTGGCTCGATGGCTTAGTCGGCAGGCTCACCCGCGTAAGCCACCGGCGGGCGCACAGTGCAGCGCAAGCCCATCAACGGAGAGCGAGCGATGCCGCAGAACCCGATCCAGTCTAAACCCGGTATGTCCCTGAGTGAGTTCATCAACTGCTACGGCACCGAGGCCCACTGCGGGGCGCGGCTGGAACGCCCGCGCGGGCCTGCCGGCTTCGTCTGCCCCGAGTGCGGCGAGCATGCGGTCCGGGACACTGTTTCATGTCTCGAAGCTCCCCCTGAGCAAGTCGTTTCGGGCCATCTACCTCGTCACACAGAACAAGAACAGCATCTCCGCCCCCCCTCGCTCAAGCGCCACCTCGGCGTCTCCGAGACCGCCGCCTGGCGGCACAAGCACAAGCTGCTCGAGGCCATGCGCCAGCGCGAATCGCGCCGCCTGCTCCACGGCGTGGTCTTCGCCGACGATCCGCTGCTTGGCAGTGTGCACAGCGGCAAGGCCGGACGCGGGTCGGAGAACAGGGCTCCCTTCGTGTCGGCGGCCGCGCTCGACGGCGCCGGCAATCTGCAATACGTGCGCTACGACGCGATCGACGACTGCGCCGGCGAAACGCTGGCCGCCTGGCCAACGCCATATACGGGACTACCGGCCCTCGCGTCCGCTCTCCGAGGCCGGCAACGAAGGACCGGCAGACCTTAGCTGTTTGTCTAAAACCTACTAGTCTTGTCGGTAAAGGGAAGGCTTTATTGGTGCAACCGGTGGTGCGATAGCTCCAGATTCAAGCCCCGCAGTATGGGTGAGTGCGGCCTTGGCGTACGTACGTCCTTAACCAGACAGGAGGCTATGCGCGGCGTGCCGCGGGGCGTGAATACCTGGCGTTCCGACTAGTGCACCGCGCCTGAGGGGGTGCCGGCTCCGGTGACGCCGAGGACAGCGCATTCGACCGTTAGAGCACGCCCGTCATCGCGCAGGCCGACCTGAACGCGGAGTCGATCCAGATTCTGTCGGCGGCGTTGGACTTGCGCGGCGCCGACACGGGGCTGGCGCGGGCATCCACGGAAGGCTGCGCCAAAGGCACGTTCGAAGTCGGCGGACAGGTCTACACGTTCTCTGGCTGCGACTCCGTTAGCGTCGTTGACGGGAGACCCGAGCCTGGGGGAACTCGCCGTCTCCGTCGTGCTGCGACTCTGACGACGACCTGCGGTCAGTAAGCCTGCGCGTCGAAGAGAGTTCGCCAGACTCCGGTCTGCAGTTGCGGTGATAGCACGGCCGCTCCGGCGGCGAGGCCTCGCGTCCGACCACTGAGAGATGCGACGGGGTGCGCGTCGAACAAGCGTCTCAAGGAGATTAAACGATGGCTAGCTTCCACACGATGACAAACCGGTCTCACGTTCCTCCACGGCGCACTCGCTGGCTGCTTGCCGGCTTCGTCGGGTTAACCCTTGCCGCCGGCGCTCAGGCCAGCAGCCCCTTGTTCGATAGCGCTAAACCGTGTGTGAACCTCGTAACCATCGGTCATGTCGACCATGGCAAGACGACATTGACCGCTGCGATAACCAAGGTCCTCGATCACGACGGATTCCCTACCACCGCCCTGTCGGCACGAACGACCCGGGTAAGCGGGCCGATTCCGGGCCGTAGCACGGCGGCCCAACGTCGTCGCGGGGTCACGATCAGCACCGCACATGTCGAGTACGAATCTGCAGCCCGGTGCTACAAGCTCGTCGATACCCGGTCCAGCGATGACTACATCAAGAACATGATCACGGGGGCGACCCTGATGGACGGCGCGATTCTGGTCGTGTCGGCAGCTGACGGTCCCACGCCGCAGACCCGCGAGCACATCCTGCTGGCCCGCCAGGTCGGAGTGCCTGCGATCGTGGCGTTCCTGAATCGAACCGACCTGGTCGATCGGGAGACGGCGGACCGGGTCGAAAACGAGCTTCGGGAAATCCTCGACGACAACGGGTACTTTGATACACCGATCGTACGCGGCAACGCCAGTAAGGCCCTTGATGGCGATCCGGATTACCAGGAACACGTCCGAAAAGTCGTCCGCGCTTTCGACGAAACCATTCCTCTGCCTACAGCAGACATCGACAGGCCGTTCCTGATGACGGTCGAGGACGTATTTACGATTTCAGGTCGCGGCACCGTGGTGACTGGTCGGGTCGAGCGGGGCATCGTGAGAGCGGGCGATAAGCTGGAAATCGTAGGACTGACCGGGACCCCGACCACCACTGCGGCCGATGTGGAGTTTTTTCGAAAACTGCTCGATCGGGGTCAGGTGGGGGACGATGTCGGGGTACTGCTGCCTGGAATCCAACGCGACGATGTGGAGCGCGGCCAGGTGCTGGCCAAGCCCGGCACGATTGCGCCGCACACAAGCTTCAAGGCCGCCATTTACTTCCTGACCGAGGACGAGAGCGGGATTGCGGCTCCGTCCTACAACGGTCAGATGCCACAATTCTACTTTGGCGGTCTCGATGTGTTCGGCGAGTTCCGACCTGACGAAGGCGCGGAACCGATCATGCCGGGTGACAACGTCGAATTTTCTGTCGAGCTTATCACCTCAGTCGCATTAGAACCGGGCAGTCGGTTCGCCGTTCGAGAGGGCAACGTGACGGTCGGTGTGGGCGTCGTTGTGGGGATCCCAGACGGATGGTAGGGCGAAACGGCGCCAGGGCCGCCGCACGAACCCGGGGCACCGACGCACTACTCAAAGGGCGGATTCGCATGACAACACAGCGGAGGTAGACCATGAAAACCGTGATGCTTCACGCAGCAGCCAAACGTTGCGTGCCGCACCGACAGGCATCTGGGCGATCCAAGGGCTTTTGCGTTCCCGGCAGAAAATGCCCGGGTGGACTTGTTGTCTGGTTCCGGCTGGGTGCGAGGTGAGCGAGGTGGGAAAGATTTCTTACCGTGTATCTCGGGGGATTGTTGGTGCGGTTGTCGCCTTAATGCTAGCCCCGGTTGGCATAGCACAGGCGCAGTCGCTCGTCCTAATGGCGGCGACGGCGGCCATCCTATCACCCGGTGAGACGCTGTATCTCTCCCTCGCGCGGACTGGCGCCGAGGAGAGAACCATGGTCGGCAGCGCCATCACCTACGAGATCGTGATTTCGAACGTGGGCCCAGGTGTGGAGGCTGAAAGCTGTGTCCAGGTGATCGCCGGGTCGCTTGCTATTGACGCGCCTCGGCGGACGGCGGCGCTGACTGCCCTGGGCACCAATCTGACGACGACATTCGATGGGGAGCCGGGGCCGACGGAGGTGGTCCTCGACAACTGCTTCGCCGGTTGGCCACAAATCCTGGTCGAGTTTCGCGTGCCCTTGCCCGAGCAAAGGGCGATCGACCCGCCACATCTCGTCGTGGCCGGGGTTGTGGCGCGGGGGACGGAAACCCGGACCGCGACCGAGGAGGTGACCATCGTCCACGAATATATTGAGAGGGTCCGATGAGCAGCGTTCGACAATCCCGCCGCGCCTGGCGCGGTATTTGGTGCGGGGCGCTCGCGTTGGTGGCGTGCGTTGCAATCGGCCTGGCGCCCTCGCGTGCCGCGGCGCAAGGCCTCGTCGAGTATGCGTTGATCCTAGTGATGGTCTCGACCTCCGTCGACGAGGAGGCGATCTTCACGGTGCGGCCCGCCAATGGCGCTGCGGCCACGGCGCCGGAACGTCGCAGCGCCGTCCACCATCTTCGCCTGGTCGGCTATGACGCAGCCAGTCCGAGCTGCGCCTTCGAGGTCAACGCGGAGATCCGCTTCGGCGACGGCCTGACGGCGCGGGTCCCAGTCCGCGTCGCCATCGACACGGAGAGCCCGACCGTCGCTGTTGCCGGAAAGCTTTTCCAGATCGAGGACTGTTTCCAGTCGTCGCAGCGTCTGTTCCTGGAGGCGGGATTCCGCCCGCCGCCGGGCCGGTTTGGGGAGACGCTTGGGGACATGCGGCGGCGTCTCCCGGTCGCGATCAGTGGTACGGTGGTCGGCGAGGATGGAACGCGGGCAGGCGCCACCACAGTGTTTCGGCTGCATCGCGTCGGCAACCGCTGAGATACGGACGGCAAAGTAGCGGTCTATGCCGCCGGGGCAGAGGGGCCGGCGGCTACAGTTTTTTCAAGTGCTTCCATTGCGCACGCTAGATCCCCCATGACCACGTTCGCCTCCCCGACCGCTCGGCCACAAGCGGCGCCTTGTACGTCGCATCCGCATGAGTCGCGCACCGCGCCCCGTTGCAGTAAGCGCTGCCAGGGCTTGGCATTGGCCGCGTTGGCGTGCTCGGGCAACCACCTGGCGGTGGCGTATGAGATCGAGCCCTCAGGTCCCATTGTTGTGCGGCAGACCTTCAGCGTTGGTGTGGCCCAGGATCTGGTGCTGGCGCTCGACAACTCCGAGTGCGCACGGCCGCTCGAGGTGGAAGTGTCCACCTACGAAGGCGGCGGCCTTATCGGCCACGAGCTGCTCCACGTGGTGCAAGGCGGCGGCGCCCTGTACACGGTGCCGTTGCCGCCCGCCATCGAGGGGCACCGCGCCATCGGCATCGAGCTGGCGGCGGAGCCTAGTCCCTGTGCAGGTACCTTCGTCGCAGGCTTTTCGCTCCTCGAAGACGACGGCGCAACCGCCGCATCCGGCCTCATCCCGAACCACACTCCACAATGGAGTAATCCGAACGCGAGCGATCCCGGAAGCGCCCCCGCCGAAGGTGGCATGAACTCCCGTCTCCACATTCCCCCGACCCGGATCGGCCCAGGAGAGAACGTAGTGTTTTCCTTCTGGAACACCTGCGCGCGCAGCGGCACTTACGCCATGCGGATCAAGAACCTGCAGGTGCGCGATTTCTCGGAGACGATCCTCAAGCTACCGGCGTATGGGATCAAGCAGGTGAGCCTGTCGGTCGGT
>CAZYMF010000294.1:0-5196 GCA_964648215.1 uncultured Binatia bacterium (SeqCode) | reverse complement strand
TGAGCGCGCAGCGCGCCTACGAGGTCGGCCTGGTCACCGAGGTGGTGCCGCACGACAAGCTGATGGACCGCGCCCGCGAGCTGGCCGGCATGATCTGCAGCAACTCGCCGCTGGCCGTGTGGGGAACGAAGATGGGCATTCTGCAAGGGCTGGGGCTGCCGATCCCGCAGGCGGAGGAGATCGCCGCCGGCTATCTCGAGATCGTCGAGCAGTCGGAGGATCACGGCGAAGGCCCGCGCTCGTTCGTCGAGAAACGCAAGCCGCAGTGGAAAGCCCGCTGAGGTCGCCCATGGTCATCGTGTTGTTCCGCTCCAAGCTGACCGCGCAGGCCGGCGACGACTACAAGGCCATGGCCGAGGAGATGCTGGCGCGCGCCAGCACGATGCCCGGGTTCGTCGATTTCAAGACGTACCAGGCCGGAGACGGCGAACGGGTGTCGGTGATCCATTGGGAGTCGCAGGAGACCCTGCGCGCCTGGAGCGATGACCTGCGCCACGTCGTCGCCCAACGCCAGGGGCGCGAGAACTGGTACGACTACTTCCGTGTCGAGGTTGCCGAGGTGGTCCGCTCGTACGGCTTCGACCGCAAGACGTGAGGGGCTCTCCTGCCGCCGGGAACGAGGCAGGCGGCAGCGGCGACACTGCGGCTGCAGCCCGCGGACTGCGGTGCTCGGGCCGTTGAGGCCGGATGCTCCTGACCTGTTTCTGACGGCACCTCTCTTGCTCTTGTGACTCTTCTGGGAGAGACCAGAGGAGACCGGTGATGAGCGCTCTCGGGGCGGCGGCGGACGACTTGAACGAAACACTGGCAGTGGAACCCGGCGGTACCCTGTTCGTCGATCTGGAGCGCGGCGCCGTCGAGGTGCGTTCTCACGACGTCGACGAGGTGCGGGTGCAAGCACGCGCCAGCGGCTGGGCCGCCTGGGGCTTCGAGTTCGATCTGGGGCGCGACGGGAACGACGTCCACCTGACTGGCGAGAGTATCGCCTGGGGGCTGTGGCCGTTCGGCGGCATGCGCGTGAGAGTGCGCGCCTGGGTGCCGCGCGAGTACTCGGTGGAGGTCCGTACCCGCGGCGGCCGCATCGTTCTGGCCGAGCTGCGCGGACACGTCTTCGCCGAGACCGGCGGCGGCGCGGTCGAGCTGCACGGAGCGAGCGGCCTCGTCGCCCTGCGGACCTCCGGCGGGGCGATCCAGGCCGAGCACGTCGACGGCGACCTGCGCGCCGACACCTCGGGCGGCACGATCACCGTCGACGAGGTGAGCGGTGAGCTCCAGGCGAGCACCTCGGGCGGATCGATCCGCATCCGACAAGCCGGCGGTCCGGTTCGCGCCCGAACCAGCGGCGGCCGGATCGAGGTGGAGAGTGCGCGCTCGCACGTCGACGCCGTTACCAGCGGTGGCGGTATCCGGGTGTCGTTCGTCGCCGAGCCGGCGGGCAACCTCGAGGCCTCCGGTGGCAACGTCGAGGTGCTCCTGCCCGGAAACGCGGGGGCCCAGATCGAGGCGGAGACCAGCGGCGGGCGCGTGGAGGTGGACGCCGCACTCGCCGTACGGGGCGAGATCAGTGCGCGCCGCATCGTCGGCGAAATGAACGGCGGCGGGCCGCCGCTGCGGCTGCACACCTCGGGCGGCAACATCCGGCTGGGGGTAGGGCAGGGCGACGGACGGTGACGGGTTTCCCGTCTCCGGGCTCTCTCTTCTCCGATTTGTCGTCGTGGCAAGAGGTTGTTCGTTGTTACGTTGTCAGGTGAAGACCCCTTCCTTTTCGAGGGCGGTATATTCCTCGGCGCTCATGCCCAGCAGCTCGCGGTAGACGTGCTCGCTGTGCTCGCCGAGGCGGGGGGCGGGAGTGCGGATGTCTCCCGGCGTTCCGGAGAAGCGCAGGGCCATCATCTCGCACAGGTGCTTGCCGATGACGGGGTGCCCGACCTCGCGGAAGTGACGGCGGTGGGCGAGCTGGGGGTCGCGGTTGAGATCTTCGAAGTTCTGCGCCACGCCGGCATCGATGCCCGCGGCTTGCAGCGTGGCCATGACGTCCGCGGCCGACCGCTTCCGCGTCCACGCCGCAATCCGGTCCTCGATGTCATCGGCGTGGGCGAGGCGGCCGGCGGCGGTGGCGAGCTCGGCGGTGCCGGCCCAGCCCGGATTGCCGATGGCGTTGCGCAAGCGTTGCCAGTCGTCGTCATCGTGCACGGCGATCGCCACCCAGCGATCGTCGTCGTCGCCCTCGGGCGCGCAGCGAAAGGCCCCGTGCGGTGCCGCGTGAGGCGAGCGGTTGCCGACGCGGCCGAGGGTTGCGCCGGTGGCCGTGTAGGTGAGGATGTTCTCGGACAGGCAGGTGACGCCGCCCTCGACCTGCGCCAGGTCGATGTACTGCCCGTGGCCGGTCTTGCGCCGGTGCAGCAACGCCGCGCCCACGAGCAACGCCACCAGTCGCGGCGATAGGGAATCGGTGATCGTGCCGTAGGGGCCGAGCGGCTCCCGGTCGGGCCAGCCGGTGAGGTGATTGAAGCCGGAGAGGGCCGAGCCCTGGCCGCCGAAGCCGGGATAGTTGCGGTCCGGCCCCGTCTGCCCGTTGAGGCAGGTGCTGATCATGATCAGGTCGGGCTTGATCCCGCGCAGCGACTCGTAGTCGAGCCCCCACTTGGCCATCGCCTTGGGGGCGAAGTTCTCGGCCAGCACGTCGGCCCACTTCACCAGGCGGCGCGCGATCTCCGGCCCCTTGGGATGGCTCATGTTGAGAGCGACGCCGAGCTTGTTGCAGTTCACCATGGCGAACATGTGGCTGGCGTCGAGGCCGCCCTCGGTGCCGGGCGTATAGCGGAGCAGGCGGATGAAGTCCGGGCGCTGGCGCGACTCGACCCGCACCACGGTGGCGCCGTGGTCGGCGAAGTAGCGCGTGCCGAGCGGCCCGGCCGCGCCGCCGCCGAACTCGAGCACCTTCAGTCCCGCGAACAGCGCCGGCATCAGATCACTCCCTCGCCGGCCAGCCGCGCGCGCGAGGCGGCGTTGAAGCCGAGCGCCTCGTAGACCTCGTCGTTGTGCTCGCCCAGGCGCGGCGCCGGACGGCGAAGGCCGACGCCGCCGAGGCTCGTCTTGGCGAACGGACCCGGGTAGGTGAGCTTCAGATCGCGGCCGGCGTCGTCGACCTCGACGAAGAACTCGCGCGCGGCGAGCTGGCGCGAGGCGACGATCTCGCGCGCGGTGTTGGCCGGCGCCAGCAACAGGTTGCGCTCGCATGCGGCCGCGAACAGCTCCGACATCGTCTTGCTGCGGAAGAACGCGGCCAGCGCCGCCTCGATCTCGTCGACCTCGGGTTGGGTGACGAGGTTGTGGTTGTAGCTCTTCCAGTCGCGGCTCTTGAGAGCCGCGGGTGCCATGTCGTTCTCGTCCATGTAGCTCACCAACGCGACGATGCCGGGAATGCGCGCCGGCCCGCCGCGCAAGGCGAAGGAGACGTACCCGTCCCGGCACGGCCACAGCTCGCGAAAGTGCGCCTTGCCGCCGCGAAAGCCGCCGCCGATGCGCGCCCCCTTGAAGCCGGTGAGCGGGAACTGCGCCGGCGTGGTCATGTTCGGCACGACCATGCACTCCTGCAGCGAGACGTCGACGTTCTGCGCCTCGCCGGTGACGGCGCGACCCCAGAGAGCGAAGACCACGCCTACGGCCGCCTCGATGCCGCCGTGGTAGTACGACACCGGCAGGCTGCAGCGCACCGGCGCACGCTCGGGGTTGCCCGTCGGGTACATGTTGCCGCCCATGGCCACGGCGGTGAGATCGCCGCCGCGATGGCCGGCGTAGGGCCCGGTCTGGCCGAACGGGCTCAGACGGCAGATCACCAGGCCGGCGTTCTCGGCGCGCAGAGCGTCGTCGTCGAGGCCATGGGCGCGCAGCGAGCCCGGCTCGCTCGGACCGGCCGACTCGATCACCGCGTCGGCGACCTCGCACAGCGAGAGAAAGATCTCGCGTCCACGGGGACGGTCGAGGGCGAGGGTGATGCCGCGCTTGCCGGTGTTGAGGGCCAGCCACAGGATCGAGCGCTCGGGATCTTCCTCGGAGCCGACGAACGGGCCGCGGCGCCGGGCCGGGTCGCCACCGGGCGGCTCGATCTTGACGACGTCGGCGCCGAGATCGCCGAGCAGCTTGCCGGCCAGAAAACCGGGCTCGCCGCTGAGGTCGAGGATGCGGTAGCCGTCGAGATTACCCGGATTGAGCTGAGCCATGAGCTGCGCTTGACTCCGCGAAGGGGCGGACGTTAACAAGCGTTAGCTTCGGGTGTCAAGAAAATTTGTCGGCCACCAGCGCGAACTGGAGGAGGAAGGCTGTGGCAGTGCGGTTTGGTCTCGGGTTGCCCGTCGTGCAGCAGGTGCCGGCGCGGGCGCAGGCGTGGGAGGCGGACGCCGGCGGCGCGGAGCTGGTGCGCCTGGCGCAGGCCGCCGACCGACTCGGCTTCGCCCATCTCTCGGCCAGCGACCACGTGCTCGTACCGCGCTCGCGCGCCGCCGCCATGGGGGCGACGTGGTACGACGCCGCGGTGACCCTGGCCTTCCTCGCCGGGGTGACGCAGCGCATTGGTCTGCTGTCGCACGTCGTCGTGCTGCCCTACCGCCATCCGCTGGTGGTGGCGAAGGCGTTCGGGACGCTCGATCACCTGTCGCACGGACGCGTGATCCTCGGCGTCGGCAGCGGCCATCTCGAGCCCGAATTCAAGATTCTGGGCGTGCCCTACGAGCGGCGGGGCAAGATCGCCGACGAGTACCTGCAGGCGATCGCGGCGGCGTGGGAGAACGAGGTGGCCGAGTTCCAGGGGGCGACGGTGAGCTTCCGCGACGTGGTGGTGGCGCCGCGGCCGCAGCAGCGGCCGCGGCCGCCGATCTGGGTCGGCGGGAACTCGCCGGCGGTGGTGCGCCGCGCCGCGTGCTACGCCGACGGCTGGATTCCGTGGCAGATCAGCGCCGAGGAGTTCGGTGCCGCCGTCGCGCGGGCCTGCCGGATCGCCGCCGAAGCGGGCCGAGAGTCGCCACCGGAATTCGTGGCGCCGATGACGATTGCTACGACGGACACCAGCGCCGACGTCCGGCGGCAGATCAAGTCGTGGCGCCAGGCCGGGGCGACGTCGTTTCACGTCGGCCTCGCCAACCGCAGCCTCGACGAGCTTCTCGAACGCATGGAATGGTTTGCCGCGGAGGTGATGGC
>CAZYMF010000293.1:0-5208 GCA_964648215.1 uncultured Binatia bacterium (SeqCode) | reverse complement strand
TCCTCCTTGTAGACCTGCTCGTTCAAGCGCCGCAGGAAGTCGAGCGCCTCGAGGTTCTCGCGGCCGCCGTGGATGTTGGGAATCCACTCGCCTTCCTTGCGCGAGTAGTCGAGGTAGATCATCGACGCCACGGCGTCCACCCGCAGGCCGTCGGCGTGATAGACGTCGAGCCAGAGCATGGCGCTGCTGAGCAGAAAGCTGCGCACCTCGTTGCGGCCGTAGTTGAAGATGAAGCTGTTCCAGTCCGGGTGGAAGCCCTGGCGCGGATCGCCGTGCTCGTACAGATGCGTGCCGTCGAAGAAGCCGATGCTGTGCTCGTCGGTCGGGAAGTGGGACGGCACCCAGTCGAGAATGACGCCGATGCCGTGCTGGTGCAGGTAGTCGATCAGGTACATGAGGTCCTGCGGCGTGCCGTAACGGCTGGTCGGCGCGAAGTAGCCGGTGGTCTGGTATCCCCACGAGCCGTAGAACGGATGCTCCATGAGCGGCAGGAACTCCACGTGCGTGAAGCCCATGGAGTGAAGATAATCGGCGAGCAGCGGCGCCATCTCGCGGTAGCTCAGCGAACGGTTCCCCTCTTCCGCCACCCGCCGCCACGAGCCCAGGTGCAGCTCGTAGATGGCCGTCGGGGCGTCGAGCGCGTTGCGCTGCGCGCGCCCCTCCATCCAGTCGCGATCGTTCCACTCGTAGTCCAGCGGCCACACCGTCGAGGCGGTGCGCGGCGGCACCTCGTTGTGAAACGCGAACGGGTCGGCCTTGTCCGCCCGGTAGCCTCCGTGGCGCGAGGCGACGTGATACTTGTAGTGGCTCCCCTGCGAGAGACCGGCAACGAAGCCTTCCCAGATGCCGGACGAGTCGCGCGGACCGAGCGGGTGACTGGCGTTGTTCCAGTCGTTGAACTCGCCCATCACGCAAACACGTTCGGCGTTCGGCGCCCACACGGCGAAGTAGGTGCCGGCGACGCCGTCTGCCGTGGTCGAGTGCGCACCGAGCTTGTCGAACAGACGCAAGTGCGTGCCTTCGTTGAACAGGTGGAGATCCTGTTCTCCCAGCAGTGTCACGTCGTGGCGAACGGCTTGCGTGTTGGTCTGATCACCCATCTGCTCTCCTCTGATTCGGCACCGTGCCGATCACGGCCGGCCGCGGCGGCCGCCCCGAGTCGCCCCGTCAGATCTCGGCTCCCACCAAACGCAGGATCCCCTGGATTGGAACCTTGACCCAGTCGGGCCGATTGTTGAGCTCGTAGCCCAGCTCGTAGATGCTCTTCTCGAGCAGCAACACTCGCAGCAGCACCTCCAGCTCCTCCCGCGCGCTCGGAACGAACGGCGCATCGGCGGCGGTGTGCAGGTAGGCGCGCAGAAATGCCGAGCTGACCCAGAGCTGCCAGAAACGCGCCCACGACTCCAGCTTCGGCACGTCTTCCGGGCGAATGACTCCGCTCTCCGTGGCGCCCAACAAGACCGTATGCGCGGCGTAGTCGAACGAGCGCAGCATGCCGGCGACGTCGCGCAGCGGCGAGCGCTTGAGCCGGCGTTCACTCAGGGGGCGCGCGGGCTCGCCCTCGAAATCGATGATGACGAAATCCTTTCCGGTGAAGAGCACCTGCCCGAGGTGGTAGTCGCCGTGGCAACGAATGCGCGTGGCCGTGATCTTCTTGCCGACGACGGCCCCGAAAGCCTGCAGCACCGCCTGCTCGAGTCCCGCCAACGTCCGGGCTTCCTCCCTCACCTCGTCGGGCAGGTGATCGAGCCGATCACGGAACACCTGGAACACCGCCACCGCCTGATTGCGCATGGACTGGTAGAGGGAGCGCTGGTAGAGCGACGAGAAGGGCTCGGGCGCGAAGGCGGGGTCGTCGGCGACTGAGGACAGGGCCAGGTGCAGCTCGGCCGTGCGCCGGCCGAGCTGCCGCGCGGTTTCGAGGTAGGCGCCGAGCATGTCGCCAACGAGCTCGGGGGGATCCTCGTCGGTCAGATCCAGCAGCGACTCGTCCGGCAGCGGAACTCCGTTCAGATCGGGATCCCGCGCCAGGGCGCGCTCGAAGTAGGGCCGCACCTGATCGAGGGTGTACCGCCAGGCGTCCCCTTCGTTGGCGACGAACTCCTGCAGGATGCCGACCGTGACCGGCTCTCGCCGCGGCACGCGGTACTCGAGCGCGCCGGCCACCGACGCGATGTTGGCAAACTCGGTCCGCTCGGTCAGGAAGCGACCGATCTCGAGGTCCGGGTTCACCCCTTCGGCCAGCCGGCGGAATATCTTGAGAATCAGACGGCGCCCGTAGCGGACCGAGGTATTGCTCTGCTCGCCCCGCAACACCGAGGCCGGCAACGCCTCCTCGGCCGCTCCGCGCAGCCGGCGAAACGCGCGGGTCGGGACCGCGAACAGCTCGCCGCCGGCGCCCTTGAACTGCCGCCGCCGGCCGATCGCATCGAGGAGCGCGGCACAGCAGTCGCTGCTTTCGAGAGCGTCACAGAGAACGCCGTCGACGGCCCCCTCCTTGCCCGTTGCCTCGCAATCCGCGACGACCGCCCCGGGGCTGTTGCGCCGCACCCGCGCACCCGCCGCCCCGGGGACGAACAGCAACGGCATCGAATAGGCCTCGCTGGCGCCGTCGGCGTAGTCGACCTGCACCAGCGTCAATTGCGCGGACGACCCATTGTGGGGGACGGCGATGCTGTCGACGATCCTGGCCGACTTGATCGCCCGAGCCTTGCCCCCGAACCAGCGCTGCTTCTGCAGGAAGCCGGGCAGGAGCTTCTCCAACCCGGCCTTGGCGTCGCCGCGCAGGACGTTGTCCCAGGTTCCCTTGACCTTGAGTCGCTGCAGCGGCGCGTCCGCCGCGACGGTCGGCGCCAGGCTCCCGCCCTCCGCCGACTCGAGAGAGAACAAGTAGAACGAGTGCGGCCCGAGCGTGAGCAGATAGGGCAAGTCGCCGATCGGTGGAAACGGCGTCCGCCCGAAGAGCTCCACCGCCACCATGCCCTTGTACGTGCTCAGATTGAGCTCGACGTACTGAACGAAGCGCGAAAGGTTGGCCACCACCAGGACGCGCTCGTCCTGGTAGCTGCGGATGAACGCCAGCACCTTGCGGTTGCTCGGCGAGAGAAACTCGATGCTCCCGCGGCCGAACGCCTTGTAGCGCTTGCGCAGGCTGATCAGCCGCTTCGTCCACCACAGGAGCGAGCGCGGGTTGTTCTGCTGCGTCTCGACGTTGATGCTCTCGTAGTGGTACTCGGGATCGACGATGACGGGAAGGTAGAGCCGCTGCGCGTTGGCGCGGGAAAAGCCGGCGTTGCGGTCACCGCTCCACTGCATCGGGGTGCGCACGCCGTTGCGGTCGCCGAGGTAGAAGTTGTCGCCCATGCCGATCTCGTCGCCGTAGTAGATCACCGGCGTCCCGGGTAGCGACAGCAGCAACGCGTTCATCAGCTCGATGCGACGCCGCTCGTTGCCGAGCAGAGGCGCCAGCCGGCGACGGATCCCGAGATTGATGCGCGCCTGCGAATCGTGGGCGTAGACCCGGTACATGTAGTCGCGTTCCTCGTCGGTCACCATCTCGAGCGTCAGCTCGTCGTGGTTGCGCAGGAACAGCGCCCACTGGCACGTTTCCGGAATCTCCGGCGTCTGGGTGAGAATGTCGATGATCGGGAAGCGGTCCTCCTGGTGCAGCGCCATGAAGAGGCGCGGCATCACCGGGAAATGGAACGACATGTGACACTCGTCGCCGCTGCCGAAGTAGGCGACCGCGTCCTCCGACCACTGGTTGGCCTCGGCCAGGAGCATGCGATCCTGGTAGCGCTCGTCGACGTGCCGGCGCAGCTCCTTCAGAAAGGCGTGCGTCTCGGGCAGGTTCTCGCAGGTGGTGCCCTCGCGCTCGTAGAGGTAGGGGATGGCGTCGAGGCGCAGCCCGTCCACGCCCATGCCGAGCCAGAAGTCGAGGAAGCGAAAGACCGCCTTGCGAACGTCGGGGTGGTCGAAGTTCAGGTCCGGCTGGTGCGAGTAGAACCGGTGCCAGTAGTAGGCCTTGGCGACCGGATCCCAGGTCCAGTTCGAAGGCTCGAAGTCCTTGAAGATGACGCGCGCCTCGGCGTACTTCTCGGGCGTGTCGCTCCACACGTAGTAGTCGCGCCAGCGGCTGCCGGCCGGAGCCCGGCGAGCACGCTGGAACCACGGGTGCTGGTCGGAGGTGTGATTGATGACCAGCTCGGTGACCACCCGCAGCCCCCGCCGGTGGGCCTCGCGCAGGAAGAGCTTGAAGTCCTCGAGCGTGCCGGTGTCGGGGTGGACGTCGGTGTAGTCGGAGATGTCGTAGCCGTCGTCGCGCAACGGCGACGGGCAAAACGGCAGTAGCCAGACGGCGGTGATGCCGAGATCCTGCAGGTAGTCGAGCCGCTGCGCCAGGCCGCGGAAGTCGCCAATGCCGTCGCCGTCGCTGTCATGAAAGGCGCCGACGCGCACCTCGTAGAGAATGGCGTCCTTGTACCAGAGAGGGTCGCTGTCCAACGCGCCGCTGTGTTTCTTCTGGGACATCATTGTTCCGTCACAGGAAATAGTCGAAGTCCCGCTCGGTGCGGATTCGCCGGCGCAGTCGAAAGATGTGAGCCGGCGCCCCCCGGGGATCGACGGCGACGAAGTTGCGCGATCCGTGCCAGAGGTAGCGCGCGTCGCCCAGGAGATCGTGCACTTGATAGGGCTGCCGGTCGTCGAGCCCGAGCTCCTCCAGCGGCACCTCCACCCAGCCGCTCTGCGGGTGGTGCGGATCGAGATTGACCACCACCAGCAGGATGTTGCCGAGATCCGGGGTCGCCTTGCCGTAGAAAATGAGCTGCTCGTTGTCGACCGGGTAGAAGCGCAGGTTCTCGTCGTGGGCGAGCGCCGGGTTCTCGCGGCGGATCTCGTTCACCCGGGCGATGAACGCCCGCAGGCTGTCGGGACGGTCGATGTCCCAGTGGCGGAGCTGGTACTTCTCGGAGTCGAGATACTCCTCGGTGCCCGGCAGGGCGTCGCCGACGCACAGCTCGAACGGCGGACCGTAGATGCCGTAGTTGGCGCCGAGCGTGGCGGCCAGCACCAGGCGAGCCTCGAAGGCGGGGCGCCCGCCGACCTGCAGGTACTCGTGCAGGATGTCGGGCGTGTTGGCGAACAGGTTGCCGCGCATGTACCAGCGCGACTCCGTCTGCGTCAGCTCGGTGAAGTACTCGGTCAGCT
>CAZYMF010000292.1:0-5241 GCA_964648215.1 uncultured Binatia bacterium (SeqCode) | reverse complement strand
GATGGGAGAAGGTCAGGATGAGGGGGATGAAATCGAGCGGCAAAGCCGAACCTCGTTGGTCTCTTCATCCGGTGGTCGAGATCGGACAATGGTGGCCTCCGGCATCGTTCAATCCCCCTGACCTCGATCCTCTCATCCGGGAGAGGAAGCCCATCAAGATACGTCGTCGCATTTCCGCAAGGCAGTACTCAGGTGCGGGCGGCGCCACGCTGCTGCACCGGCGCCTCGGCCCCGGTTGACGCTGGCTCGGCTGTCGGCGCCGTCGCGTGACGGCGCCAGCGCCGGCCCAGCCCGCCGATGAACTCCTCCAGAGCTTCGAGGTAGGTGTAGTAGACCGGCGTCAGATACAGCGTCACCAGCTGCGAGAAGAGCAGGCCGCCGACCACCGCCATGCCCAGCGGCCGGCGCCCCTCGGCGCCGGCGCCGAGGCCGAGCGCGATCGGCAGGGCGCCGAACATGGCCGCCATCGTCGTCATCATGATCGGACGGAAACGGATGACGCAGCCCTCGTAGATGGCATCGAGGGTGGGCTTGCCCTCCTTGCGCTGGGCTTCGAGAGCGAAGTCGATCTGCATGATCGCGTTCTTCTTGACGATGCCGACCAGCATGATGATGCCGACGAAGGCGTAGATGTTGAGCTCCATATGGAAGAGCAGCAGCGTCAGCAGCGCGCCGAAGCCGGCCGAGGGCAGACCGGAGAGAATCGTGATCGGATGCACGAAGCTCTCGTAGAGGATGCCGAGCACGATGTAGATGACCAACAGGGCGGCCAGCAGCAGCAGCCACAGCCCCGTCAGCGAGGACTGGAAAGCCTGCGCCGAGCCCTGGAAGCTCGTGGTCACGGTGGCCGGCAGGGTGTGCCGTGCCAGCGCTTCGATGCGATCGACCGCCTCCCCCAGGGAGGTGCCTTCCTGCAGGTTGAAGGAGATCGTCACCGCCGGCAGCTGACCCGCGTGGTTCACCGTCAGCGGCCCCACCCCTTCGCTCAAGGACGCGACCGCGTTGAGCGGCACCAGCGTGCCGTTGGCGGCCCGCACGTAGAGCAGTGACAGCGCCGCCGGATCACGCTGGAAGCGGTCCTCGAGCTGCATGATCACCTTGTACTGGTTGTTGGGCGCGTAGATGGTCGAGATCCAACGATCCCCGTAGGCGTCGAACAGGGCGTTCTCGATCTGCTCCGCCGTGACCCCTAGGCGCGAGGCGCGATCGCGGTCGATCTCGACGTTCACCTGCGGGTTCTGCGTCTGCAGATCGCTGGTCACGTCGAGCAGGCCGGGGATGTCGCGCATGCGCTTCTCCAGCTCCTGCGACGATCGGTAGAGCTCCTGTGTGTTCGGGCTCTGCAGGGTGTACTGGTACTGGCTCTTGGTCAGGTGACCGCCGATGCGGATCGACGGCAGCTCTTGCATGAAGACCCGCATGCCCGTTACCGCGGCGACCTTGGGACGCAGCCGGGCGATCACATCGTGGATGCTGGGACGCTCGGAGCGCGGCTTCAGGTGGAGGAACATGCGCCCCTGGTTGGGCGTGCTGCCGGCGGAAGCGTTGCTGCCGATCACGGTCGAGAACAGCGCCCGGATCGCCGGGTCCGCGCGCACGATGTCCGCCACGGCCTGCTGGCCCTTGATCATGGCGTCGAAGGACACCCCTTGCGAGGCCTCGGTCATGGCGAAGATCGCGCCTTGGTCCTCGTTGGGGATGAAGCCCTTGGGCACGTGCACGAACAGGTACGCCGTGGCCCCCAGCAAGACCAGCGAGGCCGCCAGGGTGATCGGGCGATGGCGCAGCACGGCCTTCAGGCTGCGCTCGTAGAGGTGCCGCAGGCCGTCGAAGAAGCGCTCGGAGGCGTCGTAGAGGCGGCTGTGCCGCTCGCCGGCGTGCGAGCGCAGAAAGCGGCTGCACAGCATCGGCGTGAGGGTGAGGGAAACCACGCCCGAGATGAGAATGGCGATGCAAATCGTCACCGCGAACTCGTTGAACAGCCGCCCCAGGATGCCGGGCATGAACAGGACCGGAATGAAGACGGCGGCCAACGACAGGGTCATGGAGAGAATCGTGAACCCGATCTCGCGCGAGCCGCTGAGGGCGGCCTCCAGCGGTCGCTCGCCCATCTCCATGTGACGGACGATATTCTCCAGCATGACGATGGCGTCGTCGACGACGAAGCCGATCGACAGCACCAGCGCCATCAAGGACAGGTTGTCGAGGCTGAAGCCGAGCGGGTACATCACCGCGAACGTGCCGACGATCGAGAACGGCAGCGCCAGGCTGGGAATCACCGTGGCCGAGACGTTGCGCAGGAAGAGAAAGATCACCATCACCACCAGCGCCAGCGCCAGCACCATGGTGAACTTCACGTCGGTGACCGAGGCCAGGATCGACTCCGAGCGGTCGAACAGGACATGGACCTGAACCGAGGGTGGCAGCTGCTCCTCGAGCACCGGCAAGAGGTCCTTGACGGCTTCGGTCACGGCCACCGTGTTGGTGCCCGGCTGGCGCTGCACCGCGAGCACGACCGAGCGCTGGGCCCTCTCGGGGTCGGCGTACCAGGACGCCGTCTTGTCGTCCTCGACGCCGTCGACGACCTGCCCGAGCTGCTCCAATCGGACCGGCGAGCCGTTGCGATAGGCGACGATCAGCGGCCGGTAGCGCTCGGCGCTGGTGAGCTGGCCGCTGGCTTGCACGGTGAACCGGCGATGCTGGCCCTGGAGCGTGCCGGTCGGCAGGTTGACGTTGGCGGCGCTCACCGCCTGTGACACCTCGTCGATGCCGATGCCGCGGCTGGCCAGGGCGTTGGGATCGAGCTTGATCCGCACCGCGTATTTCTGCGAGCCGAAGACCTGCACCTGCGCCACGCCGTTCACCATCGACATGCGCTGCGCCATCAGGGTGTCGCCGTACTCGTTGAGCGTCCACAACGGCAGCGTCGCCGACGTCAGGCTGATGTAGAGAATCGGCTGATCAGCCGGGTTCACCTTGCGGAAGGTCGGGGGATTGGGCATGCCCGGCGGCAGCAGCGGCGCGGCCTGGGTGATGGCCGCCTGGACGTCCTGCGCGGCGCCGTCGATGCTGCGGTCGAGATCGAACTGCAACGTGATCTGCGTCGTGCCGATCGAGTTCACCGAGTTCATCGAGGCCACGCCGGCGATGGTCGAGAACTGTCGCTCGAGCGGCGTCGCCACCGACGACGCCATGGTCTCGGGGCTCGAGCCGGGCAGGCTCGCCGAGACCAGCAGGGTGGGGAAGTCGACGTTGGGCAGATCGCTGACGGGCAGCGTGCGGTATCCCAGGATGCCGAACAGGAGCGCGGCCAGCATGATCAGCGTGGTCGCGACGGGGCGGCGGATGAAAGGTTCGGCGATGTTCATCGGGCGCGGCTCAGGCGCTCGGTCCGGCGCCGGGTGTCGGCGCGCCGGCGCCGCTCTCCTTGATCTCGACTTTCATGCCCGGAACCAGGCGCACCTGTCCGTCGGTGACGACGGTCTCCTGCGGTTGCAGACCCTGCTGAATTACGACGTCTTGGCCCACGGTGTCCCCGACCACCACGCGCTTGATGCTGGCCACCATGTCCGAGCCGACGACGAATACGTAGCGGCCTTGCTGGCCGGTCTGAACCGCGGCGCTGGGAGCCACGATCGCGTTGCGATGCACGCCCAGGACCAGGGCGACGTCGACGAACTGCCCCGGCCACAGCGTCTCGTCCTCGTTCTTGAACAGACCCTTGAGCAGGATGGTGCCGGTGGAGGTGTCGACGGTGTTGTTGATGAAGCTGAGCTCGCCCGCGACCGGGTCGCCGTCGTTGTGACCGACGAAGGCGCGCACGGCCAGCGTCCCCTGTGCCTCCCGTCGCTGGATCTCGGGCAGATCCTGCTCGGGAACCGAGAAGCTCACGTAGATCGGCCGCATCTGGTTGATCACGGCGAGTGCGGTGTCGTTGTCCTTCACCACGTTGCCGGCATGAACCAGGATGCGGCCGATGCGGCCGTCGATCAGCGAGCGAATGTAGCAGTACTGCAGCTTCAGCTTGGCGTTCTCGACCGCCGCCCGATCGGCGCGCACGGCCGCCTCCAGGGAGAGGGCCTGGGTCTGGGCCTGGTCGTACTCGTCGCGGGAAACGAAGCCCTGCGCCAGGAGCGTGTCGAGACGTTTGGCCTCGACCCGGGCGTTCTTCGCCTCGGCCTCGTCTCGCGCCAGGTTCGCCTCCGTTTGATGCAGCGCGGCCTCGAAGGTGCGCGGATCGAGAGTGAACAGCAGGTCGCCCTGCTTCACCTCCTGCCCTTCGCGGAAGTGCACCTTCGCAATCTGTCCCGCCACCTGCGACTTGATCGTCACCGTCGAGTACGCATCCACGTTGCCGATGGCGCGGACCTGGATGGGAACGTCCTTCTGCACGACCGTGGCGACCGTCACCGGCACCGGCGCGGAAGTGTCGTGGCGCCCCGCCGCGCCGGTGCCTCCGCTGCCCGACGAGCACGCGCTGAGCAGGGTAACCACGCCGACGAGGAGCGGAGTGAGACGACCGAGGGAGGGGGGGGCGATGCGAGCGGGACGACTCATTTTCAATACTGACCGGTCAGTTCGATAAGTAACGGAGTGCCAACGGGGCCGCAATAGGGGATGAGCAGTTTCCAGGCAAAAACCGGTTGCTTTCGCCGTCCGTACCAAGGTGGGGCAAGCGCCTCACTGTGTCAAATCCCCGGATTCCCGGAGGTCGACTTGCCGCGCGGCGCCGGGCATGACATGGGGTCGAGTAGAGGGCGATGCGATGCGATCGGGGTGGCCGAGGTGGATGGGGCTGTTGTTGTTGCTGGTCGGGTTTGCCGGCTGTCGTCCCGCCGCCGGACCGGTCCCCGACTCGGCGTTTCGTCGTCTGCGTCGGGTGACGATCGAGGACGGTGCCGAGTTCCCCGCCGGCCAGTTGCATCTGCGAGCCTACGTGATCGACGTCGGTGCGGCGCCCCAAGGCACGTGGCTGGAGTTGGCCGATCCGACCGATCACGCACAACGCGTCGTGCTCGTGTACGGCAAGCCGGCGGATGCCACGATCGCGCAGCGCTTCAAGGGGCAGATGTTGGACGTGCAGTTCACCTCGAGCGGCCGTCTTACCCTGCCGGACGGCCGCAAGGCGGCTCACATCGTCATCACCGGGATCAAGACGGTGGTGCTGCCGACGCGGGAGCCGGTCCCTTAGTACTCGATTTCGTAATTACGGCGACGTATCGGACTACGGTTCCTTCTCCC
>CAZYMF010000291.1:0-5257 GCA_964648215.1 uncultured Binatia bacterium (SeqCode) | reverse complement strand
GCTGGACGCTGTTCGTGACGCCGGGGACGAAGCTTCCGGCGCCGTTGGCCGCCCACGCCGATCACCTTCACCTCCGGCACAGCAGCGACACCCTGCCCACGATCGCCGCCGGGCTCGACCACGCCTGTCTCCTGGTCCCCGCCGAGATCCTCCGCCGTCACGGGAGCTTCGATCGCGCTCTGATGGAGGAAGACCTCGTGCGCGCCGGGGGCGCGCTGGTCGAGCTGCCGAGTGCCGTCGCGTGGGAGCCGGGGTCGGCGGACGAGATCCTGCGAGCTCTGACCGACGCCGCTCGGGCGGCCTGCGTCGCGCGCGGCGCCCTTTCTCGAACCGACGCGCGGGCCCTCTATCTGACCAACATCGTGCAGGGACTGCTCCTGCAACCTCGGCCCGCCCGGGCAAGAAGCGGATCGGCGGCTCGGACAGCGGCACCGCTCCAGCCCTGCCGCGACCCGCTGCGCTACCTGCCGGCGCCGCCGGTCTTGCGCATCGGCCCCGCGCTGAACGGCCCCCCGCTGCGCTACACCATCGTCGCCGAGCGCGACCGCCTCTGCGGCCTGCAGTTTCGCGTCGGCACCTTCCTGACCGTGCCCAGGGGCACCCTGAGGATTCGGCTGAAACCAGTCGGAGGGATGGGGCGTGCCCGCACGATCGAGGCCGATCTGCGTTCGGTGAGCGACAACGGCTGGTTTGCCTCGCGCTTCACCCCCATACTCAACGCCAAGGGACGCCGGTTCTCGGTAACGGTCGCGGCGGAGATCAGCAGCGGCCAGTTGGCCCTGTACGAAATGGTGCCCGTCGACGGCACGGCCCAGGAGGCGCAGCGTTCGAAGCGGCTCCGCGGCTGGTTGGCCCTGGCGTCGCCACGACCCTGCCCGGCCTTCCTTGCCGTGTACGAGGACGGCCCGCGCGATCGCTGACCCCGACGTGATGGCGGCTGGAGACAAATGACGGACCGCTCCCAGTGGCAGCAGTGGGACCATGCTCGAGTGGCGCAGGAGATCGCGTCCTACTGGGAGAGCAGCCCCTACGAGGTGGCTCACCGCGATGCCCTCGCCGACCTGGTCGCCCGCCACCTGCCCGGGCCCGGCCGGCGCGTGCTCGAGGTCGGCTGCGGCAGCGGCGCCGTCTACGGGCGTCTGGTGCCGCGGCACCTGGCGCAGCGCGACTACGTCGGCGTCGACTTGTCCGCGAAAATGCTGGCCATCGCGCGGCGGGATTTTCCTCTCGGCCAGCTCGTGCGCGGCGACGGCTACGGGCTGTGCTTCCGGGATCGGACTTTCGACGTCGTCCTGTGTTTCGAGGTTCTCGGCCACGTGCCGGAGATCCAACCTCTGCTCGAGGAGATGCTGCGGGTGACCCGATCGCTCTGTGTGTTCACGGTGTGGCCGAGCCAGCGGGAGGACGTCGGCGAGGACCACGAGGAGATCGGCGGCGCGCGCTTCCTGCATCGCCGCTACTCCGACGCCTTCGTGCAGCGCGCCATCCGCGCCTGCGCTCGCGGCCGTTCGGCGAGCGTCGAGGGGCTCGGCCTCTCCGCCGACCACCGGGCGTACATTGTTCGCCCCGGCGGGGACGAAACGCCGCCCGGCGCGCGGGAGGGCGGCTGACGATGACGGGGCGGGCGAAGGGGGTGGCGGCGCCGCGGGTGCTCGCGGTCCTCCCGCACGTGATCCCGTCGACTCTGCTCTGCGTCGTCAAGCCGCTGCTCGGGCTGCATCGCCGCGGCGAGGTCGTGGCCGACGTCGCGCTCGAATCGTGGGTCTCGTCGCGGCAGGTTGAGCGTGCCGACGTGGTCGCGTTCTGCCGCAACCTCGAGCCCGCCTACGGCAACGCTCTCGAGCTCGCGCACTCGCTGAATCGGCCGATTTTCTACGATCTCGACGACAACTTCTTCGAGCTCGTCAACTCCTATCCCGAAGAAAGGCGTTATCTCACCGCGGAGCGCCTGGCCCAGCTCGAGCTCTACGTCCGTCAGGCATCCCTGGTGCGCGTGTACTCCGAGCCACTGCTCGAGCGCGTGCGCTCGCTGAACGAACGCGTCGTTCGCGTCGACCCGCCGATCGACTGGAGCCTGGTGCCGCCAGCCGCGCCGCGGCGCGAGCCCGGCAAGGTCCGCATCGTCTACGCCACCAGTCGCCTGCAGCAAGACGAGCTCGCCGAGATGTTCCTCGGCGACGTCGCCGAAGTTCTTCGCACCCATCGCGGTCGCGTGGAGCTGTGCTGCTGGGGTCATCACCCGCCGCAACTGCAGGGCGACCCGTCCGTCCGCTTCCTCGGCTTCGAGCGCGACTACGACCGATTCTTCCGCCGTTTCACCCGTGCCGGATTCGACGTCGGCCTGGCGCCGCTGCGCGACGACGTGTTTCATCGCTCGAAGACCAACAACAAGTTCCGCGAGTTCGCCGCCGCGCGGACGGCGGGGATCTACTCCGACGTCGACGTCTACGCCGACTGCGTCAGCGACGGCCGGACGGGCCTTCTGGTGGGGAGCGAGCCGGGCTCGTGGTTTCGGGCGATCTCGCGCCTCGTCGAGGATGCCGAGCTGCGGGCGCGCATCCAGGAGCGGTCGTTCGCCTACGTGCGCGAGCGCTACGACCTGGCGAAGACGCAAGAGGTCTGGCTCGATCACATTCGCACCGTGCTCGCGATCTCGCCTTCTGCCGCCGCGGCCCCGCTCCGAGCCGCGACCGCGGACCCGCCCCCCTCGTGGCCGGGTGGCGCCACCAGAGCAGGGTCCGCTATCCTGCGCACCGTGCGCACCAAGGGATTGCGAGCCGGCTTCGGCCATTTGCGGCGTACCGTGCGGGAGGCGCGTTTCCTCACGCGGATGAAGTGGAGCCTCGGCCGGTCGCGGCCGGTCGCGGGATGACGGTGCCCGACGAAGCCCGGCAGAGCCCCGGCGCGACGGCATCACCCCCGCCACGGGTGCTCGCCGTGCTGCCGCAGATCATCCCCTCCACCGTCCTGACCGTGGTCAAGCCGCTGGTGGCGCTCCACCGGGCCGGCCGCATTCGGGCCGACATCACGCTGGAGTCGACGGTCTCGCGCGCGCAGCTCGAGCGCGCGGAGGTGATCGTCTTCTGTCGCAACCGCGAGCCGGAGTACGCGCACGTGCTCACGATGGCGCGGGCGCTCGGCCGGCCGACGATCTACGAGATCGACGACGATCTCTTCGAGCCGCCGCAAGACTACTCGCGGGAGAGCCGCTACGCGACGGCGGCGCGGCGCGACCAGCTACAACGCTACGTCGCCGCGGCGACGCTGGTGCGGGTCTACTCCGACGCCCTGCAGGCGCGGGTGCTGCCCTTGAACCCGCGCGTCGTGCGCGTCGACGGCCCCGTCGACTGGAGCCTGGTGCCACCGCTGCCGCCGCGGCGAGATCCGCGCCTCGTCAAGATCGTCTACCCGACCAGCCGCATCCACGACGACCCGCTGAGCGGGATCTTCGCCCGCGACGTGCAACAGGCGTTGCGCAACCACGCCGGGCGCATCGCGCTCCACTGCTGGGGGCATCTTCCCGCGGAGCTGCGCGGTCAACCGGCGGTGGTGTTTCACGCGTTTCAGCCCGACTACGACCGCTTCTTCCGCGAGTTCGCCTCGGCCGGGTTCGACATCGGCCTGGCCCCCTTGACCGACGACGTCTTTCATCGCGCCAAGAGCAACAACAAGTACCGCGAATACGCCGCCGCCCGTATCGCCGGCGTCTACTCCGACGTCGAGGTGTACTCCTGTGTCGCCGACGGACGCACCGGGCTGCTGGTATCGAACCGGGAGGGCAGCTGGCTCCGCGCGCTCTCGCGCCTGATCGAGGACGAGGCGCTGCGCGCGCGCATCCAGGAGCAGGCCTACCTCGACGCGCGCGAGCACTACGGGCTGGAGAAAACCCAGGAGGTCTGGCTGCGGCACCTGCGCGAAGTGATCGCCGCGGGGCGCGCGGCGGCCGCCGGGCGCGTGCCGGGCGCCGCGGCTGCCGGGCTCGGCGCGGAGCGGACCACGGACAAGCTGATCCGGGCCGCCGCTCGCGGTCTCTACCTGATCAAGGCGATCAAGCGCCACGGCGCCCAGGCCACGGTGAACCGCATTCGCCGGACCTGGAAGGACCGGCGTCTGCTCCTCGGCATCAAGTGGCAGATGCTCCGGTCCTCTCCGCGGCGCGGCGCGGGGCCGTGACGGCAACGCCCCCGGCCGGTGTCTCATTCCCTGTTCCCGGTTTTCCATTTAGACTCTCGCAGCGGAGGATTCCCATGGACTTCGACATTCCCAAAGAGCTGGCCGCCTACCTCGAGGAGCTCGACGCGTTCATCGAGCGCGAGATCAAGCCGCTCGAGCAGGCCGACGACAACGTCCGCTTCTTCGACCACCGGCGCGAGTACGCGCGCACCGACTGGGAGCGCGGCGGCCTGCCGCGGGAGGAGTGGGAGGCCCTGCTCGCCGAGGCGCGCCGCCGGGCCGACGCCGCCGGGCACTACCGCTACCCGTATCCCAAGGAGTACGGCGGCCGCGACGGCACCAACCTCGGCATGGCGATCATCCGTGAGCACCTGGCGGCCAAGGGCCTCGGGCTGCACAACGACCTGCAGAACGAGCACTCGATCGTCGGCAACAACGTCGGCCTGCTGCTGGTGCTGAGCTACGGCTCCGAGAAGCAGAAGGCGGAGTGGATCGATGCCCTGCTCGAAGGGAAACGCGGCTTCGCCTTCGGCATCACCGAGCCCAAGCACGGCTCCGACGCCACGCACATGGAAACCACCGCCGTCCGCGACGGCGACGTCTGGCGGATCAACGGCGAGAAGACCTGGAACACCGGCATCCACAAGGCCCCCTACGATCTCATCTTCGCCCGCACCAGCGGCAAGGCGGGCGACGGGCAGGGCATCACCGCCTTCCTCGTCCCGGTGAGCGCCGAGGGCTTCAAGATCGAGAACATGCTGTGGACCTTCAACATGCCGACCGACCACGGGCACGTCTCGCTGACCGACGTCCGGGTGCCCAACGAGGCGATCTTCGGCGGCGAGGGTCGCGGCCTGCAGGTGGTGCAACACTTCTTCAACGAGAACCGCATCCGTCAGGCGGCATCGAGTCTCGGCGCCGCCCAGTACTGCGTCAACGAGTCGGTCGCCTACGCCAAGGCACGCGCCCCCTTCGGTAAGCCGCTGGCCACCAACCAGGGGATCCAGTTTCCTCTCGTCGAGCTGCAGACCCAGTGCGAGATGGTCCGCGCGCTCATCCACAAGACGGCGTGGATGATGGACAA
>CAZYMF010000290.1:0-5302 GCA_964648215.1 uncultured Binatia bacterium (SeqCode) | reverse complement strand
CGCTGCGCTTCCCGGTCGTCGAGCCGCGCCCGCCGCGCTGACGCTGGCGCGGCGCTCGACCGTCATGGCCGGCGGCTGTCAACTCCCTACGAGCGCCGCCCCAGAGGCGGGGGCGGGCCAAGACGTTTAATCAATCCGTTGTAAGGGTTTTCCGACGTCGTCGGCCGGAGTGGTCCGCAGCTCTCGCAGGGGAATCCGCTGTCCTTGTGGTGGCCCCGGGCTCTGTCCGGTGCTCCGTCGGTCCGCTCACCGAACCGAATCCAAGGCCTCCGCCTTGTCGAATTGGTCGGCAGCCTCATCCCTTTTGCCGAGCCGGCGCAGGACGACGCCCAGTGCGTTGTGGACGGCGGCGCTCGGCTGCTGCGCGAGCGAGCGCTTGTAGTAGTGCTCCGCTTCCTCGAGCTTCCCCTGCTCCGCCAGTGCCTCGGCGAGGTTGTTGTAGGCCGGCGTGAATTTCGCGTCGACGTCGATCGCCTTGCGATACTCTGCCACCGCCTCATCCTTACGGCCTTGCTGGGCGAGAACGTACCCCAAGCCGTTGTACGTTGGGGCGGTGGGCTTTGCGGCGAGGGCCTGGCGGTAGTGGGACTCTGCCTCCTCGAGCTTCCCCTCCTGCACGCAGGCAACGGCCAGGTTGTAGTGCGCCGATGCGCACTTCGGGTCCAGCTCGAGCGCCTTCTGGTAATCCGCGCGCGCCGCCTCCGAGTGGCCCAGCCGCGCCATGGTGAATCCGAGGTCGCTGTAGATCTCCGCCCTGGGCTCGAGATCGAGGGACCGCTTGAAGTGAGTGGCCGCCTCCTCGAGCCGGCCGAGGTCCACCAGGGCGAGGGCCAGGTTGTTGTGTGCCTTCGCGTTCTTGGGATTCGCGGCCAGCGCTCGCTCGTACTCCGCCACCGCCGCCGCGGACCGCCCCTCCTGGAACAACGTCCAACCCAGCGCGTTGCGCAGCTCCGCGTCGTCCGGAGCGAGCTTCAGCCCGCGCCGATAGGCGCGCTCCGCTCCCGCGTGGTTTCCGGTATGCTCGTTGGCCAACCCGGCCCGCAGGAACGAGTACGGATCCAGGAACTGCTCGCGAATGTCCGCGATGGCGTCGCCGGGTAGCTTGACGAACTCGGGAATGTTCGCGGCCCGGTCCGGGGAGGTGAAGCGCTCGAGCAGCACCGGCGGGCTGTCGTTCCCGTTGTCGTCGATGTGGGTGAGGAAGAGCTGGGTGTACGGACCGTTCACTTTGGAGGAGAAGACCAGCCAGCGGCTGTTGGACGACCAGCTGTGCCAGGAGTTCATGCGCGCGGTGTTGTAGCGCAGGCGTCGCGCCACGCCGCCCGCGGCCGGCATGATGTACAGCTCGCTGTCGGGCTGCAGCAGCATGTAGCTCTTGGCCTTGCAGAACACGATCCACTTGCCGTCCGGCGAGTACTTCGGGAAGTAGTTGCTCATCCCGTCGTTCGAGGCACCGCGCAGCGGCTCCGGCGTTCCTCCCTTCCCGTCGTTGAACGGGATCCGGTACAGGTCGTAGCGAAAGGGCTTCTTGTGGACGGTGAACTCCGGGACGTCCTTGGTGTCGACCAGGACGGCGTTCTGCTGCTCGATGCGCTTCGCGTGGTAGGCCTTCGCCCGGGCGAACACGATGTACTTGCCGTCGGGGCTCCACACCGCATTGGTCTGCACGTACTTCGGGTCGTCGGCCCCCGGCAACGCGGTGAACTTCTTCGTCTCCCGGTCGTAGACGACGAGGATCCCCTTGATGGGGAAGAAGAGCTGCGAGAACATGATGTCCGGCAGGGCGACGAAGACGGATCGATCCTTGACCGTGCTGATCACGTACCGTCC
Source organism: uncultured Binatia bacterium (SeqCode) (assembly GCA_964648215.1). Lineage (GTDB taxonomy): Bacteria > Desulfobacterota > Binatia > HRBIN30 > JACQVA1 > CAZYMF01. Next base: position 3,472 of record CAZYMF010000290.1, on the reverse strand, counting down.
GGTTGGCGACACCCGCGACAGCAGCCCGAAGGTGAGCTCGCCGTCCTGACGCTTGTAGTCGGCCCACGTGATGATCTTCGCGTCGTTCAACACCATGTGCTTCGACACCGGCAAGATGGCGTAGGCGCCCTTGTCGTTGCCGTAGTCGACGTCGAGCCCGAGAGTGCTGCCGTTGTCCGCGAACGAGTGACAGTTGCCGCACACGGGCAGGTCGTGCAGCACGATCGGCGGGGCGGACTGCGAGTCGATGGTCCCGAAGCGCCAGCGGATACGGGACGGATCCTGCACGGCCTTCAGGAACGGCAGCGGCACCTCGCGGTAGAAGAGCGAGTCGCCGACCTTGTCCTTCGACGTGCGAATGTGCACACGCGCCGATGACAAGACGGTCGTATCCTTCGTCTGGCTGACGCCCGCGACGATCACCTCGGCATCGCGCTCCAAACTCTGCTGCTTGATCTGGCTCCAGCTCTCCTCCGAAGGTCGCCAGCGCGGCGCGTCGACCGAAGCCCGCAGCACGTCGCCGCCGGTGCCGTCGCGAACCACCACGTACCAGTGATCGACGTTTGCCGTCTTGTCCTTCCACACGAAGGTCGGAGCGACGCTCTCGGGAGGGAACAGCGTCCCCTCCAACGGATAGCTGATCTGCAGTCGTGCTTGGGTCCTATTGGCCGCGGCGGCGAGGATCGCCTGCGTGCCGGGCCCGCCATCGCCCTCGGCGAAGGACAGGCCCGCGGCGAGGGCGACCATCATCACAACGGCGCTCACGACCGAACGAAGAACCCGCGGCATATTCACTGACTACGCTCCTGCCGTGGCCAGGGGAAGCAGCGCGACGGCTTCCGCTTCACAGAGAAGCTCGGGCCGGCACAACGGAGCCTGGACGAGGGCGCACGGGAAGCCGTCGAAGCCGCGCTCGCGATACATCGACCGCAACACCGGCGCGTCGCTCGGGTTCTTCAGGTACGTGACTCCGGAGACCAGGTTCTCGAAGGCGGCACCCTGCTGGGCGAGCAGCGAGGCGATGTTGTGCAGCATGCGCCCGGCCTGTGCCTCGAAGTCGCCGGCGTGGGCGGTCCGTCCCGCCTCGTCGATGCTGGCGGTGCCGGAGACGTAGAGCGTCACCGTGTTCGCCTCGGCGACTCTCAGGCCGCGCGAGAAGTCGGCACCGTAGCTCCACGCCTCGTTGAGAGTCGGGGCGGACATCGGCGTGACGTCGAGCGGCCGCTCGGCCTTCACCGCGTGGAGAGTCATGGAAAAGTCGTGCTCGTCGGGAAACGGTATGCCCTGAACACCGGTGCTGGCGGGCTCCAATTCGATGCCGCAGCGCCGGAAGAACTCGCGTCGGGCCTGGTTGAGAGCGTCGTAGTCCCGGTCGATGTCGCGCAGGTGGATCCAGGTGCGGACGACGTCGCGGAAGCCCATGCCGCACTGGTCGAGCAGGCGCTCCGCCGCGCGGAACATGTCCCGGGCCTGCGCGGACGCATCGCCGCCGGTGCCGTAGACGTTCGTCGTGTGGAGCGATACCTGGTCGCCGAGGCGAACGAGCCGTGCGCCGGAGCGGGCGCATCCCTCACACGCGCACGACGGCGACGGCCGGACGTCGCGCACCGACCAGGCGTCGCGATTGCGGGGGACCGTGGCCCACGTCGCCACCTCGAAGCTCGCGCCGGGGTCGATGGGCGCCTGCTGGATGAACGCGGGTGCCGGCGCGCCGGCACTCTGGCCGAGGTCGGTGAGAACCCGGGTCCGGACGTCTAGCACCAGCGGGAGGTTCTGCCGGATGTCGCGCAGGAAGAGTGTCTCGCTGGCAAGATCCCGGAACGACGCCCGATGAGCGGCGAGGAGCTGCGCCAACTCCCGGTAGGCCGCCTCGGCCTGGTGAGCCGTGTCTAGCGATTGCCCTTGCGGGCGACAGAAAATCGCGAGCTCGTCCGCCTCCGGGCCGGCGAACCGGCGGAGAGCGGTCGAGCTCGCGCCTGAATGTGCCACGTCACCTCCCGGGTGACGTGGCGATCGCGCACCCAGCGCCCACCCGACCGCTGCCGACGGCTCTAGTTGCACGCGGGGAGTGGGTCGGGGAACGTTACGAGCGGGGTGGAGGAAGTCTTGAGGAGATTGTTCCCGCTAAAGCAGTTGCCCGTTCCAGTGCCAAAGGTGCCATAGAAAAACAATTCCAAGCCGACGTCCAATATGTCCGCCGCCGGTAACAGCTGTGGGCTGGTGTCGGTATGGTTATCGGCCAGCTTGTTCCCGGTGAACTGATTGTAGTCCGGCGTGTGATCCGGGAAGTAGGCCTCGCAGTCGGGCACGTTGTCCACAAGGCCAGCCGAAACCACGGCAAGGCACCAGTCGACCATGCCAATTCCGACATAGTTGTTGCCTTCGACGCGGTTGTTCTGAAGGTGGACGTTGTCGACGCCCAGGAGCAGAACACCGATTCCCGGCGGCAGCGCCCCGGTCTCTCCGCCCGACGTGGGATTGGGAAAATTGTTGTCGTGCACGTCGTTGTTGACGACATGCCAGTCACCATAGGGCCCGGCCGGCCACTCGGCCGGATCCAGGCCCGCCGCCCCGGGATTGTAGAGGCCGATTCCGACGGTATTGTCGTGGACGTCGTTTTGCCCCATCGTGACCTTCTTCGAGATCGTGACCTCGAGGCCGGTCGGGCTGTCGTGGAGATCGTTGTTGATGACGCGGACGTTCTCGGACCCCTCCACCCACAGCGCGCTGTCCAGCGAGCCGTAGGCGACGTTGTTCTTCACCAGCCCTTTCGCCGAAAGAGTCGGGAAGATTCCGTTCTCCTGGTTGTTGATCGACTCGTTGCCCTTGATCTTGAAGTGCTTCACGTGGCGCAGCCAGATGCCCATGTTCTGGAAACCCTCCACGGTGAAGCCTTGTATCACCAGGCCATCGATGTCCGGGTCACCTGGATTTGCGGGCGCGACGAAGATGCCGTGGATCTGCCCTGGGACCGCTGCGTTCGGCAAGAGGCGAACCTTCACGCCCGGCAGCTTGCTCTTGGCGATCAGCTTCAGAGGCTTGTTGATCGTGATCGCGGCCGGAGAGCCTGTCTCCATGTCGTAGTCCCCGGGCATCACCTTCACCGTGTCGCCCGGCGCGGCAGCGTCGATCGCGGCCTGAATCGACTCTCCGGGGTTGACCGTCACCGACTTGGCCGTAGCCGCCGTGGGCGTGCTCACGACAGCCAAACCCAGAACCAGAACCGCGCAGATGCTCACCCGGATTGATTTCATCAAACCTCCCCCCTCAGGCATTGTGGAGACGTGACCCTGTTGCAACATGGAATTTGGCAGCTCATACGGCGCGGCAACGAATGTGTCAAGGCGCAAGTGGGCGGGAGACGGCGACGCGGGGGAAGGCCCGCCATCGAGGAAGCGCAGCCGAGTTCCGAACTCAGAAAGAGAGCGGGCGACCGGGGTCGAACCGGCGACGTCCAGCTTGGGAAGCTGGC
>CAZYMF010000289.1:0-5353 GCA_964648215.1 uncultured Binatia bacterium (SeqCode) | reverse complement strand
GGGCAGGTAGCTCAGTCGGTAGAGCAAAGGACTGAAAATCCTTGTGTCGAGTGTTCGATTCACTCCCTGCCCATTTCCCTCTCCCGTTGCGTCGCGTGCCGGTCGCGTGACGCGTTGGGGTCCCGGGCGCTGCCACGTTGGGGCGGCTCGGCTCCCTCCTGTCACGCGCATTCCCTGGACAGCTAGGAGGCGTGCCTTCTCACTGCTGGGAGGCCTCGCCCGTCGTGAACAGCCGCCGCGCTCGACCATGGTGTGGCACGCTTGTTGTTCCTCATCGAGTGATCGACGGGAGGATGCCAGATGGCAAACAAGAAGCGTGATCGCATCACCGTTCTGATGAAGGACGTCGAGGCGCTGGCCAAGCGAATCCGAGCCGACATCCGCAAGCGTGCTCAGGCCACCGGCGTACCGAAGAACCTGCAGAAGGCGGCCAATCAGCTCCGCAAGCAGGCCGCGCAGGTGGCGGGCATGGTGGAAAAGTACGCGCACGAGCTGCGCCTGGAGCTCGAGGGCGGGGCCAGGGCGAAGAAGGCGACGAAGAAGCGCCCGAAGCCCAGGATGCGGGCGAAGGCGCACGCGGTGGCCCCGGTCGGGTAGGGCGCTCTCAGGCCGTGGCCGGCTCGGCCACCGGTTGCCGCGCGGTCCCGTGATCGTACGGGAGGCGAACCCGGAAGGTCGAGCCGTGCTGCGGTTCGCTCTCGACGCTGACGGTACCGCCGAGAAGGTCCAGTAGGCGTCGCACGATGTAGAGACCGAGCCCGACTCCGCCGTAGTCGCTGGCGATGGTGCGGCTGGCCTGGCGAAAGGGCTCGAAAATCAACGCTTGCGCGTCGGGGGCGATGCCGATTCCGGTGTCCTGCACCGCGATGTCGACCGCCTCGCCGCGGGGCTGTGCCGTGACCGTGATGCGGCCCTGCGTGGTGAACTTGATCGCGTTGGCGATCAGGTTCTTCAGTATCATCTTGAGCTTGACCGGGTCGGTGTAGAGACGGAGCGAGTCGTCCTCGACCGCCCAGTGGAACTTCACCCCGGGCTTTTCCTGCCAGGCGCGGGTCTCGGCGGCGAGCTCGTCGAGCAGCGCGCCGAGGCGAACTTCCTTCAGATCGACGGGGATCCGTCTGGTCTCGAGACGGCTGAGGTCGAGCGTGGCCTCGATCAGGTCGAGAAGCTCACGCGAGCTGCGCGACATCCGGGTGAGGATCTCCACCGATTCTTCGGGAAGCCGTCCGCAGGCGCCGTCGAGAAGCATGTCATTGTAGCCGATGATCAGGTTGAGAGGGGTGCGCAGCTCGTGCGACATCGAGGCGACGAAGTCCGACTTCAGTCGGTTCGCGCGTTCGAGCTCCTCCACCAAGCGGGCGTTGGCCAGGGCCATCGAAGCCAGCTGCGCGATGCCCTGGGCGATCCGTCGCTGCTTGCTCGTCGCCGGCGCCAGGCGGGTACGCCAGCTCGTCGCCTGTACGCCGATGATGTCGTTGCCCCGCCGCAGGGCCAGACAAAGCTGCAATGCGGTCTGGGATCCCTCCTTCCCCGGCAGCAATCGAGCTTGGGGCGTCGCCGCGCCGAGCTGCACCACGTCCTCCCGCTCCAGACGCGCCAGCAGCCACTTCATCTCGCGGCGCGGGATGCGCAGGAGCTCTCCGATCTGACGTTCCTCGGCGGACACGCCGAAGGCGGCCACCGGCTCGTAGACGTCCTCGTCGATTCGCCACAGGAGGGTGTGGCTGGTGTCGGCCTCGAGGACCTCCGCCGCCAGCTGGCACAGGCGCTCGAGCAGCACCGGCGTGTCGAGGGAGGAGATCAGCTCCTGCCCGACGCGCGCCAGCGCCGCCGACACGGCGGCCTCTTCCTGCAGCTGCGCCGTGCGCAGGCGAAGCGTGGCCTCCACCTGCCGGCGAACCGCCTCGCCGAGCTCGGCGCGCCCTCGTTCCCGCCGTGTTCGTTCCACCAGAAACCCGTAGAAAGCGGCCGCGGTGAAGAGAAAGGGAATCCGGATCAGCGACGGAGAGTTCCACCACGACCAGGTGCCGCCCGTGGCCGTGAGCACGTAGAGGTAGGCGAAGCAGACCACGAGCGCCCCGACGACGATCAGGCGCAGATTCTCGCCGATGGCGGCGAGTAGCAGCACGAAGAAGTAGAGGTAGAAGAACTCGGCATTGAAACGGCCGCTCTGGATCAGCGCCAGCGTGATCCACGCCGTGTCGCCGATGACCAGGCCGAGCCCGAAGGCCATCGAACCGGTCACCCGCGGCGGTAGCTGCGCGATCACCACGTTCGACGTCAGCGCGAGCGTGATGAGGAGCATGGAGCCGACCGGGGGCAGAGACAGATCGCCTTCGACGAGCAACAGGTACGCCGTCGAGGCGATCAGGGTGTAGCGCAGCAGGAGAAAGGCTCTATCGATCGCCAGCGGCTCGGGGGACGGTACGACTGCGGTGGCGATGGGGAGCGCATGTTCGCCGTCGCCGCTCGTCTCGAGCGCATCCGCCGATCTGGCAATGGAGTAGGCCGCCTCACTCATGACACGCATCTTTGAGGGATGGAGGAATGACAATCGTGACTACTTGGCTAGTCGAGGCAGAATCTAGTGTCAAGGAAAAAGTTTTGGGTAGCTCCCATCCAGCGAAATCTGCAGCGGCGCGCACCGGCTCATCCTCGCGGTGCCGGGGCGAGCGCGGCAACCGCGCCGCGCCCGGCCAGGTAGCCGGTCGCCCACGCCCACTGAAAATTGAAGCCGCCGATGCGTCCGTCGCAGTCCAACATCTCCCCGGCCAGGAACAAGCCCTTCGCCTTGCGTGATGCCATGTTCCTGTAGTCGATCTCACTGAGCGGCACGCCGCCGGCGGTCACCTCGGCGAAGTTCCACCCGCGATCGCGCGTGACCGGAAGCGGCAGTCCGGTCAGCGAGTGCGCCAGCACGCGTCGCGGCCGCCGCCCGAGCTCGCCGATGCGGGAGCTCGGGTCGAGCCCCGACGAATGTGCGAGAGCGGCAGCCAGACGTTGCGGCAGCCAGGCGGTCAGCACGCGAGCCAGAGAAGCACCGCCGCGGGTGCTCGCCGCGGCGAGCAGCTCGCGATCGATGTGCTCGAAAGATCGCGTGGGAAGGAAGCTGCACCGCAAAGAGGCCCGTGCGGCTCGCCCGTGGGCGATGACCCAGTGGCGGCTGGCGTCCATCACCACCGGACCGCTGACGCCGAAATGGGTGAAGAGCAGATCGCCGGCGCGGCGATCGACGAGCTTGTCGTCGGCGAAGGTCGAGAGCGCGACCGGGCAGGACAGACCCGACAGCTCGACGTGGAACATGTCCGGGCGCAAGACCAGCGGTACCAGCGCCGGGTAGGTGTCGGTGACGCTGTGACCCAGGCGGCGGGCGATTTCCCAGCCGCCGCCGTCGCTGCCGGTTCGCGGCAGCGACCGACCACCCGTCGCCAGGATGACCTGCCGCGCCCGGAGCTCTCCGTGCTCGAGGCGTACCGCGAAGGATGGCGGCGACGTCTTCTCCGAGGGCGAGCGGTCGGCCGGGCAGACGTCGAGGACACGGCAATCCGCCCGAACGGACACCCCGAGAGCCGTGCAACGGTGGAGCAGGGCGTGCAGAACCGTACGGGCGCTATTCGAAATGGGAAACAGCTTGCCGGTCTCCTCGCGCTTGAGGGCGACGCCGAGCGACGAGAACCAGCGGACGGTGGCACGCTCGTCGAACGCCGCCAGGACGTTGCGGATGGCGGGCCGCGAACCGTTGAAGTCTTCCGCCGTGATGCGATCGTGGGTGACGTTGCAACGCCCACCGCCGGAGATCAGAATCTTTGCCCCGATCTTGCGGGCGCCGTCCAGGACAAGGATACGCGGGCGCGGTCGGCCCGGGGCCGCCTCGGCGGCAAAGATCGCGGCCGCCAGCCCGGCGGCGCCGGCGCCGACGATGGCGATGTCGGCAGGCTCGGTCACACTTCCCCCGGGGGGAGCCGAACCGTCGCGCCGGAGTCCGGTGCGCCAGATTCCTTCTCACTCGTAGCGATTACTCCGGGCCGTTGCGGAGGCCGAAAACAGGGCCCCGCCGTGGACACGGCGGTGGCCTGCCTCTTGCTCTCGTCTCCCTCGTGAAGCTCTCGCAACAGCGTGCCTTTCTCCTGCTCCGCTACACGTTGATCGTGGCTACCGCCTACCTGCTGCTGGTCGAGCAGAGCTTCGCCCTGCCGCCGCAGCCCGCCCTGCTCTTGATCGTATTGGCGCTGGTCTCCAACGTGGTCATCGCCGGCTTGCCGGAGCGGCTGGTGAACTCGGTCGCCTTCAACATGGCGATCATCCTCTATGACACGGCCTGGGTGGCGGCAACGCTGGTGCTCAGCGGTCGCTTCAGCGCCGAGTTCTTCTACCTCTACTTTTTCGTCCTGCTGCTCGCGGCCATCGGCGAGAACCTGCTGCTGATCGCGGTCGGTGCCGTCGCCCTCTGCGGCGCTTATCTGTATGGGCACATCGCCACTGGCGGTACCTGGTCGCTCTGGCATTCGCCGTCGTTGATTCGACTGCCCTTTCTCTTCGCGACCGCCGTGTTCTACGGCTATCTCGTCGACCGTACCCGCCAGGAGCGGCGGCGGGCCGACGAGAACGAGCGCGTCTCGCGGCAGCTGTCGCGGACGCTGGTCGAGCTGCGCGTGCTCTACGGCAAGGCGCAGGAGGCGGACCTTGCCAAGAGCGAGTTTCTCGCCACCGTCTCGCACGAGCTCCGCACCCCTCTGGTGGCCTTGCTCGGCTACATCGACTTGCTGCTGGAACAGACCTTCGGCCCGTTGCGAGCCGATCAGGAGGACGTTCTGGTTCGTGCTCGCAAGGCGGGTGGCAACTTGCATCAGCTGATCACCCGCGTACTGGAGGCCAGTCATATGGAGTTCCAGCAGGAGCCGGTGCGCACCGAGGAGTGCGATCTCGACGCCTTGTTCGCCGGCTTGCAGGCGGAGCTCGACGGCACGGAGTCGACCACGGTGCGCTATCCGGCGCGAGTGTCCCTGCCTTGCTTCCGCACCGATACGGACAAGCTGCGCACGATTCTCCGCAATCTGATCGAGAACGCCATCAAGTACACCCCGGCGGGGCAGGTGACCGTCGGGGTACGGTTCGACGCGGCCCACGAGCAGGTCGAGTTCGAGATCAGCGACACCGGAATCGGAATCGCGGCCGAGCAGCTGCCCGACGTGTTCGAGGCCTTTCGCCAGGGGCACGATGAGGCCCAGCGTGCCGGCTCGGGCGTGGGGCTCGGCCTGTACATCGTGAAGCGCCTGGTGGATCTTCTCGGCGGCCAGGTCGACGTCGAGTCGAAACCCGGAAACGGCTCGACCTTCCGCGTTCGGCTCCCGCG
>CAZYMF010000288.1:0-5374 GCA_964648215.1 uncultured Binatia bacterium (SeqCode) | reverse complement strand
GAGAAGATCCGCAAGGTCTTCGCCCACAAGCGGCTGGCCTGGCGTGCCGTGGAGCAGCCGACGATCATGCCCAAGCCGCAGCTGCTGCCGCTCACCGGCGGCTACCGCCGGATCCCGGTGCTGCAGATCGGCGCCGACATCTACTGCGACACCCAGCTCATCGCCCGCACCGTGGAGCGGCTCCACCCCGAGCCCACGCTCTTTCCCGAACGCAGCGAAGGGATCTGCCAGATGATCAGCCTGTGGGCGGACCGCCTGCTCTTCTTCGCCACCACGCCGATCCTGTTCGCGCTGCTCGGCGACAGCGTGCCGCCGGCCTTCATCGAGGATCGCACCAAGATGATGCCCGGGCGCGCCAACTTCGCCGAGCTTCCCAGACTCGCTCCCTACGCCAAGGACCAGTGCCGCGGCTTCGCCCGGTGGCTCGACGCGCAGCTCGCCGACGACCGCCCCTATCTGTTGGGAGCAGACTTCAGCCTCGCCGACGCCTCCTGCTATCACCCGGTGTGGTTCCTGCGGAACTTCCCGCCCGCCGCCACGGTGTTCGCCGAGTTTTTGCACCTGATCGCCTGGGCCGAGCGCGTCGCGGCGATGGGCCACGGCGAGCGCAGCGACCTCGATGCCGCCGCGGCCTTGCGCCTCGCCCGCGACAGTGCGAGCACGACGGCGGAGGCCGCCGACCCCAACGACCCCAACGGCCTCGCCCCCGGGCTTCGGGTCACCGTCACGCCGGACGACTACGGTATGGATCCAGTCGCCGGCACCGTCGTCGCCTCCTCCGGCGACGAGATCGCCATCCGTCGGGAGGACGAGGAGGTCGGCGAGGTGGTCGTGCACTTCCCGCGCGTCGGGTTCCGGGTCGACCGTATCTGACGCGACGGAGCTGCTCTCGCACCGGACAGAGTCCGGTGCCACCCGATCAAGGCCGCTCCCCGGCGAAGGACCGAGGAAGACGGGTCCGTGAAGTCTGGCGTCACACCTTGGGTTGCTGCTGCGTCAGGCAGTGCAGCGTTCCCAGACCCCAGACCAGGTCGACGGCGTGGATGCCGACGATCTCGCGCGTTGGAAACAGCTGGGCCAGGGCGTCGAGCGCGACGCGGTCGTGGGGATCGTTGAAGGTCGGGACCAGCACGCTGCGGTTGGCGATGTAGAAGTTGGCGTAGCTGGCCGGCAGGCGCAGGCGCCCGTGGCGTCTGGCCTCCGGCATCGGCAGCTCGACGATCTCCAGCGGCCGGCCGTCCTGATCGCGCAGGCGCGCCAGCCGGCGGCGATTCTCGCGCAGGGGCCGGAAGTTCTCGTCGCGCGCGCGCGTCTCGACCACGGTGACCACCGTGCGCGGGCCGGTGAAGCGCGCCAGATCGTCGACGTGACCGTGGGTGTCGTCGCCGGCGATGCCGCGCGCCAGCCACAGCACGCGCGACACCCCGAGGTAGTCGCGCAGCGCCTGCTCGATCTGGGCGCGCGTCAGGTGCGGGTTGCGCGCCTGGATCGGCGACAGCAGGCACTCCTCGGTGGTCAGCAACGCGCCGCGGCCGTTGACGTCGATGCTGCCGCCCTCGAGCACGACCGGCTTGGCGCCGGCCATGGGGACGAAGCGCGGCAAGCACAGCCGCGCGGCGAGCTGCGCGTTGACGGCGTTGTCCCGCCGCCAGTTGCGGTACTTCGCCCAGCCGTTGAACTTCCAGTCGGTGATCGCCAGGCGGGAGCCGCTGCGGACGAAGAGCGGGCCGAAATCACGGGTCCAGCTGCGGTCGGTCGGAACGACGAAGAACTCCACGCGCGCCGACGGCACGTGGGCCTGGCGCAACAGTCGCCTCGCCTGCTCCCGCGCGGCGACGTTGGGCACGAGGACGCGCACCCGCTCGCTGCGCGCCAGGGCGCGGGTGATCTCGACGTAGACGAAGTGGATCGCGGCGATCTTGCCCGGCCAATCGCCCTGCTGATGCGGCCACGCGATCCACGTCGCCTCGTGCGGCTCGAACTCGGCCGGCATGCGATAGCCGAGCGCCGCCGGGGACATCCCGGCTTCCTCCCCCGCGCCCGGACGCCGCCGTCCGGGCCTCGGCGCTTGACTCCCACGGCTACTCATAGTCTGCTTCCCACATGCCCCGTCAGGTCAGCGGCACCAAGCCGCCGCGGAAACCCGCCGCCAAAGAAACCGCCGCCGTCCCGCTGCTCGATCCGCGCGACGTCCGCGCCTATCTGCTGCGGCAGGCCGCCGACATCGCTCCGGCCGACGTGCAGACACTGCTCGCGCAAGCGGACGAGGTGCGCCGCAAGGCGGCGGGCGACAACCAGCGCCACGAGCTGTTCCACCGGCAGATCGACCTCGCGCTGCAGCTGCTCGAAGATCACGCCGAGGGCGCCTGCGAACAGATTCCGTATCGAACGGTGAGCTTGTTGGCCGCGGCCCTGTTCTACTGGCTGGAGCCGATGGACTTCATTCCCGACTTTCTTCCCGGCATCGGCACCAGCGACGACGCGCTGGTGCTGGAGCTCGCCTTCGAGCTGGCGGCGAGCGGCATCGAGCGCTACTGCACGTTCAAGGACGTGCCCCTCCACTGGGTCCTGCCCAAGGCGGCGCCGAAGCACCCGACACGCCGGGATCCCCATCGCCCCTGAAGCCCTCCGACCCGCTCGCGGGTCAGGCCACCAGATCGGCGGCGCTGCAGGACTCGATGCGCAGCTCTTGCAGCAGGCGCTCCTTCACCTGCACGGCCGCCTTTTCCCAACCGACGCCGCCCTCCTCCACGCGAATGCGGCCGCCGGCGATCTGATCGTGACCACCGGCGTGATGGCTGCCGAGCACCTTCTGCAGCAGGTCGCCGGCATTGGCGTCGCGACACGTCGTGCGTAGCGACACGTACAGGGCGCCCTGGTAGTAGCCCATCGCCACGGCCCATTCGACCTGGTCCAGGCGGAGCAGAAAGTCGGCCACCTCCGCCACCATGTCGGGGTAGCCCACCTCGCCGATGGAGGACATCACCACCCGCTCGTAGATCACCGCTTCCTCGATCGCGTCGCGGAAGGCGCGGAAGTACTCGCGCGGCACGCGGGCGTTCTCGATCTTGGCCAGGCGTCGCTTGTTCGTGTGCGGGTAGAGGAACTGGCTGGCATGAATGTCCGCCGCCGTCGCCTCGCGCCCGAGATGCTGGGTCTCCGCCGCGATGCCGTAGAACAGGGCGGTCGCGATCTTCGTCTCCACCTCGAGGTGCGACTCCTGCAGGTACTCGGTGAGAATGGAGGACGTCGCTCCGTACTCCTCGCGCAGATCGAAGAAGGGGATCTGGTGCGTGTCGCCGTACGCCGGGTGGTGGTCGATGACCACGGTCGGCCGGAAGCCCTCGGGCAGCGAGTTGTTGATTCGCCCCGGCTGCGTATCGACCAGGGCCAGCAGGGTGTCGCGGGTGAACTCGATCTCGCCGATCGGCGCCAGGCCGATGCTCAGGTACTTGACCATGGTCCGGTTCTCGGCCCGCCCGACGATACCGCCGAGGGCGATGACGCTCTCTTTCTTCAGCCGCTGACGGACGATGTACTGCAGGGTGGCCGCGCTCGCCAGCGCGTCCGGGTCGGGGTTGTCGTGCGGCAGGATGACGACCGGACCGGGCCGGTCGAGCGCGCCGAGCAGGGCTGCCAGCGCCCCCTTCCCCGAGGTGTTGAGCATCGAGCACATCTATAGTCCGCCGCGCGCGGGCGGCGCAAGGTCGTGGCGCCGGGGGGGAGGCTCAGCCGAGGAAGGTGAGGAAGCGATGCAGCAGCTCGCTGCGCACCGGCTCCGGCACGTCGTCGTCGGCGATGCGCGAGAGGTCGCTGCGATACCAGCTGCAGGCGGCGACGTAGAAGTAGTCGAGCACGACGTCGAAGACCACGCGCGCGGCGAGAGCGAAGTCGCCTTCGCGCAGGGCCAGCACCGAGCGCTCGTCGTCGACGAAGACGCCGGGCGCGTGCATGGCGCGAAAGAGGTTCACGCGCGTGCCGACGCAACGCCGCAGGCTGGAGTACGACGCATCATCGAGCAGCCACTGGCTCACTGTGCTCTCCCCCGCGATGCTTCAAACACGGCGTCTCGCTCCCCTTGGAAAGACATGCTATCCAGGTTGGGAAACCAACACAAGGACTTCTCTCATGAACGATTCGCAGTCGGTTGCCGCCGCGGAGCGGTTCTTCCTCGATCGGTTCGATCTCACCGCGGGCTTCCTCGAGCAGATCGTCGGCGGCGCGGTGGCGCGCCGGGCGGACTACGCCGACCTCTACTTCGAGTTCCGCACGGTCGAGAGCTTCAGCCTGGAGGACGGCATCGTCAAGAAGGCCAACAAGAACGTGTCGCAGGGCGCCGGCGTCCGCGTGGTCGCCGGCGACAAGACCGGCTACGCGCACTCCGACGACGTCACCGTCGAGAGCCTGCGCCTGGCGAGCCGGACGGCGCAGGCGATCGCCGCGGAGGGCGGCAACGCACAGGCGGTTTCCGTGCGCGGCCAGGCGCCCGCCCACGACCTGTACACGCTCGCCCACTCGCCGCTGGAGGTGGCGCTGAGCGAGAAGATCGCGCTGCTCAACCAGATCGACATCATCGCCCGGCGTCTCGACGGCCGCATCAAGAACGTCCTCGCCACGCTCGCCGTCGAGCGCAAGCTGATCCTCGTCGCCGGCTCCACCGGCTTCCTGGTCGGCGACGTGCAGCCGCTGCTGCGCCTGAACGTCACCTGCATCGCCGAGGAAGGCGAGCTGCGGCAACACGGAACCTACGGCGGCGGCGGCCGCGTCGAGTTCGACTTCCTCACCGAGGACGACCGCTACCGGCGCTGGACCCGCACGGCGGCGGAGCAGGCGCTGCGCAATCTGCACGCGGTCGACGCCCCCGCCGGATCGCTCACCGTCGTCCTCGGCCCCGGCTGGCCCGGGGTTCTGCTGCACGAGGCGGTCGGGCACGGCCTCGAGGGCGACTTCAACCGCAAGAAGACCTCGGCCTTCGCCGGGCGTCTCGGCGAGCAGGTGGCATCGCCGCTGTGCACGGTGGTCGACGACGGCACCATCGCCAACCGCCGCGGCTCGCTCAACGTCGACGACGAGGGGACGCCGACCGGCCGCACGGTGCTGATCGAGAAGGGTGTCCTGCGCGGCTATCTGCAGGACCGCATGAACGCGCGGCTGATGGGCATGCCGCCCACCGGCAACGGCCGCCGCGAGAGCTTCGCCCACATCCCGATGCCGCGCATGACCAACACCTTCATGCTCGCCGGCGAGTCGACCCCCGAGGAGATCATCCGCTCGGTCGATCACGGGCTCTACGCGGCGCACTTCGGCGGCGGCCAGGTGGACATCACCAACGGCAAGTTCGTCTTCTCGGCCGCCGAGGCCTACATGATCGAGA
>CAZYMF010000287.1:0-5428 GCA_964648215.1 uncultured Binatia bacterium (SeqCode) | reverse complement strand
CGCCGGAGATGCGCGTGTGCACGTCGCCGCCGCCGAGGTCCTCCGCCGTGACCTCTTCGCCCGTGGCCGCCTTCACCAGCGGCGGGCCGCCGAGGAAGATGGTGCCGGTGCCGCGCACGATCACGTTCTCGTCGCACATCGCCGGCACGTAGGCGCCACCGGCCGTGCACGAGCCGAGCACGACGGCGATCTGGGGTACGCCGAGCGCGGACAGGCGGGCCTGGTTGTAGAAGATGCGTCCGAAGTGTTCGCGGTCGGGGAAGATCTCGGCCTGCAGCGGCAGGAACGCGCCGCCCGAGTCGACCAGATAGACGCAGGGCAGCCGGTTCTCCAGGGCGATCTCCTGCGCCCGCAGGTGTTTCTTCACCGTCAGCGGGAAATAGGTGCCGCCCTTGACGGTGGCGTCGTTGGCGACGATGACCGTCGGCCGGCCGTGGACGGAACCGATCCCGGTGACGATCCCGGCGCTGGGGGCGCCGTTGTCGTAGAGGCCGTAGGCGGCCAGCGGCGACAGCTCGAGGAAGGCGGTGCCCGGATCGACGAGAGCGTCGATGCGCTCGCGCGCCAGCAGCTTGCCGCGCTCCTTGTGGCGGCGGCGGTGCTCCTCCGGGCCGCCCGCTTGTGCCGCCCGCAGGCGCTCGCGCAGCTCGCCCACCAGCGTCTCCATCGTGCGCCGGTTCTCGACGAACGCGGGGTCGCTGGGGCGGATCTTCGACTCGATGCGGCGCATGAGCGAATCGGAGCCGGGACGCCGCCGCCTACTTGGGCACGTACTTGACCAGGACACGCGAGCCGTCCTGGAAGCCCTTGCGAAAACGCTCCGCGAACGTGGCCCAGCCCTCGGGATACTTCTTGGCGTAGGTCTTCATGAGCTCCGCTTGCATCTTCGGATCCGTGACCAGCGATCCAGTGGCCTCGAACGAAGGCCCGTCCACCTTGCCGACGGCGATCTTCGCCAGGGTGCGCCCGGCCTTGATTCGTTTCACCCGCCAGGAGGTGGGCAGGGTTCCCACCCACACCGCCCCGTCGTGATACATGAACCAGATCTCGGCCGGCTTGCCGAACTGGCCGCTCTTGCGCTGACTGGAGATGTAGACGTAGGTGCTCGACGCCAGCTTGTCCTTGACCGACGCCGGCAGCTCGCCGGCAAGGCCGGCGCCGCCCCAGGCGAATGCGGCCGCCATCGCGATGGTGATGATTTTCAGTGCCTGTCGTCGATGCATGCGAGCCTCCTTCGTGCGCGGTCTCTCTCTAGTACCTGCGAGGGTAGATTAATCAAGCGGTCCGCCCGGTGCCGTGCGGCGTTCGGCATCGCCGTCGGATAGTACGTCCGAGGTCCCGTTGTCGAGCAAAAACCGATCGCGAAAGCTTGCACCGCCGCCGCTGACGTCTAGTATCAGAGCTCAGTGAGGGGCTGCCCGGGCGGCGTCGATGCCGCCGCTCCCGGTATCCGGACCGAGGCCGGTGCAGCCGTTCTCCGGGGGGCGAACGCGGCGCGGCCGCAGGTGAGGACCAATGGCCGAATCGATTGGACTGAAGATCAACGAAGCCAAGTTCTGGGACGAGAACGACCTGCGTCAGGAGGTCGACCGTATCTTCAACATCTGTCACAGCTGTCGGCTGTGCTTCAAGTTCTGCGGCAGCTTCCCGACGATGTTCGACATGATCGACGAGCGCACCGAGCAGCGCCGCCGCGACCACCTGGCCGCCCATCCCGAGCTCATCGAGCAGGCGGACCGCAAGCGCGCCGCGGCCGCCGCCGCGGGGCCGCGCGAGCATCACGAGGAGCGCGCCGAAGCCTTCGGCGACGAGCTGCCGGAGCTCACCGCGCACGCGAGCGATCTGAGCACCGCGGAGGTCGACCGCGTCGTCGATCTCTGTTTCCAGTGCAAGCTCTGTTATCCCAACTGCCCCTACACGCCGCCGCACGAGTTCGCGCTCGATTTCCCGCGCTTGCTGCTGCGCTGGAAGGCGCACCGGGTGCGGCGGCAGGGTGTTCCGCTCAAGACCAAGCTGATCCGGAACACCGGCGTGATCGGGACCATGGGCAGCCTGGTGCCGGCGCTCAGCAACTGGGCGATGCACAACCGGAGCAATCGCGTAGCGATGGAGAAGACCGTCGGCATCCATCGCGACAAGCTGATGCCGTCGTTCCACGCCGAGACCTTCCCGCGCTGGTGGAGTCGCCGGGGCGGCGCCCGGGTGGAGGAGCCACAGGCTCTCAAAGAAGGGGTGGAGAATCCGACACCGCTCAAGGTGGTCCTGTTCTCGACCTGTCTCGTCGACTACCACAACCCCGAGACCGGCAAGGCGGCGGTGCGGGTCCTGGAGCACAACGGCGTCACCGTGGCCTGGCCGGAACGGCAGATCTGCTGCGGCATGCCGTTCCTCGACGGCGGCGACGTCGAGGCGGCGGCGCACAACGCCCGCCAGAACGTGGAGCTGCTGCGCGAGTGGGTCGAGCGCGGCTACGAGGTGGTGATCCCCTCGCCGAGCTGCAGCCTGGTGGTGCGGGAGGAGTATCCGCAGCTGGTGGGCGATGCGGCGAGTGCGCTGGTGGCCGAGCACAGCCACGATCTGGCGGGATACATCTTCCGCATCGGGCGCGAGGGCCGGCTCAAGCGCGACTTCAAGCGCCGTCTCGGCAAGGTGAAGTATCACGTGCCGTGTCACATCCGGGTGCAGAACATCGGGTTGCGCGGGCGCGACATTCTCAAGGTGATCGCCGACGAGGTCGACGCCGTGCACGAGTGCTCCGGGCACGACGGCACCTGGAGCATGCAGGTCGACCATTTCGAGGACTCGCTGCGCTGGGGCCGCAAGGCGTGCGAGGGCATGAAGCCGGCCGCCGGCGAGGAGTGCTCGGGCGCCTGCTCGGACTGCGGCCTGGCCGCGCTGCACCTGAAACAAGGAGGCGGCGCGGCGGCGGTGCACCCCATCGTCGCCCTCGCGTGGGCCTACGGCTTCGACGTCGGCGAAGCCGAGAAGCTGCTGACGGCGAAGCCGTAACCGCCGGCGAGGCCGAGGAGCAGGCAGGCTGCGGCGAGCCAGCCCGGCCAGTCGCCCCACTCGGTGTACACGGTCGTCCCGTCGAGCATGTGCGCCGTGGCGCGCAGGTTCTCGCGCCGGAGCAGCCCGGTGCGCGCGACGATGCGGCCGGCGGGGTCGACCACGGCGCTGATGCCGCTGTTGGTGGCGCGCACCAGGTAGCGCCGGTGCTCGACGGCGCGGAACGTCGCCATGGCCAGGTGGAGCCGGGGCTCCTGGGAGTTGCCGAACCAGGAGTCGTTGGCGAGGGTGACGATCAGGTTGGGTCGTGCCCGCAGCACCATCCGGCGCACGAACGCCGGCCGCACTGCCTCGTAGCAGATGGGCGTCGAGATGCGCCAGCGCCCGAGCTCGAGCGGCGGGGTGTCGGTGGCGGCGGCGAACGGGGACACGTTTGCCAGGCGCTCGACGTCGTGGCCGAAGAAGCGGGCGAAGGGGACGTACTCGGCAAAGGGGATCAGCAGGTTCTTCTCATAGACACTGCGGATCACTCCGTCGCCGCCGATCAGCAACGCGGAGTTGAACGCCTGGCGCTGCCCGGTGGCGACGCTGACGAAGGCGGCCCCGAACAAGAGCGGCACGTGAACGTCGCCGCTGATGAGCTGCCCCGAGATCGGCAGCGGCCCCCGCAGGCCGCGGGTATAGATCGTCTCGGGCCAGACGATCAGGTCGAGGTCACCGCCGGCGACGAGCTCGCGCGTTTGCGCGAGGTAGCGGCGGTGGTCGTGAGCGGCCTCGTTGCCCTTCTCGAGCACGCCGAGATTGCCCTGCACGATGCCGACGCGCAGGGCCGGCGCCGCGACGACCTCGCGGTCGATCTGCCCCAGACGGACGACGCCGTATCCCCAGGTCAGCAGGACCGCACCTCCCACGGCAATCCAGGTGCGCACCGGCCGCATCCGCTCGGCGCGCCACCAGCGCCAGGTTTCGAAGACGGCGAGGTTGACCGCCGCCAGCAGCCCGGTGAGCAGCAGCGGGCCACCGAGGTCGCAGATCTGGATGAGCGTCGTCTGCTTCAGGAGCGCGTGGCCGAGGTAGACGGGGAAGAGCGACGGGTAGAGCCACTCAACCACCAACAAGGGCGCTATGGCGGCCACGGCGCTCGACCCGTGCCGCCGCCGCACCAGCGAGTACAGAGTGGCACAGAGCAGGAAGCGGAACGCGAACCAGAACGAGTAGGCCAGCCAGAGAAGCGCGCCCAGCGCGAGGTTGCCGTGGAGGTAGACGCCGACGATGCGCCACATCCACAGATAGCCGCCGGCGTAGGCCACCCAGCCGAAGGTGAAGCCGAGAAGCGGCGCGGTGCGCCAGCGTCCGGATCGAGTCTCTTCCAGCGCCTGCCACAGTGGCGCCAGGCAGATCAGCGACAGGGGCCAGAGGCCGAAGCCGACGTAGCCGAGGAAGCAGAGCACCCCGCCGGCGGCAGCGAGCAGGAAGGGGCGGACCCCACCGCCGCTGCGTTGCGTCAGGGGGTCTTGGGTGCCGGGTTCAGACAAGCCTCGGTTCCGGCAGCGGCGCGCTCGCGGGCCGTGCGACCTTCTTCGTCCTTGAGGGCCGGGTCGGCTCCGTGCTCGAGCAGGAGCGCGGCCATGTCGCCGTAACCCTTGGCGCAGGCCACCATGAGCGGGGTGTCGCCGAACTGGTCCTGCAGATCGGGGTTGGCCCCGTGCTCGAGGAGGAATCGGGCGACGTCGAGATGGCCCATGATCGCCGCATGGTAGAGGGGCGGCCGCTTCTGCACGTCGTCGCGATTGACCGCGGCGCCGTTGTCGACGAGGAAACGGACGATGTCGAGGCGCCCCTTCTCGGCGGCGAAGCTGAGCGGCGTGCGGCCGCCGGAGTCGGGCACGTCAATGGCCGCGCCCTTGGTGTGGAGCCAGCGTACCAGGCTCAGGTCGCCGGCGTCGAGGACCGCGCGCAGCACCGCACCGCGCCCGATGTCGTCCTTGGCGTCGAGGTGCGCGCCGCGCTTCAGCGCCAGCTCGACCGTCTTCTGATCGCCGGCGCTGGCGGCGTCGAGCAGGCGCTGATCGACGGTGTAGGGTTGCGGTATGCGGGGCTCGCCGATGCCCAGGGGACGGCCCTGGGGGAGCCGCGTCGTTCGGACGGGCGCCGGATGGGCCGTGGGCGTCGGTGGCGGGGCCGACGACCCCGACTCACACGCGGCGAAGAGCAGCAACAGTGAAAGCAGAACGGACCACACGGCGCGGATCATCCCTAAATGCTGGCGCCGTGTCTTGCAACGGCATGCGGAAGAAAAAGCGTCGGGGGCCCGGTGCGGGCCCCCGACTTCGGTACGTCCGATCTCAAGCGCCGGCGAGGGCGTCGTTTTTCAACGGGCCGACTAAAATAATGCCCGGATCCTGATCGGTGTAGTATT
>CAZYMF010000286.1:0-5507 GCA_964648215.1 uncultured Binatia bacterium (SeqCode) | reverse complement strand
AGGGGCGCTACGTCGCCAACGGCCGCAAGTACTACATCGGCAACGGCAACAAGGCGGCGATCGTCTCCACCTTCGGCAAGCTCGGCAAGGCGGGCGGCGCCGGCGACTATGTCTTCTTCGCCGCCGACTCGCAGCACGAGCACTTCGAGTGCGTGCAGAACGTGTGCGCCAGCCAGAACTACGTCTCCGAGTTCTCCCTGCGCGACTACCCGCTGACGGAGGCGGACATCCTGCACAAGGGGCGCGAGGCGTGGGACGCCGCGCTCAACACGGTCAACATCGGCAAGTACAACCTCGGCTGGGCCTCCATCGGCATCTGCACCCACGCGCTCTACGAGGCGATCAACCACGCCCACAACCGCCGTCTCTACAACATGCGCGTCACCGACTTCCCGCACGTCAAGCGGATGTTCGTCGACGCCTACGCCCGGCTGGTGGCGATGAAGCTGTTCGCGCTGCGGGCGTGCGACTACATGCGCTCCGCCTCGCCCGACGATCGCCGCTACCTGCTCTACAACCCGATGGTGAAGATGAAGGTGACCACCGAGGGCGAGCGGGTGATCAACCTGCTGTGGGACGTCATCGCCGCCAAGGGGTTCGAGAAGGACATGTACTTCGAGCAGGCGGCCATCGACATCCGCGCGCTGCCGAAGCTCGAGGGAACGGTGCACGTCAACATCGCCCTGATCGTGAAGTTCATGCCGAACTTCTTCTTCGCTCCCGCCGACTGCCCCGAGGTGCCGCGGCGCGACGACGCCGTCAACGACGACTTCCTGTTCCAGCAGGGTCCCGCCAAGGGGCTCGGCAGCATCCGCTTTCACGACTACCGCGGCGCGCTGGCGTCCTATGATCTCGCGAACGTGAAGGTGTTCGCGGAGCAGGTGGAGGCGTTCCGCGAGCTGCTCGCCACCGCGCCGCCGAACGAGTCGCAGACGCGCGACACCGACTTCCTGCTAGCGGGCGGCGAGCTGTTTGCCCTGGTGGTCTACGCCCAGCTGATCCTGGAGAACGCGCGGCTGTACGGCATCGAGGCGGACCTGGTGGACCAGATCTTCGACTTCCTGGTGCGCGACTTCGCCGAGTTCGCCCTGCAGTTGCACAACAAGGCCGGCAGCACGCCGGAGCAGATGCGCCTGTGTTTGCAGATGATCAAGAAGCCGGTGCACGACGGCCGCCGCTACGACGCGGTGTGGAACCGCAACGTCCTGGCGCTCGACGGCGCGTACGAGATGGAGGCGTGATAGGAATTGACGATCGGATCACTGAATCAGTGACGATTGAGGAGTCATTCGATGGCCGACGTCTCGATTTTGTTGCCTGCAAGGTGCAAGCTCCAAGTCGGACGGGTCAACAACGGATTGAACGGATTGAGCTCCGGCCTTTCCTGGTCCGAAATCCGTTCAATCCGTTTAATCCGTTCAATCCGTTGTAAAGCTCCGGTCTTCTAAGCTTTCCGCTCCTGGTCGCTGAGCAGCCGCATGCGGCGCTCGCCGGCGAGGCCGCGCTCCATGCCGGCGACGATCTCGCGGGCGGCGGCGACGGGGTCCTTGGCGTCGCGGATGGGCCGGCCGACGACGAGGTAGTCGGCGCCGGCGCGGATCGCCTCCTCGGAGGTCATCACGCGCTTCTGGTCGTCGTTGCTCGCGTCCTGCGCGCGCACGCCGGGGGTGACGATGATGAAGCCGCGGCCGCACTCCTTGCGGATGCGGGTGATCTCCAGCGGCGAGGCCACCACGCCGTCCATGCCCGCCACCTTCGCCAGCCGTGCCAGACGCACGACCTGGCTCTCCACGCCGCTCATGACGCCGACGCGCTTCAAGTCGTCGCGGTTGAGGCTGGTGAGCACGGTTACCGCCAGGATCTTCGGCTTGCGCAACCCCTCGCTGCGACACACCTTGCCGACCTCGGTGACGGTGCGCTGCATCATCTCCAGGCTGCCGGAGGCGTGCAGGTCGAACATGCGCGCTCCCATGCGCGCGGCCTCGACGCCGGCCTTGGCGACGGTGCGCGGGATGTCGTGGAACTTGAGGTCGAGGAACACCTCGCCACCGCGCTCGCGGATGTCGCGCACGATCTGCGGCCCGGCGTGGAGGAAGAGCTGCTTGCCGACCTTGAACATGCCGATCGCGTCGGAGAGCTTGCCGACCAGATCGAGGGCCTCGGCGGCCGAGGCGACGTCGAGGGCGAAGATCAGGCGCGAGCGCATCCCGCTCTGCTGGCGGAAGGGCCACTGCAGCGTCATCGGGCGAGCTCCGCGCGCACCAGCGTCGTGATCTTCTCGACCACGTCTTCCACGCGCACCTCGCTCGCCTGCGCGTCGCGCCGGTGCTTGAACTCGACGCAGCCGCGCGCCAGGCTTTTCGGGCCGATGGTGAGGCGTAGCGGCACGCCGATCAGGTCGGCGTCCTTGAACTTCACCCCCGGCCGCTCGTCGCGGTCGTCGAGCAGCACCTCGATGCCGGCCTGCTCCAGCTGCTCCGTCAGTGATTCCGCCGTCGCGCGCAGCGACTCGTCGCTCCAGTTCACCGGCACGACGTGCACGTGCGCCGGCGCGATGGCCAGCGGCCAGATGATGCCGTTGCCGTCGTGGTGCTGCTCGACGGCGGCGGCGGCGG
The DNA here is from genome assembly GCA_964648215.1 of uncultured Binatia bacterium (SeqCode). Taxonomy (GTDB): domain Bacteria; phylum Desulfobacterota; class Binatia; order HRBIN30; family JACQVA1; genus CAZYMF01. The sequence goes on along the minus strand of CAZYMF010000286.1, from coordinate 2,892 downwards.
TGCGGGTGACGCCGATGCCGTAGCAGCCCATCACCATCGGGTGCTCCTGGCCGGCGGCGTCGAGGTAGGTGGCCTTCATCGGCACGCTGTACTTGGTGCCGAGGTAGAAGATGTTGCCGACCTCGATGCCGCGATGCGCCGCGAAGGTGCCGCGGCGGCAGCGCGGGCAGAGATCGCCGGCGCGGGCGGTGCGCAGGTCGGCGAAGCGGAGATCGGGCAGGTCGCGCGCCTGGTCGACGTCGACCACATGGTGATCGGCCTCGTTGGCGCCGGTGACGGCGCCGGAGACACCGCGCAGCGCGCCGTCGGCGAGCAGCGGCACGCTCAGGCCGACCGGCCCGGCGAAGCCCACCGGCGCGGCGGTGAGGCGGCGCACGGTGTCCTCGTCGGCGAGCGCGACCCAGTCGACGCCGAGCGCGGTCTTCAGCTTGGCCTCGCTCAGCTCGTGATCGCCGCGCACCAGCGCCGCGACGGTGTCGCCGCTGCTGGTGACGTAGAGCAGGGTCTTGATGAAGCGGGCGGGCGGCTCGGAGAGGAACTCGGCCACCTCCTCGACCGTGCGCTTGTCCGGCGTGCGCACCTTGCGCATCGGCCCGGCGGCCGTCGCCGGGAGCGGCGGCGTCTCGCCGACCTCGGCGCGCTCGACGTTGGCGGCGTAGTCGCACTGGTCGCAGCTGACGATGGCGTCCTCTCCCGAGTCGGCGAGCACCTGGAACTCGTGCGCCGCGCTGCCGCCGATGGCGCCGGTGTCCGACTCCACCTGCCGCGCGGTGAGGCCGCAGCGCTCGAAGATGCGCCGGTAGGTGTGCGCCATCACCTCGTACTCGCGCCAGCAGTCGTCGGCGTCGACGTGGAAGGAGTAGGCGTCCTTCATGAGGAACTCGCGCCCGCGCATGAGGCCGAAGCGGGGACGCACCTCGTCGCGGAACTTCACCTGGATTTGGTACAGGTTGAGCGGCAGCTCGCGGTAGGAGCGCACCTCGCGGCGGACGATGTCGGTGACCAGCTCCTCGTGTGTCGGGCCGAAGCAGAAGTCGCGCTCGTAGCGGTCCTTCATCCGCAGCAGCTCCTTGCCGTAACGGTCCCAGCGGCCGCTCTCCTGCCACAGCTCGGCCGGGCAGATCGCCGGCATGAGAACTTCCTGCGCGCCGGAACGGTCCATCTCCTCGCGCACGATGCGCTCGACCTTGCGCACCACCCGCAGCCCGAGCGGCAGGAAGTCGTAGATGCCGCGGGCGACCTGGCGGATCATGCCGGCGCGCACCATCAGCTGATGGCTGACGACCTCGGCGTCGGAGGGGTTCTCCTTGAGGGTGGGAATCAGCGACTGGCGAAAGCGCACGGGCGATCCTGTTCGGTGGAGTTGGCCGAAGGTAGTGGGCGGGCGCAGGGAGGTCAAGGGCGGGGTTTCCACGAGCGGAAGCGATACGGGTGCCGGGGCCAATGAGACACGGGAAACAGAAAACCGGAAATGAGAAACGGGGCAATCTCCGGAAGTTGTAGGGCGGGCACTGCCCGCCAGCTCGGAGAGCGGGACTCGCCGGCCCGGCGCAGCGTGGCGGGCGGTGCCCGCCCTACGGAGCCGAGGCGTTGAACAACAACCCTTCACGCCAACTTTGACTTGCCGGGCACGCTTGCTACAATGGCGTCCCGTGGTTCGGTTCTGGGCCACGGGTTTTCTTTTTATGGGCTCACGCGTCATCGCCATCATCCCCGCACGCTACGAGTCCACCCGTCTCCCCGGAAAGCCACTCGCCGATATTCACGGCCAGCCGATGATTCGGCGGGTATACGAGCGCGCGGCGCAGGCCGACGGGATCGATCGCGTCCTGGTGGCCACCGACGATGCCCGCATCCGCGAGGCGGTGGCGAGCTTCGGCGGCGAGGTGGTCATGACCAGCGCGGCGCACAGCACCGGCACCGATCGCATCGCCGAGGTCGCGCGCGATCTCGACGCCGACGTGATCGTCAACGTGCAGGGCGATCTGCCGCTGCTCGATCCCGCGATGGTGGCCGCCGCGGTGGCGCCGCTGCGCGCCGACGCGGGTCTGCCGATGGCGACGATCAAGACGGCGATCCGCGCCGAGGAGGAGCTGCGCAACCCCAACGTGGTCAAGGTGGTCACCGATCGCGACGGGTTCGCGCTGTACTTCTCGCGCAGCCCGCTGCCCCACTGGCGCGACGGCGCGCCGGCGGAGGTACTGGCGCACAAGCACATCGGGTTGTATGTCTACCGGCGGGAGTTCCTGCTGACGTTGGCGCGGCTGGAGCCGACGCCGTTGGAGCAGGCGGAGAAGCTGGAGCAGTTGCGCGCCCTCGAGTGGGGCTTCCGGATCAAGGTGGTCGAGGTGGCGGCGGCATCGATCGAGGTGGACACGGCGCGGGACCTGGAACGGGCCCGGGCGCTGGTGGCGGGGTAGAAGACAAACAGGGGGGAGACCATGGCGAGCGACGTGAAACGGACCAAGTTCATCTTCGTGACCGGCGGCGTGGTGTCCTCCCTCGGCAAGGGCCTGGCTTCGGCCTCCATCGGCGCGCTGCTCGAGAGCCGCGGCCTCAAGGTGTCCATCCTCAAGATGGACCCGTACATCAACGTCGACCCGGGCACGATGAGCCCGTTCCAACACGGCGAGGTGTTCGTCACCGACGACGGCGCCGAGACCGATCTCGATCTCGGCCACTACGAGCGCTTCCTCTCGGTGCGCATGAGCCAGAAGAACAACTTCACCACCGGGCAGGTGTACGACGCGGTGATCAGCCGCGAGCGCCGCGGCGACTACCTCGGCGGCACGGTGCAGGTGATCCCGCACGTCACCGACGAGATCAAACGCCGCATCCTCGAGGCCGCCGAGGGCTGTGACATCCTCATCGGCGAGGTCGGCGGCACCGTCG
>CAZYMF010000285.1:0-5522 GCA_964648215.1 uncultured Binatia bacterium (SeqCode) | reverse complement strand
CTCGGTCGCTTTCGACTTTGAGCTTTCGACTTTGGGCTGCGGGCGCAGCCCGCGCTGTGCTTGTCGAAGGGCGTCGTCGCGATTTTCAACGGGCTGTTAGCCCAGATCCGGCGGCGTGGCTCTGTCGATCCACTCGCGGTAGGAGCCGGTGTAGCCGACGGCGCGCTGGCGATCACGCACGCGCCGCAGGATGCTCGCCACCTGCGCGGCCGTGGTCGGCCGCCGGCCGTCGACCCAGTCCGCCATCTGCGTCGCCGCCGCGCTCGCCGCGGCCGTCAACGGCTCCAGCAGCTCCTCCTCGCCCTCGTGTCCGTCGCTGCCGATCCCGAGAAACTGCTCGATCAGCTTGCCCACCGTCTCGATACTGTGACGGCGCGAGGAGACGATGTTGCCTTTGCCGGTGACCACGTTGCCGGTGCCGAACACGGTCTCGTAGCCGCGCACGCGTCCGAGATCGGGATCGGTGTAGTCGTAGAGCTCACCGCGTTGCGGAATGCCGGCCATGGGCTCGGGCACGCTGCCGATCGAGCTGATGACCAGCGGCCCGCGCACGTCCTCGATGTCCGCCGCCACCGGCACCACCTTGCCCGCCTTCACCTCGGTGCGTTGAAAGCGGAGGCCGACCAAACGGTCCGCCTCGACGATCAGCCCGGCGGGCGCTCGCAGCGGACGGACCCGGAACAGGTACTTCTGCGTCGCCTTGTCGATCAGGCGCCGCCGCGTCGCCTCGGCCTTCTTGCGGCGCGCCTCGTCCGCCCCCGCGGGCATGTCGACCAACGGCATGTCTTCGACCCGCCGGCGGTAGAACAGGGTGGCGCCGCGCAGCCCCAGCGCTTCCCAGCTGAGCCCGTGCTGCTTCAGCACGGCGGGAATGCCGGCATGCTCGAGGTGGAGCATGTCCTCCTCGATCCCCCGCTGCCGCAGCGCCTGGCGCACGACCTCGATCTGCAGCACCTTGCTGACGTCGACCGACGCCAGACCGCCGCCGACGACGATGGTTCCGTCCTCCACCTGGTAGCGGGGGCCGTCGTAGCCGCGCTCGTCGCAGTGATTGAACCAGTGAATGAACAGGTTCTGGTACAGCAACCCGCGACCGACGTAGTCATCGGCCCCGTCCACGGGCAGCGGCCGATCGCGCCAGGCGCCGTGCGCCAGGATGACCGAGGTGAACCCCCACTCGTTCACCAACGCGCGAAAGTCGATGTCGCGCCCGATCTTGGTGTTGGGCACGAAGTAGACCTCGGGCCGGTCGAGATTGCCGTTGATGGTGGCGTACTCCTTGTGGCGCAGCTTGACGTGCCAGCGCGGCAAGCCGTCCTCGATCTTGCCGTAGGGCCGCGGGTTCTGCTCGAAAACCACCGACGCCACGTCACGTTGCGCCAGCAACGCCGCCGTCTCCGCGCCCGCGGTGGCGCCGCCGATGATCGCGACTATGTATCTCGGGACCGTCACAAGCGCCGCAGCATAGCGAAGAAGGGGACCGGGACAAAGGGGGGGCGGGGAATCACCCGACTCCTGCGCCCGCGGCCGGTCCCCCGTTTGGGAGTGAGCTTTCGCAAAACCGCAAAACCGATGTTCGCCGGCGCCGGATCATAGGCTGCTCCATCCGGCGAACGCGCGCGGCACGCAGCGGGCACCGTCTCCTGGCTGTTGGCCCGCCGGATGCATCCGAGACGTTCGGATGCACACTGGGCGCCCATGCGTTTGTTTGCCCACGCGGACATCTCGACACCCAGCCGGCAGCCACGATGGCGTGGACACCGGCCGGAGCATTCCGCCCGGCAACCATCGCACACCGGGGGCGCGGTGACCCCGCCGCTCACACCCCGAAACCAAGGCCACCGTCCGCACGGGCCGAGAACCTGAGGAGCCAACGCGATGAAATGCGTCCGGCAGCATCCCTGCCTGCTCATCGTTGCCGCGATCATCGGGCTGACCGGCGGAGGGAGCGCCGTCGGCGCGACGGAGCGGGTCGCGGGCGATCTGACCACGTTGAGCATCGAAGAGCTGATGAACGTCGAGGTCACGTCCGTCTCGAAGAAGGAGGAGCGGCTGTTCGACGCGCCGGCGGCGGTCTACGTGATCACCCAGGAAGACCTGCGCCGCTCCGGGGCGACCAGCATCGCCGAGGCGCTACGGATGGTACCCGGCGTCGAGGTGGCGCGCATCGATGCGAACAAGTGGGCGATCAGCGCCCGCGGCTTCAACAGCGAGTTCTCCAACAAGCTACTCGTCCTGCTCGACGGGCGCACCCTGTACGACCCATTGTTCGCAGGCGTGTTCTGGGACGTGCAGGACACGATGCTGGAGGACATCGATCGCATCGAAGTGATCCGCGGTCCGGGCGGAACCCTCTGGGGCGCCAATGCCGTCAACGGCGTGATCAACATCATCACCAAATCGGCCCGCGACACTCAGGGCGGGCTGATCAGCGTCTCCGGCGGCAAGGAGGTCCGCGGCATCGGAGAGGCGCGATACGGTGTCCGGGCGGGCGAGAATCTCTATCTGCGAGCGTATGTCAAATATCTCAATCACGACCAGTTCGTCACCACCAGCGGCCTCGACGCGGCCGATGACTGGCAAATCGGCCGGAGCGGCTTCCGGCTCGACTGGGATGCCACGACACACGACAGTGTGATGCTCCAAGGGGACATTTACCGCGGTGACGTCGGCCAGCTCACCAAGCGCAACTCCCTCTCTCCCCCGTACGCCACAACCATGCCCGAGCGAGATACGGTTGCCGGAGGCGACGTGGTCGGACGTTGGCATCACCGCTTCTCCGCGCGTTCGAATGCGATCCTCCAGGCATACTACGAACGGAGCGAGCAAGAACTATTGAACAGGGAAGTCCGCGACACCCTCGACATCGACCTGCAGCATCGCTTCCAGCTACTGCCGCGCCATGAGGTCGTGTGGGGACTCGGCTATCGGTTTACCACCGATCACATCAACAACACCTTCGACGCCTCGATCACGCCGAGTAGTCGCGGCCTCAACTTGGCCAGCGCCTTTCTGCAGGACGACGTCACCCTGGTCACCGATCGTCTCCATCTGATTGTCGGCTCCAAGTTCGAGCACAATGACTATACCGGCTTCGAATACCAACCGAGTGGGCGGCTGTTGTGGACACCGAGCCTCCGGCACACTCTCTGGGCGGCGATCTCGCGTGCGGTACGTTCGCCCGCCCGCATCGACCGCGACATTCAGTACAACCTGGCGGTAGTCCCCCCGCCATCCGGCCAACTCCCCACGGTACTGACCGTGCTCGGCAATCACGACTTTGTCAGCGAAACAGTGCTCGCCTACGAGCTGGGGTATCGCGTCGAGCCCCTGCCCCATGTGTTCCTGGACATCGCCACGTTTTACAATGAGTATAACGATCTGCGAACGCAGGAGCCGGAAGCACCGTTCTTCGATCCGCAGCCAACGCCGCACTACGTGGTGCCGTTTCGCTTCGACAACGGCATGGACGGCGAGACCTACGGTGTCGAGGTGGCCGGCACCTGGGCACCAACGACCTGGCTGAAGCTGGCGGGGGGGTATTCGTGGCTCGATGAGCATCTGCACCTCCAATCCTCGAGCCAAGACGCCGGGTCGACCACGCAAGCGAAGAGCGACCCGCGAAACCAGTTCAACATGCGAGCCTCCCTGAATCTGCCCTGGCACCTCGAGCTGGACATGGCTGTCTACTACGTCGACCACCTGCAAGTCGCACTCGGACCAGCGGTCTCGGCAATACCCAGCTACATCCGCCCCGATGTGCGTCTGGGATGGCATCCCTCCGAGAAGCTCGAGCTGAGCGTGACGGTGCAGGACCTGCTCGACAACCGCCACGCCGAGTTCCCGTCGACCTTCACCAGCGGCGAGACCGTGGACGTGAAGCGGGCGATCTTCGGGCAGATCCGGTGGCGTTTCTGATGTGAAGGACTGCGATGCGGGCGACAGCATTGATCGTCGGGGCGCTCCTTCTGCTGCACGGGGTTCGGGCAACGGCCGAGCTGCCCGTCGCCGGCGAGTATCAGGTCAAAGCGGCGTTCCTCTACAACTTCGGCCGCTTCGTCGAGTGGCCGCCCGAAGCCTTTGCGCAGCCCACCGCGCCGCTGCGAGTCTGCGTGGTCGGCAGTGATCCGTTCGGCGCCGACCTCGATGAAGTCATTCAAGGCAAGACGATCGGCGAGCACAAGCTGCTCGTCCTGCGTCTCGCCCGCGCCGAGCAAGCGACGCAATGTCACATCGCCTTCCTCGGCGGCGCCGAGTCGGCGGACCTGGACCGATCCCTCGCAGCGTTACGGTCATCCAGCGCGCTCACCGTCGGCGAGTCCGCCGACTTCCTCCAAGCCGGTGGGATGATCCTTTTCACGATTCGCGACAACAAGGTCCATTTTTCGGTCAACCTCAACGCCGCCTCCGAGGCCGGCATCAAGATCAGCTCGAAGCTCCTGAAGCTGGCCGATTTCGTCGTCGGGCAGCCGGGGGCAAGGCGGTAGCATGCGCTGGCTGCGGGAAGGATCGATCCGGCGCAAGCTGACGCTGATCATCATGCTGATCAGCATCGTCTCGTTGCTGCTGGCGTGCACGGGGTTGGCGGTGTTCGACTTCGTCACCTTTCGGCAGTCGAGGGTCGAGGCGCTGCGCATACGCGCCGAGATCATCGCCGCCAACAGCACCGCGGCCATCGCTTTCGAGGATGCCCGGGCGGCGGCGGAAACGCTCGGCGGACTGCGGGTCGATCCGCACATCGTATCCGCGTGCATCTTCACCAAGGACGGCCGGCGCTTGGCCCAGTACCTGCGTGACGGTGCACCCGTCGCGGCCCTGCCCACCGCGGCAGGAAGCGAGGGCGCCCGCTTTGTTCATGACCGCCTCGATCTCTTCCACCAGATCGTCCTCGACGGCCAGACAATCGGCACCCTGTACCTGCGCTCCGACCTGCGTCAGGTGACCGCCCGCCTGGAGCTCTTCGGAGTGATCGTCATGGTGGTGCTGCTCGCTTCGAGCCTGCTCGCCCTCCTGCTCGCCTCGAGGCTGCAACGACTCATCTCGGAGCCCCTTGGCGACCTTGCCGCCACCGCCAAGGCCGTGTCCGTCGGGAAGGACTACACCGTGCGGGCAACCAAGCGCGCCGAAGACGAAGTCGGCCTGCTGATCGACGCCTTCAACGAAATGCTCACGCAGATCCAGACGCGCGATGCGGCGCTGTCCAAGGCTCGCGACGAGCTCGAGCAGCGAGTGGAGCAGCGGACCGAGGAGCTGCGGCGGGAGATCACGCAGCGAGCCCAGGTCGAAGACCGGCTCAGAGACAGCGAGACCACGATTCGCACGATGGCGGCGGCGGCGCACGACGCGGTCATCATGATGGACCCCGAAGGCAACATCTCGTTCTGGAACGACGCTGCCGCCACGATGTTCGGATACGCCGCCGACGAGGTGCTCGGACGGCCGCTGCACCCGCTCCTGGCGCCGCAACCCTACCTCGCCGCCTTCCGTGCCGGCTTCCCGAGCTTTCGCGAAACGGGAACCGG
>CAZYMF010000284.1:0-5531 GCA_964648215.1 uncultured Binatia bacterium (SeqCode) | reverse complement strand
CCTACGACTTCCAGCCCGTCTCCACGTCGCCCTTGCGCAGGCGGCCGGCGATGACGATCTGCTGCACCTCGCTGGAGCCGTCGTAGACGCGCACGACGCGAGCGTCGCGGAAGATGCGTTCGATCATGTACTCGCCGCGGATGTAGCCGTTGCCGCCGTGGATCTGCACCGCGTCGTCGACCGTCTGCCAGAGATTCTCGGCCGCCACCAGCTTGGCCGTCGAGGACTCGCGAATGGCGGGCTGGCCGCGATCCAACATCCAGGCGCTGCGGTAGACCAGCAGGCGCGAGGCCTCGGTGCGCGCGCTCATCTGCGCCAGACGGAACGCAATCGTTTGATGCTCGGCCAGCGGCTTGCCAAATGTCTTGCGCTGCTCGGCGTACTCCAGCGCCAGCTCCATCGCCTTCTGCCCGGCACCGACGCAGCGGCTGGCCAGCGTCGTGCGTCCCTCGGAGAGACAGCGCTGGGCGTACTCGAAACCCTCGCCCTCTTTGCCCACGAGAGCCTCGGCCGGGATGCGCGCCTCGTCGAAGACGATCTCCGAGATACGCGAGCCCTGGTGGCCGAGGGTGTCGAAGACCTGGCCGATCTGCACGCCAGGGCTGTCGGCGTCGACGAGGAAAGCGGTGATTCCTTTGTCGGTGCGGGCGAAAGTGAAGAAGTGGTGTGAGTGTGGCGCGTTGGTGATGAAAGTCTTGTAACCGTTGAGGATCCAGCTGTCGCCCTTGCGCTCGGCGCGGGTCTGCAGCGCGCCGGCGTCCGAGCCGGCGTTCGGCTCGGTGAGGGCGAACGAGCCGAGCCATTCGCCGGTGGCCATCTTCGGCAGGTACCTTTGCTTCTGCTCCTCGCTGGCGAAGCGAATGATGCCGACGCAGCCGAGACCGGTGTGGACGGAAATATAGCTGGCCAGACCCCACGGTCCGCGCCCGAGCATCTCGTGCACGAGGGTCTTCTGCACCACGTTGAGACCGAGGCCACCGTACTCCGGCGGAATGCTGAGCCCGAAGAGGCCGAGTTCCCCCGCCGCCTGGAGGAGGGCCGGCGGCAGCTCGTCGGTCTTGTCGATCTCCTTCCAGCACGTGTTCGCCTGCTCCTCGATGAAATCGCGCACCGACTGCTGTAGGGCCAGGTCGTCGTCCGCAAGTGAGAAATCCATCTTCGTGCGTCCTCCGCGGGAAGTTCCGTCCCCAGAGCTGTACACAAATCCAGGGGCAGCGCCAACCGGCTGGCGGAATTGACGATCGGGTCACTGAGTCATTGACGACTGGCGACTCATTCGACGGGTCGGATGGGCCAACCGTTGCGACTTGGAGGGCACTGCTCCGTCAGTGCCGGCGTGGGGCGATCTGGCCGCGGAGCCGGAGGCGCTCGCCGACCTCGTCCCGGGCGCCCGCCTGATAGCCATTCCCGGCCGCGACCACCTCACCACCGTCGGTGACCACCGCTCCAAGGAGGCGGCGCTCGACTTCCTGCGTTGACACTTACAACGTCGTGCAGAACTCCTGCGGCGCATCCGGGATCGGCGCCGTGATGCACGCCTGGCGCGGGGTCCCGCTGAGATCGACCCGGCCGTCGGCGATGGGCATCCCGTCGAAAGTGGCGTCGACGGTGCCGCTGACGTCCTGGCCGTCGATGGTGATGGTCACCGTGGCCATGACGTCGCCCTCGATGTCGGGCAGGTTGTCGAGCTGCTGCTGCAGCAGCATGAGACCTTGGACGGCGTCGTCGTAGCCGGTCTGCGCCGCGTCGACGGCCGCTTTGGCCACGTCGAACGGCCCCCGCACCACCGCCAGCGTCCCCTGTGCGGCATTGAGCACCGTGGCCGCCGTCGTCTTGCTCGCCACCAGGGTTCCGTGTGCCACCTGCAACGCCGCGATCTGCGTCTGCAGCGAGGTAATCTTCGCCGCCCGGTCGGCGACACAGGCCACGCGGTTCGCCTCGGCGCAGGCGTCGCGGGCAAGGTTGCACGCCGGCAGGCCGGCCTCGCAGATGCCGCACTTCGTCTTGCAGGCGACGTCGAACTTGCCGCAGTTGCATTGCGAGCTGCAGCTGCACGAGCCGCAACCGCTGTAGCTCGCCGAGCAGACGCGGTTCTGCTGCGTGGTGAGCTGGCTCTGCAGGCTGGCCTGATTGGCCTCGTTCTGATCGATCTGGGCCTGCCACGAGTCGACCTCGTTCTGCGCCGCGGTCACCGCCGCCTGCGCGTCGTCGAAGGTCTTCTGGGCTTTGGCGAGATCGCTCTGCGCATTGGCGAGATCGGTCGTGGCCAGATCCACGACGTCCTGTTGGGTGGCGATCGAGGCGATCAGCTGCAGCTTCTTCTGCGTGTCCTCGCGGCTGTAGTGAATCGGCACGACGACCGACCCGTGCAGGATCGGCCCCGACGGCGTGAAGTCGCCGGTCATGGCGAAGGCGGTGCTGCCGACCATCAACTGTCCGCTGACGGCGATCCCCGTCGGGCTGACGGTGATCGCGCCGCCCTCGAGCTCCTGGCCGGAGACCAGCAGCGCCGTGCTCAGCTTCAGGTGCGAGTCCACCCCGTTGGCGGCGACGAACGCCTCGACGGCCGCGGTTCTCTCCTGCATCGCCCCGTCAAAGAGCTGCGTGTCGGTGGTGCCCTGCAACAGAAAACCGTCCTTGTCGACGAGCAGGTGCCCATCGTTGGACTGCACGAAGTTGAGCTGCTGGCCGACCAACTGGGCGAGGACGCTGGTGTCGATGCCGAACCCGCCCTGCGCCTCGACAAACCAGTTCCCCGGCTCGGTGGTGACCAGGCCGGCGACCTCGAGATTGCCGGTCACCGGCATCGGGATCATCATGTTGCTGGGCAGGAAACCGAGAGGGTTCTCGGGATCGAGGGTGCCGCTGAAGTAGGCCTGACTGCCCTGGGACGAGATGTTCACGCCCACCGTCGCCGTGCCGAGCTCGAAGCCGAAAGACAGCACCTTGAGAAAGGGAATCGACACGTCGAGGGTGCCGTTGCCGGCGTAGCCGAGGTCGGGGCTGAGGGCGAAGCTCAGCGGAGTGAAGGGGCTGTCGCCGTCGTGCTCCGGATCGAGGGCGAAGACGCGCTCGCCGCTGAACGACAGCGGCAGCGGCGGCAGCGGCCCGGACCCGCGGATGATGAAGTTGCCGGTGAACGGCGGGATGTTGCCCTCGATGCCGTAGGTGCTCGCCGGCGCGAACGGAATCTCCCCATTCCACGAGAAGCCGACGCCGAAGCTGCCGGAAATGTCCTGCGGCTCGCCGTTCGGATCCTTCGACTTCTTCTCGAAGCCGTCGAGCTCTCCCGACAGGTAGAAGAACGGGTCGAGCGGATCGAACACCATCAGGCCGCCGGCGCTCGGGCTGGAGAGGGTAAACGGGCCGAGCTTGGCCGCGTAGCCCGCAGTGACCTGAAAGAACCAGTAGAGGCTGTCGCCGTGCGGGAAGGGTGCGTCGATGCAGAAATCCGTGCACAGACACTCGCCGGCGGCGAAGCAGGGATCGTTGACGTCCTCCTGGCGCAGATTGCGCCCGAGATCGAGGCCGAGCTGCGCCATCGGCTGGGTCTCCATCTCGCCGCCGATCTGCTCGATCAGGCCGACGCCGGGGAAGGGAAGCCGGGACTCACCCCGAATCGTCTGGAAGCCGCCGATCACGCCGCCGTAGGGGCTGGGGCCGCGTTCCAGGATCAGGTGGGCTTCGGACAGGACGATGTCGCCGACGAGCGTGGGCAGAATGGCCTCGTGCGTGATCTCGATCCCGTTGCCGTCCGCCGTCACCGCGACGTCGTCGCGGCGCGCGAACAGCAACGAGCCGGGTCCCACCTCGATCACGCAGGCGTCGGAGGGAAAGTTGCCGGAGCACAGCACGGAGGCGAAGCTCAGCGGCGGCAGCGGCCCTTCTCCCGCGCGGTTGCGCAGCCGGCTCACCTTCGAGGCACGCGGGCGGGGTAGCGTGGCAGCCAGAGGTTGATGCCTCGCCGACGCCAGAACCGCCGCACGCAGATCGGCTCTGGCCAGATCGCCGAACGACTGCGCGGACACGCGCCCCGGCAACATCACAACCCCCGTCAACACGCAGACGACGCCGAGCTGGGCACGAAGCTTCATGATGCCCTCCTACCAGTGGGTGCTACACGGTCCCGCGCACACCGCACTTCTAATTTTGGAACGACGACACCATTCCAAACCCGGGGCCGTATGGCAACCGGAAATTGGACGCTCTGCGAGAAGCGTCCACCCGGCGAACGGACAAGCCAGTTGCCATGACCACGGCGCTCGCACTAGGAAGGGTGCGTGTTCGAGCTCGACGAAACCCAAGGCATGTGGCAGCAGGCGGTGCGCGCGTGGTGCGAAGAGAAGCTCGCCCCTGCGGTGCCGGCGCTCGAAGCGGGCCAGGCCTTGCCCTACGACTTGCTGCGCCGGCTCGGCGACGAGCTCGGCATCGCGGCCATGCTCGTCGCCATGGCCGAGCGCCGGCTCGCCAAGGCGAGCAGCGGCGCCGTCGACGGCGGCGATGGCGGGGGGCTCGGCGGCGATCCGCTTCTCAGCAGCATCCTGCTGAAGGAGATCTCGCGCGTCTCGCCCGGGTTCGGCATGGTGCTGCTCGCCACCCTGGGCTGCGGCATGGCGATCCTGACGCGCGGCTCCGCGGCGATCATCGAGCGACACGCCCTGCCGGTGCTTCGCTTCGAGAAGATCGGCGCCTGGGCGCTCACCGAGCCCGGCGCCGGCAGCGACGCGTTCGGAAGCATGCGCACCACCGCCAGGGTCGACGGCGACGAGATCGTCCTCGACGGCCAGAAGACCTTCATCAGCAACGCCCCGTTCGCCGACGTCTTCGTCGTCTACACCCGCGTGGCCACCGGCGACGGCGGCCGGCTGATCCGCGCCGTGGTCGTCGAGCGCGGCACGCCCGGCCTGGAGACGGGCCCGCCGCTGCGCAAGATGGGCATGCACGACTCGCCCACGGGCGAGATCTTCCTGCAGGAGTGCCGCGTCCCGCGCGACAATCTGCTCGGCAGCCTGGAGAGCAAGGGAGCGGCGCGCGGCGGCGCGGCCCTTGATACGCTCAACCTCGAGCGTTCGGTCATGCCGGCGATGTGCCTGGGGATCATCGAGCGCTGCGTCGAGGAGTCGGTACGCTACGCCAAGACACGAGAGCAGTTCGGCCGCCCGATCGCCGAGTTCCAGGCGATCGCCTTCAAGCTGGCGCGCATGGAGCTGTCCCTGGAGAATGCCCGCAACCTGGTCCTCAAGCTCGCCTGGGCGCAACGCCACGGCAAGCTCGACGCGCGGATCGCCTCGCTGGCCAAGCTCTACTGCGCCGAGGAGGCGGTGCGCGTGTCCCTCGACGCGATCCAGATCCACGGCGGCGCCGGCTACATGGCCGAGCTGCCGTTGGAGAAGCTGATGCGCGACGCCAAGATGTTCGAGATCGGCGGCGGCACCAACGAGATCCAGCTACAGACCATCGCCCGAACCCTGCTCGGCTGAGCGCCCGTCTTGCGCTGGCCATGGCGCACTGACAGACTCGGCCCCTCAACC
>CAZYMF010000283.1:0-5540 GCA_964648215.1 uncultured Binatia bacterium (SeqCode) | reverse complement strand
TAACGGTTAGCGCATGACCAGCGAGCGACAAACTCAGCGGGCGCGCCTATCGGTGAACGTGCTCGTAGCAACGGCCAGGGCATCAATTCAACGACTTCCTTTGCAGCGTACGCACTCGACTGGTCCATGCGTGGGTTAGGCTGCGCGACAGGCTAGGACCGGGCTCGCCTCTCTCGATACCACTCTACCTCCTGCGTCATCATCCGGTCGAAGTCCTTGGCCGGCGCCATGTTCTTGCGCTCGATGTCGGCCCAGGTTGTGCCCCACATTGCGGTGAAGTACGCGTCTGAGCCCATGTCGGGGCAAGCCAGGAGGGCGTCACAGAAGGATGCTGGCGGGCAGTACTGATGACTTCGGACGTAGTGGAGGATCATCTCAGGCGCAACGAACAACGTGCGGCCACTTGGGACGAATAGGTTCGTACAACTCAGGCCATCACGATCAGGTCCGGCAGGTGGGCGACGGCCCTTTTGCCACTCATCAAACGGGATGAGCGACGCGCGGGCGGTTCGTTCGGGAGAATCCTCGCAGAGATCGCAATTGTGCGACCCGAGAAAACTGAATGGTTCCCATGCATGGAGGCGAAAGTCCACCAGGCGGCGCAGCACGACCTCGGGCACAGGACCGCGCGAATACTCGTGCCCGCGCTCAAGCCAAGCGACGGCGATGAAGGCGGTGGCATGCTCTTCGCCGCCGAAGTAGGTACATGGTGCAAGATCTGGAAAGTACGTCATGGATCGGGAGCTTTGCGGGCTGCCTTGTATATCGACTTGTGTATCGACTCTCCCCCAAACTGCGCACAGATTGCGGCGAGCGATAGCCCGTGGTGCCTAGGGTCCAAGAGACCGCACGTTAGCGAGGGCGTCGCTCGCCGACAGGACTCATCGAGAGCCCGAACAGTTGACCGGGGTGGGCAGCCCGCATGTGGCAAGGATGGGTGCCGACGGGGCCGTTCAAGGAGGGGGCACGCATGATGGAGCAGCCGAGGTTCGTGGGCCTGGATGTGGCGAAGGCGACGCTGGACGTGGCGGTGCGCCCGACGGGGGCGTGCTGGCAGGTGGCGAATGACGAAGCGGGGGTCGCGGCCCTGACGGCGCGGATGCGCGCGCTCCAGCCAGCGTTGCTCGTCTGTGAGGTGACGGGGGGCTTTGAGCGCGCGGTAGTGGCGGCGCTCGCGGCGGCGGGCGTGCCGGTGGTGGTGGCGAATCCGCGGCAGGTGCGGGACTTCGCGAAGAGCACGGGGCAGTTGGCGAAGACGGATCGGCTCGATGCGGGGATCCGGGCGTTGTTCGCCGAGCGGGTGCGCCCGACCCCCCGCCCGCTGGGGGATGCGACGACGCAGTTACTGGACGCGTTGCTCACGCGGCGGCGCCAAGTGCTGGAGATGCTGGTGGCCGAGAAGAACCGGCTCGGGTTTGCGCCGCGGCCGCTGCACCGGGGGATTCAGCGGCACATCCGGTGGCTCGAGCGCCAACTCGACGACGTCACGGGGGAGCTGACGGCGCAGATCGAGGGGAGTCCGGTGTGGCGCGCGAAGGATGATCTGCTGCGGAGTGTGCCGGGGGTGGGGCCGGTGGTCAGCTGCACGTTGCTGGGCGAGTTGCCCGAGCTCGGGACCCTCAGCCACAAGCAGATCGCCACGCTGGTCGGGGTGGCCCCGTTGGCGCGCGACAGTGGGAAGCTGCGCGGGCGGCGGATGGTGTACGGGGGTCGGGCCCCCGTGCGGACCGCCCTGTTCTTGGCAGCGCTCTGTGGACGGCGCTGGAATCCGCAGCTGAAGGTGTTCTACGAGCGGCTGATCGCGGCGGGGAAGCCGAAGAAAGTGGCGCTCATCGCGTGCGCGCGGAAGCTGGTGACGATCCTCAACGCGATGGTGCGGGACAACGCTCGCTGGAGGGCTCCGGACCTAGCGGTTCAACACAGTTGCTAACGTGCTTGCGCTTCTGCTGCAAGCCCGTCCAGCAGCAACATCCGATCAAGCGACGCTCACACGGAGTCTACCAAGCGAGTGAGCAGCGTGCTACCGTGCGCCCGACGGCAGCAAGCGCGTGTTGGGCGGCTCAGGTATGCTATTGGATCGTCCAAAACTTGGATCCCGAAGCGTAACGGTCTACCAGCGGCTCCTCTGCTGTGCCGCCCAATTCTAGAACGTATCCCTCGTCGGAGAGTTGGTAGCGTAGGTCGCCGAATCGAGCAAGCACGCTCTGCGCCTCTTGGATACTTGCCGGATACCGACCGTTGAGATGCCTGAATGCCTCGATCTCATCACGTGCGAGTTTGGCAGCGGAAAAAGCCACTGAACTCAGCTGCGCGCCGTGGTGAATCCGAAGTATGTCGTCAAGTGTGAGTTCCTCCTCGTCTTCGACAAGTTGCCGGTGGACGACCGTAGCCCACTCTGTTTCGCGGATTGCCTCGATGTAACCGTCGGAGCCCACTGGCGGGCATTCCAGGACCGCTTGGCAGAACTCGTGGGGAGGCCCGTAGCCATGCGCGGCAACGTAGTGAAGGATGGCTTCCGGGGCGACGTAAAACACCTTGCCAGCGGGTACGAAGAGATTCCGAACGCTACGCGTGTGGTCGTAGCGACACAGCGTGCAACTGTGCCAACCCATGAACTTCACGAGTTGCCAGCCGTCTGTCGCGAGCTTCGCCATCTTGGCGAATACCTCGGGGCCGGGGTCCCCATTGGTATAAGGATGGCATTCGTCCAACCAGCCTACCGCTCGGAAAGTCGCTGTGTACTCCTCGCCGAAGTAGTCGCACGGCGAGAGATCTTCAAAGTGTGTCATCCCATGGATCCTCGGAAGCCGCTCAACGTGTTGGCGGTTCTGCTGCGGGCCCAGCCAGCAGCAACGTGTATCAAACGCATATTGAGAGCGCGCCCCTTGCTGCTACCATGCAGGTGTCGAAGCAGCATGGACCTCAGCGGCAAGGAGCGGCTCTCATGAAACGCACCACGAAACATGTGGGACTCGACGTGCATCAGGCAACCACGGTGGCATGTGTGCGGGCGGACAGTGGGCGGGTGATTGCCGAGGCCATTCTGCCCACCGAGGGGGCAGCGGTGGTGGAGTTTTTCCGGGGGATGCGGGGCACGATCCAGGTGGCGTTGGAGGAGGGGACCCAGGCGCAGTGGATGCACGATCTGCTCCTGCCGGTGGTGGATCGCGTGGTGGTGTGTGACCAGCGCGGGGAACGGCGGCAGGGCAACAAGGGCGATCGGATGGATGCGGCGGTCCTGGCGGATCGGCTGCGGCGGGGCGAGCTGCGCCCAGTCTACCACGGCAGCCATGAGCGGGTCGCGTTGCAGGAGCTCACCCGGGCCTACACCAATCTGGTGGAGGATGGAACGCGCGTGATGCAGCGTCTGAAGGCGCTGTTCCGCGCCCGGGGAATCCGGGCCCCGGGGAAGCGGATCTATCACCCGAGCGCTCGAGAGGAATGGTTGGCGCGCCTGCCGGAGCGTGGGGTGCGGTTCCGCGCCGGGGCGTTGTATCGGGAGCTGGATGTCGTGCGGGAACTCCGCCCGCAGGCGAAAGCCGCGATGGTGGCGGAAGCGCGGCGGGATCCGGCGTGGGCGGTGTTGATCTCGATCCCGTTTTTCGGGCCGGTACGGGTGGCGTTGTTGCTGGCCACGATGAAGACGCCGTGGCGGTTTCGGACGAAGCGGCATTTGTGGGCGTACGCCGGATTCGCGGTGGTGACGAAGACGTCGGCTGAATACGGCTGGGAAGGCGGGCGCCCGGTACGGCGGCGCCGCGCCCCGCTGACGCGCGGGCTGAACCGCAATCACCATCCCGTGCTGAAGGCGGTGTTCAAGGGCGCGGCGACGGCGGCCAAGAGCCGGCCCGGGCCGCTGCAAGACTGGTATCGGGCCCGCGTGGCAGGCGGGATGGCCGAGGCGTTGGCGCGCGTGACGCTGGCTCGGAAGGTGGCGGCGATCGCGCTGCGGCTATGGAAGAAAGGAGCGCGCTACGATCCCGCGCAGCTGACGGTGCAGGCGCACTAGCCCCGGGATCTCGAGGCCACCGGTGCGGGCGCGTTCCCTTGCTGGCGGCTCCGGATTCGGGACGAGGGTGCGAGGGGCAGTCTCGAGCACGTCGTTTCGCCCGGCGCGCAGTGGCCGAGGTACTCATCAAACCCCAGGCCCCCTCGCAGCACCCGAAGAAGCGTCAGGCCAGCCTGCGAGCTGAGTCTCAGATAGAACCATGGTGCGCACGCGCGCGTGCGTCTCAAGTGGCGCTTGGAATCGTCCGGAGGGAATCGGGAGCTCACGGGAGGTGAACGTGCGGAAGCAAACGGCGTCGCACACCCAGCAGCACCGGCGGGCGTCGTCCCGCAAGGGAAAAGGGCTGATTGTCCGGGAAAAGAAATCCCCGCAATCAGCGACTGCGGAGTGTGCCCTTGCCAATCTCTCTCATAGAACGACGCTACCGAGGAGCCTACCACGCGAGTGGGCGGCTCGCTAGCGTGCGCCCGTCAGCAGCAAGCGCCCGTTAGACGGCAGCTTCCTCAGAGATCCTCCGGCGTCAAACCAGTTCGCTTGGCGATTCGGGCCAGCATCCGGGGGCCAATCTCGACGTTGTCATGGAACGCGAATACGAAATCCGACCAGCCCTCCCGCGCCAGCGTCCGGTGTGAACCAGTTTCGCGTTTGATGGTCCAGCCAATCCGGAGGAGGGAGGCGAGAACCCGCCGTGCCTTAGCGGCCCGCCAGACGCTCACGCCGCCTTGAAGCTGACGCTCAAGAGGCTCGGCGCCGCTTCATGGTGCTCGAGGCGATCAGCCAAGACGCGCAATGCAAGGGCTTGCACGTGCGCGATGGCATCGTCCCGGTCTCGACCGTACGCAAGAACGCCCGGTAGATCCGGTACTTCCGCGATCCAGCGGCCGTCGTCTTCGCGCTCGAGTTCAATGTTGAAGTTCATACCTGACCGTAATCTAATGGCCGACGGTGCTGCCGTCTAACGTGTTCGCGGTTCTGCTGCGGGCCCCAGCCAGCAGCAACGTCTAATCAAACGACGCTACCGAGGAGCCTACCACGCGAGTGAGCGGCTCGCTAGCGGGCGCCCGTCAGCAGCAAGCGCTTGTTGGGCGGCATGCCGGCAACCGCGTCTTTGCGCGCCGGACGATGGTTGCTTCTACCTCTGCTTTCGTGAGCGGTGGGTTCCCACTGCGCCAATCGCGACGCCTAGCACGAGCAACAAGCAGGCAAGCTGGAACTGCGCAGAGTTCCACTCCCCCTCAACCACCTGAGACCATCCCGAGAGCACTCCAGCCAGTCCGACGACCATGCCACCGGTAGCCGATACCCGGAGGGTCGGCTTCGTGGCGAACAGGGCAACAGAGGCGCCGAAGAATGCGCTACCGAACAACACGCGGATCAAGGCTAGCATCTTGAGCCCGAAAAGGAGGTACGTGCCGCCCAACTCATAATTGAACTGACCAGCATAACAGGTTGGCAGAGCGTCGCCCGCAGCCTAACACCGGCAGCAATCCAACACGTTCTCAAGGTGGAAGTCCTTGCGTCGCCCCGCAAT
>CAZYMF010000282.1:0-5560 GCA_964648215.1 uncultured Binatia bacterium (SeqCode) | reverse complement strand
CTGAACCTCGGCTGGGTCCGCAGATACGCCAGCACCTCCTCGGCGCTGGTGGCGCGCTGCAGGGTGGTGCGGGCGGTCGGGGACTGCAGCATGAGCGACAGCGCCGAGAGGAAGTTGAGGTAGTCGCCGCTCATCGACGAGGCCGAGAGCACCAGCGACATGATCGTGATCGGCACCGCGGCGTGGGCGTAGTACACCGCCGCGGGCGACACCGCTAGCGCGGCCACGATTCCGTGGACACCATCGAGGCGGGCGTGCGGGATGCTGATCCCGATCTCCATCATCGCCGTGCTGGCCATCTGCTCGCGCTCGATCACCGCCTGGATCGCCGGCCCGGTGAGGCCGGCTTCGAGATCCCCCGCCTCCACCAGCTCCGCGACCAGGCCACTCACTGCGTCGTCGAAGCTGGGCAAGGGCTCGGGGACGATCACGGGGACCACCTTGAGGATGTCGTTCAATCGCGCTGTCATTTGGAGAATATCTCGCTCTTCCGTTCCACGTCCGTGAAACTGCCCCATCCCGCGGCCTCGCGCAACCGGCCATTTGGCAGCCTCGCGCCACTGCGCTAGGTTTCTCGAAGCCTGGAACTTGTTTGCTTTGACCCAAGCTGCAACGAGCCACCGAGGGGAGCGACCAACGGGAGCGTGGGGCGAAGCCCCCGTCTCGCTGGGGCCGCTGCCCCGCTAGCGTTCGGCCGACTGACAGGAGAGCCGATGCAGGACACGCGAGCCGCCGCCGGCGCCACCCCCGCCCACCTGATCGTCGTCCCGCACACCCACTGGGACCGCGAATGGTACCAGCCGTTCCAGGAGTTCCGCCGCCGCCTGGTGCGCCTGACCGACCGCCTGCTGGCGCTGCTCGAGAGCGACCCCGCCTTCACCCACTTCCACTTCGATGGCCAGACGATCGTCCTCGAAGACTACCTCGAGATCCGGCCGGAGAACCGCGCCCGCCTGCGCCGACTGACCCGCAGCGGCCGCATCGCCATCGGCCCCTGGTACGTCCTGCCCGACGAGTTCCTGGTCAGCGGCGAAGCGATCGTCCGCAACCTCCAGATCGGCCATCGCGTCGCCGCCGAGTTCGGCCGGCCGCTGAAGATCGGCTACCTGCCCGACCAGTTCGGCCACATCGCCCAGATGCCGCAGATCCTGGCCGGGTTCGGCATCGACGCCGCTGTCGTCTGGCGCGGCGTGGGCGCCGATGTCGACCGCAGCGAGTTCGTCTGGGAGGCACCGGACGGCACGCGCCTGTTCACCGTCTATCTGCCGCGCGCCGGCTACTCCAACGGCCGCAGCCTGCCCCAGGAGCCCGACGCGCTGCGCCAACGCCTGCTCGCCCTGCTGGAAGAGCACGCCCCGTACCGCCGCACCGATACCCTGCTGGTCATGAACGGCACCGATCACCAGGAGCCGCAGCCGGACCTGCCGCGCCTCCTGCCCCAGGCGCTGCGCGGACTCGAAGGGGTCACCGCCGAGATCGCCCCGCTGGCGCACTACGTCGACAAGGCCCGCCGCGCCGCCGGCGACGACCTGCCCGTCCACCACGGCGAGCTGCGCAGCCCCCTGCGCGCCCACCTGCTTCCCGGGGTCACCTCGATGCGCGCGCGCCAGAAGCAACGCGACTTCGACAACGTCGGCCGGCTCGAGCGCTACGCCGAGCCGCTGGCGGCCTGGGCCGACTGGCTCGCCGGCAGCCGCAACCTGACCGGCTTCACCGACTGGGCCTGGAAGCTGGCGGTGCAGAACCATCCGCACGACAGCATCTGCGGCTGCTCCGTCGATCGAGTGCACGAGGACATGGAGCACCGCTTCGATCAGGTGGAGTCGGTGGGCAGGCAGGTCGTGCGCCAGGCAATGGCGGCGCTGGCCAATCGCTTCGACACCTCGGGCGCCGCTTCCGACACCGTCCTGGCCGTCTACAACCCCAACCACGCCGGCCGCGCCTTGGTGACCGCCGAGGTCCACCACGACCGGCCCGGGGCGCCGACCGTGCGGGACGCCAGCGGACAGCCCGTGCCCAGTCAGGCGAGCGGGGGCGGCAGCGAGACCCTGATCGACGCCGAGCTGCCCCCCTCCGAGGTGCGCCAGCACGTTCTCGCCATCCAGGGGCGCGAGTTCCTCGGCCAGTTCATCAACGGTATCCGCTTCCGTCGCCACGGCGAGCGGCTCGACGTCGACATCACCGCCGACCGCCAGATCCGCGGCCGCCTCGACATCGCCGCCGAGCGTTCACGCTGGCTCGAGCTGCTGGACGATCCGTCCCTAGAGACGGTGCGTATCGCCGCCCGCACGGGAAACACCGTCGAGCTGCGCTTCACCGCCGCGCTGGCCGGCCACGGCTTCACGCTGTTCTCGCTCGACACCGGGGGCCAGACGGCACCGTCACCGTTCACCGTCGGCGAGCGCGGCATCGAGAATCGCTTCTACCGGATCACGGTCAACGAAGCGGACGGCTCCCTGACCATCGTCGACAAGGAGCTGGGGATCGAGCTGCCGCGTTGCAACTGGTTCGTCGACGAGGGCGATCGCGGCGACGAGTACAACTTCGATGCCCTGCTCGACCCGCAGCGAGTCGCCGCCCCCGCAACGCCGCCGACGATCAGCGTCGAGGCCGGCCCGGTGGCGGCCAGCCTGCGTCTCGAGCTCGACTACGCCCTGCCGCAGCGGCTGGACGACGACCGGGAGACGCGCGCGGCCGAGCACGTGACGCTGCCGATCGAGACGGCGGTGACGCTCTACGCCGACGTCAAGCGCATCGACTTCGTGACCGACATCGACAACAAGGCGCAGGACCATCGCCTGCGCGTGCATTTTCAGACCCCGATGCGAGCGTCCTCGATCCGTTGCGAGCAGGCGTTCGCCGTGATCGAGCGGCCGCTGCAGCCGGACGCCGCCGACGGACCGGAGCAGCCGATCGGCACCGTGCCGCAGAAGACGTTCACCTGCATCGAGGCCGACGGGCTGGGGGTGGCGCTGTTCAATCGCGGCCTGCAGGAGATCGAGGCGCTGCCCGAAACCGGAGGGGTCGGGCTCGCGCTGACCCTGCTGCGGGCGGTGGGCTGGCTGTCGCGCTCCGACCTGCGCCTGCGCCAGGGCCACGCCGGTCCGGGTCTGGAGACGCCCGGTGCGCAGTCGCCCGGCGCGCATCGCTTCGCCTACGCCCTGACGACCTACGCCGGCGACCACGTCCGCGGCGGCATCGTCGGGCAAGCGCACGATTTCGCCTATCCGCCGGTGGCGACGATCACCGATCGGCATCGCGGCGACGAAACCCCGCCGACACTGGTCGACTGCGACAATCCGAACGTGGTGGTAAGCACGGTCACGCCGTCGAAACGGGCGGGATGTCTCTTGATCCGCTGCTACAACACGACGCCGGTGGCGCAGCTCTGCCGGTTGCGTATTCCCGGCGCGACGGCGCTGCGGGCGGTGAACTTTCTCGAGCAGACCGGCCGCCAGCGGCCACGGCGCCAGGGCGCGGGTTGGGAGATCTCTTTCGGGCCGGCCGAGATCGTCACGCTGCAGGTGCGGCAGAAGAAGTCGGAGAGGTGAGAGGTCCAAGGTGAAAGGTCAAAGGTCAAGGGGGGAAGAATAGCTGCAAGTGACAAGGTTCAAGCGGCAAGCCGGAGACCGCCGTCCGCCTTGAGACTTGCGACTTTAAGCTTGCAACTCTCCCACCAGGGGTACTCAGTACCCCATCAAGCCGAGGAAATCCTCGAGCCGCTCGAAGCGCATGTACGTGTTGTGGCGCTTCTCCTCGCCGATGGTCGAGCTCGGCCGGTCGGCGTAGTCGTGCCCGGGGTACAGGATCGTGTCGTCGGGCAGGCGCTTCAGCTTGTTGACCAGGCTGTCGTAGAGCTGCGCCGGGTCGCTGCCGGGAAGATCGACCCGGCCGCACGAGCCGATGAACAGCGTGTCCCCCGACACCAGGCAACCGTCGACCAGGAAGCACTGCGATCCCGGGGTGTGGCCGGGGGTGTGCACGAACTTGATCGCGACCTCGCCGACCTTGAGCTCGTCGCCACTCTCCACCGCGACGATGTCGGAGTCCGAGAGCCCGGCGACGCGATTGGCGTAGGGCGCCTCGGTCTTGTGGAGATACACCTTGAGATCCAGGTTGCGTTCCAGCAGATCGGCGGCGCCGATGATGCGATGTCCCATCAGGTCGCCGCCGAGGTGATCGGGGTGAAAGTGCGTCACCAGGGCCGCGGCCAGCTTCATCTCGTCCTGCGCCAGAATGTCGACGATGCGGTCGATGTCCCACGCGGCGTCGATCACGACGGCCTGCCGCGTCGCCGTATCGCCCACCAGGTAGACGAAGTTCTGCATCGGGCCCAGCTGTAGCTGCTTCAAGTAGAGAGAGGCCATCTCGATCACGCTCCTGTCCGCTTGCGTTCGTGGCTCCGCAAGCCCCGTTCCCAGAGGAACTCGGGCTCGCCGAGCTGTTTGGCGACCCAGCGAGAGAGGACGAAGAGCAGATCGCTGAGACGGTTGATCCACGGCAGCACGAAGGCGCCGACCTCGTCCTGTCGGCTCAGGCGCAGGACGTCGCGCTCGGCGCGCCGGCACACCGTTCTCGCCTGGTGCAGGAAGGCCCCCACCTTGCCGCCGCCGGGGAGGATGAACGAGTTGAGCGGGGCGAGATCCCGCTGGAAGCCGTCGATCTCCGCTTCCAGCGCCGACACGTCCGCGGCGCCGACACGGCACATGCCTTCGTACGTCGCGTCGGGCGGCGTGGCCAGCTCGCTGCCGAGGTCGAAGAGCTGGTTCTGCAGACGCTTGAGGAGATCTTCCAGACGCGTCTGGGCCGGGCTCGCCGCCGCCTCGCCATTGAAGACGCGCGCCAGGCCGAGAATCGAATTGAGCTCGTCGACGCTGCCGTAGGCTTCGATGCGGGGATCGTCCTTCGGCACCCGCTTGCCGCCCACCAGCGCGGTGCTGCCCTGGTCACCGCCGCGGGTGTAGACGCGTGTGATGCGAATGGCCATGAACCGTGCTCACTTGCTCCCGCGCAGCTCGCCGTAGGTGCTTCCCGGGCCGCAGCCGGGACAGAGCGGCAAACCCGAGTCCTGCCAGCCCGGCGTGACGACGCGCCCGGCCTGGTCGCGCACGCCGCCGAACCCGCCCTGCATGTTGTGCAGGTCGCCGTAGCCGGCGGCGGCGAGCATCTCGGCCGCCATCTGGGAGCGGCGGCCGGAGAGACAGCCGATCACCAGCTTGGCATCTCTTGGGAAGTGCGCCGCGACGACCGCGACGAAATCCGCGTTGGCCTGCATCTGTCCCGACGCCGGGTCGGGAAAGACGACCGGAATGTTGATCGCCTCGGCCGGGTGGCCGGCGGCGAACTCCGTCTCCGTGCGCACGTCGACATAGCGACAACCTTGACCCATCAACTCCTGTGCCTCGGACGGCGTGATCTGCCTGATTCCCATGTAACCCACCTCGTCGGAGAGATTGGACGACAGAGTTTAACAAGTGGCGGCACGTTGCGAAAGGCGCGCACCGGCTCGCCCAGATGTGGCGGACAGCGTGCGGCCAGTCGGCCGTACTGGCCTGCATCC
>CAZYMF010000281.1:0-5566 GCA_964648215.1 uncultured Binatia bacterium (SeqCode) | reverse complement strand
GGCGCTCGCCGACGACATTCGCTGCGAACAGGGTCTTCGCGCCGGCACCGACGACCATATTCGCAAGCCCTTCGGCGCAGCCGACTTGCTCGCTCGCGTCAAACGGATCCTCGAACGAACCTACGGAGCCAGCTTCCGCCCGCCCTCTGCCGGTGGAATCGGCGTGGAGCCGTGCGCGCCGAGCGCGGGCGCGGGGTAGAACGATGTCGGACAAGTCCAACGAGTCAACTGCAGGGCAGCCGCCGCGCCTGGCGCGAGACGGGCCCCTCGCCCGATCAACCCACGGGTCTCCCGTCGGCGCCGGCCACTCGGTCCCAGCGACCGCGCCGGCGAGCGAGTCCAACCAAAGGGAAGTCACGGTGGCGCTCGCCGGCGCCGCCGAGCGCTACCTCCGCACGACTCTCGCGATCGCCATCGCGGTGTACGTGGGCATCGCGTTCCTCGAGTGGCTGCTGCCCTTCGGCCGCCGGCCCTTGGGCACGGCGGCCGCCTTGACCGCCTTCGTCTTGGCCGCTGTTTTCGTTGTCGTCTGGTGCTTTGGTGCACCGCGCGGTGAAGGTGTCCACACGCTGTTCGCCGCGGTTGCCGTGCTCGTCGCTGGCAACGCGTTGTGGCGTGTGGTGATCGTTCCCGAGCCCATGCACGTCCTCCCGGTGCTCGGTGTCATGATGATGGGCTCGCTGCTGTTCTTCTCGACGCGCTGGCTCACCGCCTTCCTGGCGTTCTGTCTCGCCGGGTGGGTACTCGCGATGATGTTTGCGGTGCCGTCGTTCGGCAAGCCCTGGCCCTTCCTGACGGCTCTTGTGGCGGTGTCTGCCGTCGTCGCCTTCGGCATCCAGCGATTGCGAGTGCGCAACGTCGCGCGTGACGTCTGTTGGCGGCGTGAGGTCCAGCGCGCCAACCAGGCGAAGTCCACCTTCTTGGCGACCATCAGCCACGAAATCCGTACACCGATGACCGGCATCATCGGCATAACCGATATGGTTCTCAACTCGGGCTTGACCCCGCAGCAGCGCGCGCATCTGGGCATGGTGAAATCGAGCGCCGCGCACCTGCTGCGGATCATCAACGACATTCTCGACTTTTCGAAGATCGAGGCCGGCTACATGGAAGTCGAGGCTCGGCCATTCAACCTGCGCCGCGATCTCGGGGCCACCCTCGAAGCAATGGCTCTGCAGGCCCACGAGAAGGGGCTGGGTCTTCGTCTCACGGTCGCGCCGGAGGTGCCGGCGATCCTCGTCGGTGACCTCGATCGCCTGCGGCAAGTGATCGTGAACGTCGTGGGGAATGCCATCAAGTTCGCCGGGAAGGGCGAGGTGGCGGTCGCGGTCGACGTTTCAGGAGGCGAAGCGGCGCATGCGGATCTGGGAAGAGAGGACACGCCCGAAGCCCTGAGTCCGCAATCGGCAACCGAGTTGCATTTCTCCGTCCGCGACTCCGGCATCGGCATTGCGCCGGAGAAGCAGGCGCAGATCTTTGCGGCGTTCGGGCAAGCCGACGGGTCGATCACGCACCGCTACGGCGGCTCCGGGCTGGGCCTCACCATCTCCGCGCGGCTGGTCGAGATGATGGGCGGGCGCATGTGGGTGGAGAGCACCGTCGGCCGGGGCAGCACGTTCCACTTCAACGTGCGGTTGCGTGCCCTGTCCGATCCATGCAGCGTTGTCTCGGCGTTGTCAGAGGACAGCGGCGGAAAAAGGGACGCTGCCAGGATCGCCCCCAATCCGGCCGCTGCCGATTCCGAGTGCGCGCTGCGCATCCTGCTGGCCGAAGACGACCCGGTGCACCAGGAGCTCGGTCTCTGTCTGCTCCGCAACCGGGGACACACCGTGGTGCTGGCCGGCAACGGCGCCGAAGCGCTCGACGCGCTCGCGCGCCAGCCCATCGACCTGGTGTTGATGGACGTGCAGATGCCGGTCATGGACGGTCTGGAGGCGGCGGCGCGGATCCGGACCATGGACGCCAACGGCGGCCGGCACCTCCCCATCATCGCCATGACCGCATACGCCATGACCGGCGACCGCGAACGCAGCTTGGCCGCGGGCATGGACGACTACCTCTCGAAGCCCATGGAGGCGAGCGAGCTGTTTGCGGTCATCGCCAAGTGGGCACCGCCGGCGGCGCTGCCGCTGCCGGCAACGAGCCTCCCCTCTCCGGCAGAGCCGGGATTGGATCGCGACGTGATTCTCGATCGCATCGGCGGCAGCGAGGCGTTGCTCGGCCGGCTGGTTTCGCTCTTTTTCAAGAACAGCCCGCCACGTTTGGCCGCGCTGCGTGACGCGATCGCCGCCGGTGATACGAAAGCCGTCGAGTTCGGCGCGCATGCCCTCAAGGGATCCCTCGCCGTCTTCGGCGCGGACGCCGCGACCGCCGCGGCGCTGCGGCTCGAAACGTTGGGTCGCGACGGCGACCTCACCAGCGCGGCACAGGCCGACGACGTTCTCGAGACGGCGATGGCGCGCGTGCGTCCGGCCATTGCCGCCCTCGCCGGCGAGGGCGAGGGGCCGGGTGCGACGGCCACAGCCGTGGCGCCCGCCCCTACGAATGATGCGTCCGGATCTTCGACGCAGGGGCCACACTAATGCAACCGTCACCCGGCCATTCACCACAACCCGACGGCGAGCGCCCCTTGCGGCACACGAGCCCACCGCCGGTCATTGCGGCAGAGCAGCCGGTGACCGCGGCTTCACCGTCGGGCCTGCGCCTCCTCATCATCGAGGACAGCCTTCGGGACGCCGAGTTGGAGGTGGCCACCCTGGAAGGCGCCGGCTACACCTGTGAATGGCAACGCGTCGACACGCGCGCTGCCTTCCTTCGGCGGCTCGACGCCCCGCACTGCGACCTCATTCTGGCCGACTTCACGATGCCGTCGTTTGACGGACTGACCGCGCTGCGGCTCCTTCAGGAACGGCACGCCGACATTCCCTTCATCTTCGTGTCGGGCACGCTCGGCGAGGAACGCGCGATCGAGTGCCTCAAGGCCGGGGCGACGGACTACGTGCTCAAGACACGCCTCACCCGTCTGGTCCCCGTCGTCGCGCGGGCGCTGCGGGAGACGAGCGATCAACGACGCCGGCAGGAAGCCGAAGCGGCACGCCGGGAGGAAGCCAACATCGCCACGGCGCTGGCCCACGTGGGACGGGAGTTGATCTCCTCGCTGGACACCCCGGTTCTGCTCAAGCAGCTCTGTCGGCTCACGGCCGAGCTGCTCGATTGCGACGTCAGCCGCACCCTTCTCCGGCAACCGAACGAAGTCGCCTTCACCGTGGTCGCCGAGTACGGCGCCAACGCGGAGCAATCGGAGACGTTGCGCCACGCGCCGATCGCGGAGCCGTCGATCGCACCGCTGCTGGCGCGCCTCGAGCGCGAGGACGTGGTGGAAGTGACCGCCGCGAACGCCGAGCAGTTCGTTTCCGCGGCGCTGCTGGCATCCCATCAGGTCGTGAACGGCTTGTTCTCCGCATTGCGCCGCGGACCGGTCATCATCGGGTTGCAGACGGCCGGCCGTTCGCGACCGTTCGACGGCAGGGAGCACCGCATCGCCGAGGGTATCGCTCGCCTTGGATCGCTGGCGCTCAGCAACGCCCATGTCGTCGAGGAGCTGGAGCGGGTGAACCGGCTGAAGTCGGACTTCGTGTCGGTCATGTCGCACGAGCTACGGACGCCGCTGAACATCATCATGGGGTACACGGATCTTCTCCTCGAGGAGGTGCTCGGCCCGCTGACCGGCAAGCAGCAGAACGCGCTGCAGAGCTCGCGCAAGCGTGCAGCCGAGCTCAGCGAGTTGATCAACTCGATCCTCGATCTCGGTCGACTCGACCGGGGACAACTGAAGCTGGACCCGCAACCGACGTCGGTGGCCGAGCTCGTGGGCGACATCGCGGCGGGAGCGCAGCCGCTCCTCGCCGAGAAACCCCAGCTCCGCTGGCGCGCCGATGTCCCGGCGCCCCTCCCCGCGCTACGCACCGACCTCGCCAAGTTGAAGGTCGTGCTGCGCAACCTGGTTGCCAACGCGATCAAGTTTACCGAGGCGGGGACCGTCACCGTGGCCGTTCGCGAGGCCGGCGGCGGCATCGAGATCGCCGTGGCCGACACCGGCATCGGCATCGCCCCGGCGGTGATGCCAATCCTTTTCGAGCCCTTCCGGCAAGCCGAAGCGGCCTTGACGCGCCGCTACGGCGGCGTCGGCATGGGCTTGCACGTGGTTCGCCGGTTGCTGGAGGTGCTCAACGGCCGCGTCAGCGTGGAGAGCGAGCTCGGGCGCGGCTCGACCTTTCGCGTCTGGCTGCCGTTGGATTGCGGCGCTCCCGCCCGGATGAGCCCGGGTGAAGCCGCGGAGCCAGAAGCATGATCCAGCCCCTGACGATCCTGCTGGTGGACGATAGGCCGGACAACCTGTTGGCCTTGGAGGCTCTGCTCCAAGGGCGGGGATATCAACTGGTAACGGCCCTTTCCGGGGAGGACGCGCTGCGCGCGGTACGGGCGCACGACTTCGCCCTGATTCTCCTCGATGTGAAGATGCCCGGCGTGGACGGCTTTGAAACCGCCCGGTTGATCCGCGCGCGCGAAGCCTCGCGGCTGACACCCATCATCTTCCTGACGGCCGAGGTCAGAAACGAGGACATGATCGCGAAAGGCTACGCGCTCGGCGCGGTGGACTACGTGGTCAAGCCGTTGGCGCCGGAGATCCTGCGAGCCAAGATCGAAGCGGTCGTCGAAATCCAACGGATCCATGAGGCCCTGCGGCGAAGCGAGAGCAACTTCCGCAACAGCATCGAAGGCTCGGCCGACGGAGTCTTCGTCGTGGATACTGAGGGCCTGATCGTTTCCGTCAATGCCACGGCGGCTCGCCTTTTCGGCAAATCGAAGCAGCAACTACTGCAATCGCCCTTCGGCTTTTCCTGCGCCCCCGGGGAGACCTCGGAGGTGGAGGTCATTCAATCGGCGGACCGCTTCGTGGACGTGGAAATGCGGGTGACGGGAATTGAGTGGGAGGGCCAGCCCGCTTTCCTGGCATCGTTGCGGGACATGACCGAGCGCAAGCGGGCAGAGGAGGAAATCGGCCGACTCAACGCCGACCTCGAGCGGCGGGTCCTGGAGCGCACCCACCAACTGGAAGATGCCAACCGGGAGCTGGAGTCCTTCTCCTACTCGGTGTCGCACGACCTGCGCGCGCCCCTGCGCCACATCCAGGGCTATGTCGAGCTGCTGGGCCAGTCCAGTAACGGCGAGCTTCCCGAGAAGGCCAGACACTACTTGAAGGAGATCGTCGACGTGAGCGGGGAGATGGGCCAGCTCATCGACGCCCTCTTGGCCTTTTCCCGCACCGGCCGCGCCGAGATGGGGGCCACCACCGTTGATCTGGATGGTCTGCTGCAAGACACCCTCCGGGGGCTGGAAATGGAGACGCGGGGCCGCGCCATCACCTGGAAGATCGCGCCACTGCCGCGGGTCGTCGGTGATCCCGCGATGCTCAAGCAGGTGCTGGCCAACCTCGTCGGCAACGCGGTGAAATACAGCGCCATGCGCGACCCGGCGGAGATCGAGATCGGCTGCGCCGGCGAGG
>CAZYMF010000280.1:0-5627 GCA_964648215.1 uncultured Binatia bacterium (SeqCode) | reverse complement strand
TTTCGCTCACCCTGAGCTTGTCGAAGGGTGTCTTTGCGTTTTTCAACGGGGTGCTGACCCGCTACAGCAGGAACTTGCCGTTGCCCGAAGCCACCGGACGCGACGGGTCGTCCTGCCAGGCGACGACGTGGACCACGGCAATCCGGCGGCCGAGCTTGAAGATGTCCGCGCGCGCGCGGGTGGTGTTGGGGCCGGCGGAACGGAGATAGTCGATGGCGAAGTTGATCGGCTTGGGCACGCGGTCGGTACCGCTCTCGTCGATGAGTCGCAGGATCGCGGTCAGTTCGAGGAAGGCGCCGATCACGCCGCCGTGAATCGCCGGCAGTATGGGATTGCCGACGATCTCCGTGCGGAAGGGCAGCACGCATTCGAGCGTGCCGCTGGCGCGGTCGACGGCGACGCCGAGAAAGCGGGCGTACGGGATGGAATCGAGGACGCGGCTCACGCCGGCTCCTCCTTCTTGGCGTCGGGCACCAGGCGCTGGAAGGCGCTCCCCGCCGGATTCGCCCCCAGCATGAAGGTCCCCAGGCAGCTGGCGAACGGGTCGTCGGGGCCGTGCTCGTAGGCGATGCCGCGCACGAAGGCGACGTTGCGCGTGACCTTGTAGCAATCGACGCGCGCGTACAGGTCGAGCCCGGGTGCGGCCGCGCGCAGATAGTCGACGCGCAGGTCGACGGTCGCGATCGCGCGCAGAACGTCGAGCGCGCAGGCGACCGCGAGCCCGGAGGCCTGGTCGAGGAGCGAGGTGATCGCGCCACCGAAAACCACCTTGCGCACCGGATCGCCGATGATCTCCTCGCGATAGGGGAGCCGGAGAACGGCGAAGCCCGGCCCGGTCTCGACCACCGACATGCCGAGGTGGCCGGCGTGGGGCGTGTGGCTGGTCATCTCCACCCGACCCGGGCCGAACAAGGACCCGAGGGCGTACTCTTGCTTCGTCGACATGGGCGGGGATTGTAGCACCAGTCAGGCGCCAGTCATCCAGCCACGGCACACTTTGTCGCCGTCTTCTCCCACCCCGGGCACGACCCACGATCATGAAGCACGAATTGCCATTTGACATCGACCGGGCGAAGGCCTCAAGTGCGGTCATGAGCGAAGCCTCCACGTCGCCGCTGGCGCACCTGCTGCATCGGCTTCATCTAGAGCGACTGGATCGTGACCTGTTCATCGGACGTTCGGGTCGCGGAGAGGGGGCTCTCTTCGGCGGCTTCGTCGCCGCGCAAGCGGCGTTGGCGGCCGGGCGTACGGTGACCGAGCGCGATTTGCACTCGCTCCATGGCTACTTCCTACGGCCCGGCCGCCATGGAGTCCCGATTCGCTACGTCGTCGATCGAATCCGGGATGGGCGCACCTTCGTCACCCGGCGCGTGGTGGCGCATCAGGCTGGCGAGGCGATCTTCAATCTCTCGGCGAGCTTCACCAAATGGGAGGAAGGCATCTCGCACCAGGAAGGCGGCCCGCCGGCCGCGCCGGAGCCGGACGGCCTGCCGGACTGGGAGGATATGCGCGCCAAGCTGCTCGGCGGGCAAACCGCGCGCCGGCCCGACGGGCCGTTGGAGGTGCGGGTGTGCGACCCCGACAGCCTCGATCCCGACGTGAAGCTGCCGCCGCGGCGGCGGGTGTGGCTGCGCCCGCGTGGCGTGCTCCCGGAGGATCCGTTGGTGCACGCGGCATTGCTGGTGTTCGCTTCCGACCGCACTTTGTTGCGCACCGCGGCGCGGCCTCACGGCATGACCTGGCGCCTGCGGGTCGGGGCCAGCCTCGATCACGCGGTTTGGCTTCATCGCCCGCCGCGTTTCGACGATTGGGTCCTGTTTGCAACCGAGAGCCCGGTGGCGCACGCGGCGCGCGCCTTGTTGCAGGGGGTGATGTACCGGCGGGATGGGACGCGTATCGCCTCGGTGGCGCAGGAAGGGCTCTTGCGCACCTGAGTGGCGGTCGCGCCGGAACGTTGACGGAGGACGTATATGAAGGATGAGTTGGCGACGCTGGATGCCACGGCGCAGGCCGAGCTGGTGCGACGAGGAGAGGTGCAGCCGATCGAGCTGGTGGATGCCGCGATTGCCCGCATCGAGCAGCTCAATCCGCGCCTGAACGCGGTCATCACTCCCACATTCGAAAAAGCGCGCGCGCAAGCGCGCGGCGCCGTGCCCGACGGGCCGTTTCGCGGGGTTCCCTTCCTGCTGAAGGACCTCGGCGCGCACAGCGCCGGTGACCCGTTCCACGGCGGTATGCGGCTGCTGCGCGACGCGGGGTGGGTGGCGCCACACGACACCTATTTCGCCGCCAGGCTGCGCGCGGCCGGCTTCGTGTTCCTGGGCAAGACCAATACGCCGGAGCTGGGTCTGCTGCCGACGACCGAGCCCGAAGCCTACGGGGCGACGCACAACCCGTGGGATCCGGCGCGCTCGCCCGGCGGCTCGAGCGGCGGCGCGGCGGCGGCAGTGGCTTCCGGCATGGTCCCGGTCGCGCACGCCACCGACGGCGGCGGCTCCATCCGCATCCCCGCGGCGCATTGCGGGCTGGTCGGGCTCAAGCCGTCGCGTGGCCGCGTCTCCTTCGGCCCGGATGCCGGGGAGCGTTGGGGAGGCTTCTCGTGCGAGAACAGCGTGACCCACTCGATCCGTGACGCCGCCGCGATCCTCGATGTCCTCGCCGGCGTGATGCCAGGCGACCCGTATGCGGCTCCGAGCCCCCGACGTCCCTTCTCCGCCGAGGTGGGCGCCGCCCCCGGCCGCTTGCGCGTCGGGCTGATGACGATTGCCCCCGGCGGTATGCCGGTGCACCCGGCGTGCGTGGATGCCGCCCGAGAAGGCGCGCGCTTGCTCGGCGACCTGGGCCATGCGGTGGAGGACTCGTACCCCGAAGCCCTGCGCGATCCCGAAGCTACCCGGGCCTTCGTCCGGGTGGTCGCCTGCTCGGTGGCGCGGATGCTCGACGCTTGGGGCGAGAAGCTGGGCCGTACGGTGGGTGCGGCCGACGTCGAGCCGCTCACGTGGGCGGTCGCCGAGCTCGGTCGCCAGGCTTCCGCCCGGGAATACCTGGGCGCGGTGGAGTTCGTGCACGCGCAGGGGCGGCGGCTGGCCGGATGGTGGCAAGGGGGCTTCGATCTGCTGCTGACGCCGACGGCGGCCGAGCCCCCGCCGCGGCTGGGCGAGATGGCTTCGTCGGCGGACGATCCCCTCTCCGGGTTTCTGCGGGCCGCTCCCTTCAGCACCTTCACCGCGCCCTTCAACGTGTCGGGACAGCCCGCGATCTCGCTGCCCCTGTTCTGGAGTGCCGACGGCTTACCGATCGGCGTGCACCTGGTTGCTCCCTACGGACGCGAGGATTTGCTGCTTCGTGTCGCGGCGCAGCTCGAGCAAGCCAAGCCGTGGGCGGCGCGCCGCCCCGAGATTCATGCGTGCCAGGCGTAGAGGAGGCCGCGGCGCGTGCGGCAAGGGACTTCGCGCTGCACGGTGACTCGCCGGACCTTCTCAAGCTACGGGCGCGACGTTTTCGAGCAATAACGTCGCCACCCCGGCCGTCCCCGAGCGCACCGTCGCGACCGAGGTCCCCGGCTTGTGCCCCGGGCGCAGGCCGCTGACGTCGAGCCCCGCGTGTTGCAAACGGTAGCGACAGGCCGCGAGATCGACGACGCGGTACGCGATGCCGTAGAATCGGTCCGGATCGTCATGCTCCGCGGGCGGCGGCAGCGAGCTGACGAACTCGAGAGTGATGCCGCCGCTGCGAAAGAAACACATGCGCAGGCCGCGGGCGGGAAACTCGCGATCGAGGGCCAGGCGCACTCCCAGGCGGTCTCGCCACAGGGCCGTGGCGCGCCCGAGATCCGGGGTGTGCACGACCACGTGGTCGATGGCCGCCACCGTGCCCGGAGCGGTCACGGAAGGAGCGGGTGGCTCGCGACGTCGGCCGAGGCGCACGTCGAGCCCGTGAAAGGAGGATCGATCCCCGGGCCACTTCACGTCTTCGTCGGGCTCGGCGACGAAGGTGACCGAGTGCAATCCCGGCTCGCCCGACTCCAGCTCGACCGCGCCACGCTGCAGCTGAAAGCGCACCCCACCATCGGCCGGGCGAATCGAGGTGATGCCGAGCAGCAGCTCGTAGGCGCGGCCCGCCCCGTGAAGGTCGACGACTCCGATCTGCACGCTGTCGAGATACATGTCTCCCTCCGCCCGCAGGCCGCGCGGCCTCTTAGCACAACCGGTCGCCGGCGTCTCGCGCTAGCCTCCGGGCGCTACTTCCAGTCATTCGCCGGGCTAATGACCACCCTTCGGGGCTTGCAAAAGGGCTCGTATTTGTTACGTTGCCTGAAAGTGGACCGATTCAGTCCGGTTTGTGACGTGAAGCACTCTGGAGCGCTGCGATGATTCGCCTGAGCAGGCTGACCGACTACGGCGTGGTCCTCATGACCTATGTGGCCTCGCATCCCGATCGGGTGCACACGGCAACCGAGGTCGCGGCCGGCGCGCATCTTCCCCTGCCGACGGTGAGCAAGCTGATGCGCATTCTGGCGCGCGAGGGGCTACTCGACTCGCAGCGGGGAGTGAAGGGCGGCTACCGCCTGGCACGACCCTCCGAGGACATCTCTCTGGCTGGGATCGTGAGCGCACTGGAAGGACCGATTGCCCTGACGCTGTGCACCGTCGACACGAGTCACGACTGCGACTACGAGCCGCGCTGCCCCGTTCGTCGCCACTTGCAGAAGATCAACCGCGCGATTCGCAAGGCGTTGGAAGACATTCCGCTGTCGGAGATGACCGTGCCGGCGCCGGACCAAGCCGTCGCCGAGGCGCGCGACGACGGGGTGACGGCGATCACGGCGCGTGCTGCAGCTTTGAGGTGAGAGAATGCCAGCGACGGCAAACAAGATCGAAGAGCTGGTCAACCGCGAGTACCAGCACGGATTCTATACCGACATCGAGGCGGACGCCGTACCGCACGGTCTGAACGAGGACGTGGTGCGCGTGATCTCGGCCAAGAAGCATGAGCCGGAATTCATGCTCGCGTGGCGCCTCAAGGCGTACCGCCACTGGCGCTCGATGAAGGAGCCGACGTGGCAGAACGTGCACTACCCGCCGATCGACTACCAGGACATGGTCTACTACTCGGCGCCGAAGGCGAAGGCCGACGGGCCGAAGAGTCTCGACGAGGTCGATCCGGAGCTGCTCAAAACATACGAGAAGCTCGGCATTCCGCTGCACGAGCGTGAAATCCTCGCCGGTGTCGCCGTCGATGCGGTTTTCGACAGCGTCTCGGTGGCGACCACGTTCAAGGAGAAGCTGGCCGAGAAGGGGATCATCTTCTGCTCGTTTTCCGAGGCGGTGCAGAACCATCCCGACCTGGTGCGGAAGTACCTCGGCTCGGTGGTTCCGTACACCGACAACTTTTTCGCCGCCCTGAACTCCGCGGTCTTCAGCGACGGCTCGTTCTGCTACATTCCCAAGGGCGTCCGCTGCCCGATGGAGCTGTCGACGTATTTCCGCATCAACGCCGCCAAGACCGGCCAGTTCGAGCGCACGCTGATCGTCGCCGACGAGGGCAGCTACGTCAGCTACCTCGAGGGCTGCACGGCGCCGATGCGCGACGAGAACCAGCTGCACGCGGCGGTGGTCGAGCTGGTC
>CAZYMF010000279.1:0-5629 GCA_964648215.1 uncultured Binatia bacterium (SeqCode) | reverse complement strand
ATCGAGTCGCCGGTGTGGACCCCCATCGGATCGAGGTTCTCGATCGAGCAGACGATGACGACGTTGTCCTTGCCGTCGCGCATCACCTCGAGCTCGAACTCCTTCCAGCCGGCGATCGACTCCTCGATGAGCACCTCGTGGCTCGGCGAGGCGTCCAGACCCCAGCGAACCATGGTCTCGAACTCCGCCTCCGTACCCACCAGGCCGCCGCCGGTTCCGCCCAGGGTGCGCGACGGACGGATGATCAGCGGCAGGCCGATCCGGTCGCGGACGGCAACCGCCTCCTCGAAGCTGTGGGCATAGCCGCTGCGGGGAAGGTCGAGACCGATCCGCTCCATCGCCGCCTTGAACAGGTCGCGGTCCTCGGCCTTCTTGATCGCCGGCAGCTTGGCGCCGATCAGCTCGACGCCGTAGCGATCGAGGATGCCGCGCTCGGCGAGCTCGATGGCCATGTTCAGCCCCGTCTGCCCGCCGATTGTCGGCAGCAGCGCGTCGGGCTTCTCGGCGGCGATGATGCCCTCGAGGCTCTCCACCGTGATCGGCTCGACGTAGGTGCGATCGGCGAAGCCGGGGTCGGTCATGATGGTGGCCGGGTTCGAGTTGATCAGGATCACCCGGTACCCTTCCTCCTTGAGCGCCTTGCACGCCTGCGTGCCGGAGTAGTCGAACTCGCACGCCTGGCCGATGACGATCGGCCCCGAGCCGATGAGAAGGATGCTTTTGATGTCAGTGCGTTTGGGCATTCGCTGCTCGTCTGGCGGTTGTGAAGAAAGAGCTCACCACAGAGGCACGGAGGACACAGAGAAGAGATCGCCGAGCTGAGAAAGGCCCTGCTTCTTCCGGCTCCCTCTCCCTCTGAGAGGGTCGGGGTGAGGGAGACAGGAGAACACCGCTGCATTCTCTTCCCTCACCCTGGCCGGCCTCGGTGTTCTCTGTGCCTCTGTGGTTCAGCATTTCCGTTTAGGGTCAGCGGGTTGCGTCGATCATTTTCAAAAAACGCTGGAACAGGTAGTTGGCGTCGTGCGGGCCCGGCGAGGCCTCGGGATGGTACTGGACCGAGAAGAGCTGCGCATCCGGCTTCGCCAGGCCTTCGACGGTGCGATCGTTCAGGTTCACGTGCGTCAGCTCGGCCACCCCTTGCAACGAGTCGACGTCCACGGCGAAACCGTGGTTCTGACTGGTGATCTCCGTCTTGCGGGTGGTGAGGTCCATCACCGGCTGGTTGCCGCCGTGATGCCCGAACTTGAGCTTGTACGTCCGTCCGCCGAGAGCGAGGCCGAGAATCTGATGCCCGAGGCAGATGCCGAAGATCGGCCGCTTGCCGACGAGGTCGCGCACGATGCCGGCGTACGGGCCGACGTCCGGGTCTCCCGGCCCGTTGGAGAGGAAGATGCCGTCGGGCTGCAGCGCGAGCGCCTGTGCCGCCGGCGTCGCCGCCGGCACCACCCGCACGCGACAGCCGCCGGCCACCAGGTTGCGCAGGATGTTGCGCTTGATGCCGTAGTCGTAGGCGACGACGAACGGAGCCTGCGCATCCGGCCGCGCCTGAGCGTAGCCCTCCGACAGCGACCAGTCGGCCTCTGTCCAGTCGTACGCCTCGCCGCAGGTGACCTCGCGCACCAGGTCGCGGCCGATCAGCCCCGGCGAGGCCTTGGCTTTGGCGACGCAGCTCCCGGGATCCGAATCCGTGGTGGACAGCACGGCATTCTGGGCGCCGCGCTCGCGGATGTGTCGGACCAGGGCACGGGTGTCGATCCCCTGGATCGCCGGGATACGGTTGGCGACCAGGTAGTCGCGCAAGCTCTGCCGCGCGCGCCAGTTGCTCGGCTGCTCCCAGTACTCCTTGACGATGAAGCCTTGCAGAAACGGCCGTCGCGACTCGACGTCCTCTCGATTGACGCCGACGTTGCCGATCTCCGGGTAGGTCATCGCCACCAGCTGACCGCAGTACGAGGGGTCGGTGAGAATCTCCTGATACCCGGTCATCGAGGTGTTGAACACCACCTCGCCGGCGGCTTCGCCTTCGGCGCCGAAGGACTCTCCTCCGAAGACGGTGCCGTCGGCCAGTGCGAGTAATGCCTTCATGCGGATTTCTTTCTACGCTCCTTGCCGTCGAGACGGTGAACGATGCGCCCGCCGACGATGGTGGCAACGGCTTGGCCGGTCATCTCCCAGCCGCCGAACGGGGTGTTGCGACTCTTCGAGCGCAGCTTGGCCGGATCGACCGTCCAGCGCCGCCGCGGATCGACGACGGAGACGTCGGCGACGTCACCGACGCCGACCGAGCCGCCCGGCACGCCGAGGATCTTCGCCGGGTTGGTGCTCATGGCACGCACCAGGGTGGCGATCGGGATGTCGGCCTCGGCGATCAGACGCAGGGCCAGCGGCACGGCGGTCTCGAGACCGATGATGCCGTTGAGCGCGGCATCGAACTCGACGTCCTTCTCGTCGCGGTGATGCGGGGCGTGATCGGTGGCGATGACGTCCAGCGTACCGTCGCGCACTCCGGCGCGCACCGCCGCGACGTCCGCCGCCGTGCGCAGGGGAGGATTCATCTTGGCGTTGCTGTTGTAGCCGTCCACGGCCGCCTCGGTCAGAGTGAAATGATGCGGCGAGGCCTCGCCCGTCACCGGCACGCCGCGCGCCTTGGCGGCGCGGATCAGCTCGACGGAGCCGATGGCGCTGACGTGGGCGATGTGCACCCGGCCGCCGGTCTGCTCGGCCAGGGCGATGTCACGCGCCACCATCACCGTCTCCGCGGCCGCCGGCATGCCCTTGAGGCCCAGGCGCAGTGACATCGCCCCCTCGTTCATCACCCCGCCGCCGGCAATGGCACGGTCCTCCTCGTGGGCGATGACGGGGATGCCGAACATGGCGGTGTACTCGAGGGCGCGGCGCATCAGCTCGCCGTCCATGATCGGCTGGCCGTCGTCGGAGACGGCGACGATGCCGGCCCGGCGCATCTCGCCGATCTCCGCCAGCCGCGCGCCGCGCAGACCCATGGTGACGGCGCCGATGGCGTACACGCGCACCAGGTCGACCTCGCGCGCGCGATCGAGAATCGACGCCGTGACCGCGGCGCTGTCGTTGACCGGGTCGGTGTTGGCCATGCAGGCGACGGCGGTGAACCCGCCGGCCGCGGCGGCCTGCGCACCGGTCTCGATGGTCTCCTTGTACTCGTAGCCCGGCTCGCGCAGGTGAACGTGCATGTCGATCAGCCCGGGAAGAACCAGGCAGCCGGAGGCGTCGACGCTCTCCGCCCCGTCGGCCGCGATCGTGCCCGGCTCGGCAACGGCCGCGATGCGGCCTTCCTCGATCAGCACGTCGCGGGCGGCGTGCACGTCGTTGGCCGGATCGACGACGGTGCCGCCGGCAACGAGCAGAGAGGGGGACGCCACGGTCTCAGCCCGCCTTCCGGTGCAGCGCCGGCTCGGGCGCCGCTTCGATCTCGGGCATATCCGCCTCGCGGCTGCGGTTGATGAGCAGGAAGAGCACCGCCATGCGCAGGGCGACGCCGTTGGTCACCTGCTCCATGATGACCGAGTACGGCCCGTCGGCGACGTCGCTGGCGATCTCGATGCCCCGATTGATCGGCCCGGGGTGCATGATGAGCACACCCGGCTTGGCGCCCCGCAGGGCGCTCTGCGTCAGGCAGAAGTAGCGCGCATACTCGTCGAGCGAAGGAAAGAAGTTCGCCCCCTGCCGCTCGCGTTGGATGCGCAGGGTCATGACGACGTCCGTATCGCGCACGCCCTCGGCGAGGTCGTGGGTCACCTCCGCCCAGGCGCGCAGCTCGCGCGGCAGCAACGTCGGCGGACCGACCAGGCGCACCTCGGCGCCGAGGGCCCGCAGCGCGTGCAGATTCGAGCGCGCCACGCGGCTGTGTAGGATGTCGCCGACGATGGCGATCTTGAGACCGTCCAGCGTGCCGCGGTGCTCGCGAATGGTGAGGAGGTCGAGCAGCGCCTGGGTGGGGTGCTCGTGGGCGCCGTCGCCGGCGTTGATGATCGGGCAGTCGACGCGCTGGGCGAGGAAGTGCGGCGCGCCCGCCGAGGGATGGCGCAGGATGATGCCGTCGGGGCGCATGGCGGCGAGGTTGCGCGCCGTGTCGAGCAGCGTCTCCCCCTTGCTGACGCTGCTGCCGCCGGCGCTCAGGCTGATGAAGTCGGCGCTCATGCGCTTGGCGGCGATCTCGAACGACATGCGCGTGCGCGTGCTCGCCTCGTAGAAGAAGCCGATCACGGTCTTGCCGCGCAGGGTGGGCACCTTCTTGATCTCGCGCTCCGAGATCTCGCGAAAGGAAGTCGCCGTGTCGAGGATGTAGAGGATTTCCTCCCGGCTCATGCCCTCCAGACCGAGCAGGTGACGTGCCGTGAATGTCATGTCCGCCCCCTTCACTCCGCGCTCTGGGCGATGGCGACCTCGTCGCGCCCGTCGCTCTCCGTCAACCTCACCTGGACCAGCTCGTTGACGGCGGTCGGCAGGTTCTTGCCGACGAAGTCGGCCCGAATCGGCAGCTCGCGGTGTCCGCGATCGATCAGCACGACCAGCTGCACGTTCTGCGGCCGGCCGAAGTCCATCAGCGCATCGAGGGCCGCGCGCACGGTGCGGCCGGTGTAGAGCACGTCGTCGACGAGCAGCACGCGCCGGTCGTCGATCGGAAAACGGATGTCGGTCCCCTTGATGGTCGGCTGCTGCCGTGCGCGGCTGAGGTCGTCGCGGTACAGCGTGATGTCGATGATCCCGCTCGGCAGGTCCACCTTCTCGATGGCGGCGATCCTGGCGCGCAGGCGATCGGCGATGTAGACGCCGCGCGAGCGCACGCCGACCAGCACCAGGCCCTCGGTCCCCTTGTTGCGCTCGAGGATCTCGTGGGCGATGCGCGTCAGAGCGCGCTCGACGGCCTGCCCGTCCATGACGATCCGCTCCCGCCCGTTGCGCTCCTGTCGTTGCTGCACGCGCCCCTCGTTCATCGCTCTGCGGACAAAAAAAAGCCCCCTCGCCGTGAGGAGGCCGTCACTTGCCGTTTGTGTTGTTGCCGTTTGCGCTCATGGAACCCTTCCTGGCCTCACGGGACCAGCTTAAAGGCTGCGATTCTTGTAACGCGAGCGGCGCTCGAAGTCAATTCTCCTTCCGGCCTCGCCCTTGTCCGCGGCGATCCTTCAGGCCCCCGCCTCGCGCAGAGCGAGCTCCCGTTCCTGCAATCTCTGCATCTCGTCGCGCAGCTCGGCGGCGCGCTCGAACTCCAGATCGGCGGCGGCCTGGCGCATCTCCTTCTGCAGCGCGGCGACGCGCTTGGGAATCTGCTCCAGCGGCACGTAGTCGCCCTCTTCCTCCGCCACCAGCGGCACCTCGACGTAGTCGGCCTCGGCCAGATCGACCAGGCGGGCATCGATCGCCTTGCGAATCGTCTGCGGCGTGATGCCGTGCTCGCGATTGAACTCCTCCTGCTTGGCGCGGCGGCGGTCGGTCTCGTCGATGGCGCGGCGCATCGAGTCGGTGACCCGGTCGGCGTACATGATGACGGTTCCGCTGACGTTGCGGGCCGCGCGACCGACGGTCTGGATCAGGGACCGTTCCGAGCGCAGAAAACCTTCCTTGTCCGCGTCGAGGATCGCCACCAGCGACA
>CAZYMF010000278.1:0-5629 GCA_964648215.1 uncultured Binatia bacterium (SeqCode) | reverse complement strand
TGCGTCTGTCCGACGCCGACGACGGCCACCGGGCGCTTCATGACCACCTCCGCTCGCTACCGAGAACGAACACGACATTTTGTTGCAGGCAATGCCCCGAGCTCGCGTGGGCGATGGCACGTGTCGCTCCGGCAACCGCATGGTCCCCGGCGCGGCCGGAGAGCTGGCGGAAGGCCTCGCCCAGGCGGATCAGGCCGGTCATCATCAGCGGATGGCCGGCCAGCGGTCCGCCCGACGGGTTGATCGCCGGGCGCGAGGCCCCGGCGTCGATGCCCAGCGCCTCGCACAGGATCAGCTCTTCGGCCGGGTTGGTGGCCGACAGCTCGACGACGTCGACACCGGCGGCGCTGGACAGACCCGCCATCACCAGGGCCTTCTCCGCCGCCAGCTTGGTGCCGGCGCTGCGCGACAGGTCGCGCGCGCCGAGCGTCTGCATCTCGATGCGTTGATCGACGCCGTGGATCCAGGCGGGGCGGTCGCACATTTTCTCCGCCTTGCCCTCGGCCGCGAGCACCAGGCACACCGCGCTCTCGCCGAGCGGCGGGAGGTAGCCCTGGCGCAGCGGGGCGACGACCCAAGGGGTCGCCAGCAGGTCCTCGGCACTGGCGCCGTCGCGCACCTGGGCCTCCGGGTTGCGCGCGCCGGCGGCGCGATTGCGGGCGACAATGGCGGCCAGGTCACGGTCGCCGGTCCCGGTGCGCGCCATGTACTGGCTCGCCTGCAGCGCGCCCGTCGCGATCGGGTCGAGACCGATGGCGGCCTGATAGTACGGATCGAGCTGCAGGTTGAGGATACGTCGCGGCTCGCCCTCGGAGGTCTTGCCGTAGCCGCAGACGATGGCGGTGTCGCAGTCGTCCGCCTGCATGCGCAGCCAGGCGTAGTAGGCGGCGAAGGCGGCGTCCATCTCCAGGTGGAGGTCTTGCGTCGGCGGCCAGGCGCCCATGACGTCGAGGGCGGCGACGAAGCCGAACGGGCGCCCGTCGATGTAGTCGGCGGAGCCCGCCACCTGGTAGTCGATCTCGCGGCGCTCGACGCCGCACTCGGCGAGCGCGCGCCGCACCTGCGGATAGAGCATCTCCTGCGCCGTGCGGTGCTCGTCGCGGGCGACGATGGGCGCCTGCGCGAAGCCGACGACGGCGACGTTGCGTAGCTTGGTCATGACCGGCTCACAATCGGTTGATGTAGGTCTCGGGCGCCGCGTCCGGCTCGCCCGTCGGCCGGAAGTAGAGGATGTCCTCGTGGTCGCCCTGGCGCTCGCCGTCGGGCTTCCACACCGCCTCGACGCGCATGCCCATGCGCACTTCCGCCGGCTGGCACTCCTGGATCAGGGCGAAGATCGAGATGTCGCCGCCGTCGAGCGCGACCGAGGCGGCGACGTATGGGATCTCCAGGTTGCGGCCGATCACCGGGATGTTGACGACGCAGAAAGTGGTCACCACGCCCCGGTCGGAGACGTCGACCAGCTCCTCGGCCGGGGCGAAGCTCTCGGGTGAGTTGCTCATCGGCGGCAGGAAGACCTTGCCCGTCTGCGAGCACTTCGAGCCGAGGATACGCTTGTCCTTGAGCGCGTGCAGGTAGCGCGCCCGGTGGTCCCCGGCGACGTAATGATAGGGCAGGTAGACGTTGGCTTCGACGTACTTGACCGGTTCCTTCGGCGGCTCGCTCATCGGCTCGGCTCCAGCGACAATGTTCTTTCGGATCGGCTCAGTCCGTCAGGCGAAAACAGGCAATGTCGCGAACGCTGCCGACGCGCTCGCCGTCGGGCTTCCACACCGCCTCGACGCGCGCACCGACTCGCAGGCGCGCCAGATCGTCCTTGACCACGTGCGCCATCGCCGTGTCGGCGCCGTCGAGGCGAACGAGCACGAAAGCGAAGGGCTCGGAAAACGGGTGCAGGCGCTCGATCGGCTGGTGCACGACGGCCACCGCCGTCAGCGTCCCGCTCGACTTCACCTCCACCCACTCGCCAGCGGCGGAGCCGTCGACCTCGGAGTACCCCGGCGGCGGCACCACCACGCCCTGCCCGGCCGCCCGCTGCCCCCAGATCCGCTTCTGCTCCTTGAGGCCGGCGAGAAAACGACCGATGACCTCGCCGGTGGAGTGCTTGTACGGGAACTCCGAGACCAGATCCTGGTGCATCGGCGCGACAAAAGGCTCGGATCGATTGCTCATCATGCTGTCTCCACCCCTTGGCCGTGATCATTCGCAACGCGACACACACCCGCCAGGAGGCTCTGCGGTCAGGCGACGTCAAGACTCAACGAGACGCGCCCATGTAGCCCAACAAACGTTTGTTCGTCAAGAAGAAAGCGGCGCCGCGCGCGCAGGGTGCGGGCTGCGCCGGGATCGTCGCTCGCCGCGCGCCGCTTCAACCGCCGTGGCGGGTGAAGCCCTTGGGGCGCCGCCGGCGCAGCCGGC
Organism: uncultured Binatia bacterium (SeqCode); assembly: GCA_964648215.1. Taxonomy (GTDB): domain Bacteria; phylum Desulfobacterota; class Binatia; order HRBIN30; family JACQVA1; genus CAZYMF01. The sequence goes on along the minus strand of CAZYMF010000278.1, from coordinate 3,211 downwards.
TCGCTTCCTTGTGGCGCTTCTCGGCGAACTCGATCAGCGCCTGCTGGCAGCCCTTCACCCCGTGATCGGGAGCGACCTGGACGTAGCTGCCGTCGCTCTGCATCGCCCACGCGTTGTGATTGGGCGCCAGCTGCGCATCGAGCACGACCCGCAGCTCCTTGCGCAGCCCCGCCTCGGCGATCGGCACCACGACCTCGACGCGGCTCTCGAGATTGCGCTTCATGCAGTCCGCCGAGCCGATGAAGTACTCCTCGTCGCCGCCGTTGCGGAAGTAGTACAGCCGGCCGTGCTCGAGAAAGCGACCGAGGATGCTGATCACGCGCACGCTTTCGGACAGGCCCGGCAACCCGGGTCGCAAGCGGCAAGTGTCGCGCACCACCAGGTCGACCTTCACGCCCGCCTGCGACGCACGGTAGAGCGCGCGCGTGATGTCCTTGTCCTCGAGCGCGTTCATCTTCATCTGGATGAGACCGGGCGACTCCGACGAGTGCGCGGCGATCTCGCGCTCGATCTTCGCCAGCAAGGCCTTCTTCAGCAATGTCGGGGCCGGCAGCAGCTTGCGATAGGCACGCTTCGGACGGTAGCCGGTGGTGAGATAGTTGAACATCTCGGTGAGGTCCTGGCCGATGACGTCGTCGCAGGTCAGCAAACCGAAGTCGCTGTAGATGCGCGCGGTGCCCGCGTGGTAGTTGCCGGTGCCGATGTGGGCGTAGCGGCGCAGGCCGTTGTAGTCCTGCCGGACCACGAGGATGACCTTGCAGTGCGTCTTCAGGCCCACCACGCCGTAGGTCACGTGGATGCCGAACTCTTCCAGGTGACTGGCGAACTGGATGTTGGCCGCCTCGTCGAAGCGCGCCTTGAGCTCCACCACCACGGCCACCTGCTTGCCGTTGCGGGCCGCCTCGCACAGGTAGCCGATGACGTTGGAATCGCTGCGATAGAGCGTCATCTTGATCGCGCGGACCTTGGGGTCCTCGCTGGCCTCGCGCAAGAAGCGCTCCACCGACGTCGCGAACGACTCGTAGGGATGGTGCAGCAGCAGCGAGCCGGCGTCGCGGATGATGTGGAAGACGTTGCGCGACTCGAGCAGCCGCGGGTGATCGACGGGACGGTGCGGGGGATCGTGCAGGCCCGGCGCGTCGACGGCGGCGATCTCCATCAGATCGCGCAGGGCCATCATGCCGTCGACCTCGAAGACGTCGCTGCGCTCGTCGAGCTCGAGCTCGGCGGCGAGCATGCCGCGGCGGATCGGATCCATGCCCGCGATCACCTCGAGGCGCACGATCGGCGCGAAGCGGCGCTCGCGCAGCTCCGACTCGATCAGCGCCAGCAGATCGTCCGCCTCCTCCTCGTCCCGCTCGGTGTTGGCGTTGCGGGTGACGCGGAACAGCTCGCAGGAGTCGATCTCCATCGTCGGGAAGAGCAGGTCCAGGTTGTGTCCCATCACCTCCTCGAGGGCGACGAAGACGCTGGCGTCCCCCACGCGCAGGAAACGGGGAATGCCGGCACCGACCGGAACCTTGACGCGGGCCATCGACGGCTCGTCGTCGCGCGGGTAGCGCACGGTGACCAGCAGATTGAGGGAAAGGTTGGAGATGAACGGAAACGGGTGCGCCGGATCCATCGCCTGCGGCGTCACCAGCGGGAAGATGTTCTTCAAGTAGTACTCGCGCAGCACCTGCTGCTCGTCCGCCGACAGCTCGCCGTAGGAGCGCAGCGAGATTCCGCTCTCGGCCAGCGGGGCTCTCAGCTCGGTCAGCAGCTGCCGGTGCTCGGCCTCCTGCTCGCGGATGACGGCGGAGCACTCGGCGATCTGCTGCAGCGGCGTGCGGCCGTCCACGGTCAGATCCTGCATCCCGGCACCGACCTGCTGCTTGAGGCCGCCGATGCGCTTCATGAAGAACTCGTCGAGATTGGAGGCGACGATGGCGAGAAACTTGACGCGCTCGAGCAACGGGTTCTGCGCATCGCCGGCCTCGTGAAACACGCGCCGATTGAACTCGAGCCACGTCAGCTCGCGATTGAGGTAGAGCTCGGGGGCGCTCAGACCCTTCGACCCGCCGGGCACGGCTTCCGGCGGGAGCGCTTCGATGTCCTCCGCCGGCTCGCGGATGGCGCCGTTGTGGCGGCCGTTGCTGCGCTTGCGGGAACGCTGCCTGGGGCCGCCCTCGATCGGGCGGGAATCCGCATCCGCGCGCAAATCGTCGTGCCTCTCGATCGTGTCCGCCATGATCTTCCCGCCACGGCCGCCTTACCGACCGTCTGCCGTCGTGAACACCGAGTCTACCAGAACCGGGGCGCGCCGCCAGCCCGATCCGCACCCGCGCCCGGGAGAGCGTCGATTTCCGGCTTCCTGCTTCCTTCTCATTCGGTCCCGACCGCAAGCTGGACCTATCTTCCCGGTCGTGCTCAACTCCAAGCCCGATGCAACGCGTGATCGAGCTCGAAGGCTGCCTGAACTTCCGCGACCTCGGCGGCTACCCGACCGCCGACGGCCGCACGGTGCGCTGGCGCCAGCTCTTTCGCAGCGACGCGCTGCACCTGCTCAGCGCCGACGACGTCGCCCGACTGCGGGACAACCTGCGCATCGCCGAGGTCATCGACCTGCGCTCCACCGCGGAGGTGCGCAGCGACGGCCGCGGGCCGCTGGCGGCGGAGGCGATCCGCTTCCACCACCTGCCCCTGTTCGACGGCGACACCTCGGCGGGGGACGAGCACCCGGAGGTCTTCACCCTCGCCGACCGCTACTTCCTGCTCGCCGAGTTCGCCAAGGAAGCGATCGCCCGCGTCGTCGTCGCCCTGGCCGAGGCGGGAGGACCCGCCGTCTACCACTGCGCCGCCGGCAAGGACCGCACCGGGGTGATCTCGGCGGTGCTGCTCGGCCTCCTCGGGGTCAAGGACGAGGTCATCGTCGCCGACTACGCCGCCTCGCAGCAGAACCTCGACGCCATCATCGACAGGCTGATGGCCTCCGCGGGCTACCAGGCGATGCTGGAGGCCTTGCCGCCGGACACGCTTCACGCCCAACCCGAGACGATGATCACCCTGCTCGAGCGCGTTCGCTCGCGCTACGGATCGATGCGCGACTACGCGCTGGCCGCCGGCGTGCCGGCAGACTCGATCCGCCGCCTCGAAGAGCGGCTGCTCACCGCGGCGGCGTAGGTGCCACCACACAGGTGAGACGCCTGTACCACCGCTCGAAGTTTCCCGG
>CAZYMF010000277.1:3329-5657 GCA_964648215.1 uncultured Binatia bacterium (SeqCode) | reverse complement strand
CCGGGGATGCAGGACCGTCTACTCCTCGACCTGCCCTTGGAGTCGGATGCCCGGCGGAGAAGATCTCGGACAGGTGCGACCGATTCGCCGCGCTCCGCTTGTCTCCCCAACGCCTCGTGTTGTAAGCGTCGTCGATCACTCCCGAGCGAGAAGGAGCATCGATGGCAGAGTTCGGCTTCTGGAATCTGGCCCAGCAGGACCCGGGGCACCTGGCCCTGGTGGACCCCGAGGAGCGCAAAATCAGTGCGGGCGAGCTGCTCGCCGCCTCGAATCAACTGGTGCACGGTTTGCGCGCGCTCGGGCTGAAGCAGGGAGACTGCGTCGCCGTGGTGCTGCCGAACGGGGCGCCGATGATCGAGCTGTATCTCGCCACCGGTCAGGCCGGGCTCTACCTGGTGCCCATCAACCACCATCTGACGGCGTCGGAGATCGCCTACATCGTCCAGGATTCCGAGGCCAAGGTGTTCGTCGGCGCCGAGCGCTTCGGCGACGCCTGCCGTGGCGCGGCCGAGGAGATCGGATTTCCCGCGAGCCATCGCTTCGCCCTCGGGCGGGTCGAAGGCTTCCGCCCCTTCGGCGAGCTGAAGGACGGCCAGCCGACCACGCTGCCGAGCGACCGCGCCGCCGGCCAGGTGATGAACTACACGTCGGGAACGACCGGACGCCCGAAGGGGGTGCGCCGGGCGCTGATGCCGTTCGATCCCGACGCCGTCTCCACCATGTTCGCGATGTTCCTGGCGATGTTCGGCATCCAGGGCGGCGGTGACAACGTTCACCTCACCGGCTCGCCGCTCTACCACACCGCCGTGCTCATGTTCACCGGCTCCTCGCTGCACTACGGCCACACCGTCGTCCTGATGGACAAGTGGACGCCGGAGGCGTGCCTGCAGTGCATCGACAAGTACCGCGTCACCACCAGCCACATGGTGCCGACGCAGTTCCATCGACTGCTGGCTCTGCCCGACGAGGTGAAGCAGCGCTACGATGTCTCCTCGCTGCGGCACATGGTGCATGCCGCCGCCCCCTGCCCGGTCGACATCAAGCGGCGCATGCTCGAGTGGTGGGGGCCGGTGATCTACGAGTACTACGCCGCCAGCGAGGGCGGAGGCACGCTGGTGACCCCGCAGGAGTGGCTGAAGTATCCCGGCACCGTCGGGCGGGCGTGGCCGTCCTCCGAGGTCCGCATCCTCGACGACGACGGCAAGGACTGCCCGGCGAGCCAGCCGGGCACGGTGTACATGTCGCTCGCCGCCGCCGACTTCGAGTACCACAAGGACAAGGCGAAGACCGACGCCAACCGCCGCGACGGCTTCTTCACCGTCGGCGACATCGGCTATCTCAACGCGGACGGCTACCTCTTCCTGTGCGATCGCAAGATCGACATGATCATCGCCGGCGGCGTCAACATCTACCCCAGCGAGGTCGAGTCCGTGCTGCTGACGCATCCCAAGGTGGCCGACGCCGCGGTGTTCGGCATTCCGCACGAGGACTGGGGCGAGGAGGTGAAGGCGGTGATCGAGCCGGCCCCCGGCATCGCGCCGTCGGCGGAGCTGGCCGAGGAGATCAAGAGCTTCTGCCTGGAGAAGACCGCCAAGTACAAGTGCCCGCGCACGATCGACTTCATCGAGGCGATGCCGCGCGACCCCAACGGCAAGCTCTACAAGCGCAAGCTGCGCGATCCGTACTGGAAGGGGCGCGAGCGGGCGATCTGAGATCGGATTGACACGGACCCAACGCAGGAAGGTCGCCGCGGTAGGGTCTGCGGTTCGGTGCCGGAGGCATTCGTCCGGCATCAGAGGCGATGGGTATCCGAGAGTTTTGCCAGGTCGCGATCAATCGTTCCGAGAGGTAGGTGCCCGGACTTTCGCAGGGGGGCGGCCTCTTGAAGCGATTTCAACGAACCCGACACCTCTGCCGCTCGAGGAACGCAAGGCGCAACCTCGAGTGCGAGTCAGGCTACACGTCATCGAGCGATGCCCAGCCTTCTTTCTCCGCGCGCTTGCGGGCGCGATCATAAGTGCGCCAAAAGCGCTTGTTCTGTGAGAGCGCAACGATCTCCAGGTCGGTGTCCTCGGTCACCGGCATCAGGACCGCGCACGGCCGGCCGTTCTTCGTGATGACGACCGACCCCTCCTCGGGGAGCGCACCGACGATCTTGTTCAAGTTGGCTTTCACCGCACGAATGCTTTCGATTTTCATAGCATGAACCCCTTGCCATCGATGATCAGGACGTTGCCATTCTTGCGGCCGACCAGCCCTACTTGCACGGTGCCACCGATCACACGGTAGAAGACCCGCCAATCGCGAATCCGCAATTCGTAGTCGGCA
>CAZYMF010000277.1:0-3229 GCA_964648215.1 uncultured Binatia bacterium (SeqCode) | reverse complement strand
GGACGCCGCGTGATCCGGGGCCCGCGGCTTCGCTCCGTCACTCCTCGAGCGCCCGCTTGACCCACCTCTGGTACAGCTCCAAGGGCTGCGCGCCGATGACCAGCCCTTCGCGCCCTTCCATGCGCACGGCGGGGACGCCGGTGACGCCGTACTCGATCGCCTGGTTGTGCTCGTCCGCCGTCGCCCGCAGCAGCGACTCGTCACCGACGCGGCGGAATTCGTCCTCCGGAAGGCCCGCCTCGTTCCAGATCGCGCGCAGCGTTTCCAGATCCGTGATGTCGCGGTTCTCCGCGAAGTAGGCGTGCAGCAGGCGCTCGTGAATGCGCTCGAACTCTTCGGGCCCCAGGCTCGCGGCCGCCTTGGCGGCGAGGTGCGGCGGCACGCTGTGCGAGGGCGGGCCGGCGTCGGTCGCCCAGACGCGGAACGTGCCGCCGTCGGGATCCGAGGCCGGGCGCTGCCACGACTGCGTGTAGGCGCGGAACTTCTCCAGGGTCCGGTTGGGATCGGGTCGCGGCCGCAGCAGGAAGCTGCGCCAGGTGATCTGCACGTGCTCCCCGAACTCTTCCTGAAGACGACGCAGGCGCACGGCCGCGTTGTAGCACCAGGGTCAGAGGTAGTCGGAGTAGACGATCAGCCGAACGGGATCCATGAACCCCGACTAGCACAACGCGGCCGGGCTGCACACACAGGGGCCCGCACGCTCCATCAGAACAGGATCTCCGCGGGGTAATGCCGGTGCCCACGCCGAATGCGGTACGCCGCGAAGTCGCGGCGATCGACCGTGAAGATGCGCCGGGTATTGAGCGCCTCGGCCGCTACGACCATCGACGCATCGGCGAGGTCCATGGGGTGGTCGGCGTATCGCTCCATCAGCTCGAAAGCGCGTTCGAGCGTGCCGTGATCGAAGAACCACACACCGAGCCCCCCGAGTGCGACGAAGTCCCGCAGCCTGTCCGATCCCTGGCTCTCCGGCGACAGGATGTGGAACGCCTCGGTCAACACCGGGAGGGTCGTGAGCAGTTGGGAGCGCAACGTCTTGAGAGTCCGCTTGCAGCGCTCATGCAGCGCGTCACGCGGATCGAACAGCGCAATCAGCGGTCCGGTATCGACCAGGATCATCGCCGCAGCCGGGCGGCAATGGCCTTGCGCGCCGCGGCGCGCGTGTCGCTCGCGGGACCGCTGGCGTAGCCGCCCTCGCCGAGATCGAGCTGACAGTAGATCTCATAGGGCGTCCGCCGGGGCGTCCGCACCACCTCGTCACGCACGACCCGCAGGCCGCGCTTGAGCGCCGCGGAGATCGGCATGCCGGTCGCCGCCTGAATCTCCCGCAGCGCCCGCTCCGCTTCTTCGTCGAGACGCACAGTTCGAGTACTCACGTTCTTCACTCCGTATTGCAGCCCGTATTACAACGTCGACTCGATACCGTCAACGTGCCGTCAGCCGACGAGGGTGCCACTCATGCTGAGAGACGCAACGAGCGCGGCCGCGGTCTGGCGATTCCACGGAACCTTGGCAGCGGGGAAATTGGAGGGCTGCGCTTTTGTCGCGGCCGCTTCCGCCCCGCTCCCCTCGGCGCCGACGAAGCGGCGCCCTCGACGGAGCTTCAAGGGCCAGCCCTGGAAGTACAGGGCAGGTTTTCAGCCTCCTCTAGGGCGAGATCATCTCGAGACGAACCGGAGTCGTCGACTCGTTGTCCGGGCCGACGAAGCGAACCCACCGATCCGACTCCTACGCGTCATTCGTACGCGGCTAGTCAGCGTCGTGCGCCTGAGCCGCGCGCGCACTTCTGCGCGTCGGTCTCGATGCGCTTGTCGGGCGACCTCGTCACGCCGCGTCCGGGCTTCACAGTTCTTCCGAGGCGCGGGCTTGCCGCCGTGCCGTCTCAAAGCGTACGCCGAGTCCCAAGAGCGGCTCGGGAGGTATCCACACCGGCCCGGGCAGCACGCGCAGGTCGGCGAGGAGCGGCGAGTCGACGCCCGCGATCAGGTCCGCGAGCAGCGCGCCCGACACCGTTCCCATGGCCACCCCCACGCCGTTGTAGCCGGCAGCGGCCCACACACGGTCCTCGATGCGTCCGAAAGATTGCGCCTCGTTGAGCGATGTGGCGACGACCCCGCCCCACGTATACTCGAAATCGAGGGACCCGAGCAGCGGGAATCGCGCGCGCAGGGTGCGGCGGTGGTTCTCACGCGCGCGGCGAAGCCGCGCTTCGTCGGCGCCAAGGTGGGCCGAGTAGACGACGGTATTGCGGACGAGGATCCGTTGGTCGCGCGTGCGGCGGACGGTGCTCCCGAAGGGCTCCTCGGGGACGAGGCCCCACTCGGGCGCGCCGCCAAGCGCCGCACGCTCTGCCGCGGTGAGCGGGCGGGTGAGGCTCCCGAACGTGAGGAGCGGGAAGAGGCGGCGCCGGAGAAAGCCGGCGGCCGGCGTGAATCCGTTCGTAGCGAGGACGAGGCGTGGTGTTCGGACCGAACCGCGCCCGGCTTCGACGCGGATCTGCGGGCCGCGGTGGATCGCCGTCACGGGAGAATCCTCGCGCAGGTCGACCCCCGCCGGAAGCGCGGAGGCGAGCCCCTGGGCGAGCGCAGCGGGCTGCATCATGACCGTGCCGGGCGTCCGCACGGCGGCTCGCCAGCCGGCGCCTCCCGTCTCGGCGGTCACAGCGCCGTGGTCGAGCCACTCGAACGGCTCACCCATAGCGGCAAGCCCGGCGCACAGCGCGTCCAGGCCGTGCCGTCCAACGTCGCCCACCGCGCCGTGGAGCCGGCCACGCTCCGTCCATGCGCAGTCGATTCCGTGCGCGGCGACGAGGCCGCGTAGCTCATCGATCCCGGCGCGCGCGAGACGGACCAAGCGGCGGTTCCCCTCCACGCCGAGCTTCGGCCGGTAGTGTCCGACGTCCACGAGGAACCCAGAGTTACGTCCCGAGGCGCCGAACCCGGCCCGCTGCGCGTCGAGCAAGACGATTCGCCATTGCGGGCAGTGCGCCGAGAGCCTCCGCGCGGCCGCCAGGCCCGTAAACCCAGCTCCGACGATCACGCAGTCCGCGCGTTCCTCGGCGACGAGCGGCCGCGCGGGCGGCCGAGGCGGGAGGAGCGCGATCCACCCGCACCCGGAGTCGTCACGCGGCAAGGTCCGGACACGCGGACTCATAGGTCGCTGAGAAGGCCGCAGGAAGGAGACGCGGCCCCCGGACGGACAACGAGGCTACTGGACCGCAAACGCGATG
>CAZYMF010000276.1:0-5692 GCA_964648215.1 uncultured Binatia bacterium (SeqCode) | reverse complement strand
TGCGTGCGGCGGACCAAGTCCTCGAGGTCCAATTCGCCGATACCGGCGAGTGACACCGCCACGCGTCCGTGCCACGGCGTGGTCCAAGCTTCCGGAATCGGCTTGCCCTGCAGCCCCCACAAGCCCCCGACCGTCGCGCCGTTGCAATCCGTGTCGAGGCCGGCGGCGACAACCTCACCGATCGCCGCGCTGAAGTCATCCGCATGCGACAGGAGCGCCCACACGACCAACGCGAGGTTGTTCACGGTGTGCACGGGAGAGAGCGCCGCGTAAGCGTCTCGGATCGTGCGCGCGCCGTCCGGCTTCCCCGCCTGCGCGCAACCGAGGCGAACCGCACCGGCGGCGGCCGAGTTGTCCGGGATCTCGCGCAACGCCGTCGCGACCGCCGCCTCGAGCGAGGTCGCTGCGGGAATCGCGGCACCGACGGCGGCAACGAAGGCCGCCCCGTAGACGCCGTCGTTGCGGTGAGACAGCGCGGCGTCGCGGCGCGCCAGGTCGGCGGCGAGGTCCGGCCGGTCGGGACAGACCCAGCCGTATAGATCGGCTCGAATCTGCGCGCCGATCCAGTCGGCGTGCGGGTTGTTCGCGCACTCGCTGAGATCGAAGCCCGGCTCGACGCCGAAGACGAACCACTCGTGCGCCCTTTCGAGCAACGTGCGGTATGCCGCGCGCTCGGCGGTAAACGTCGCGCCGGCCGGCAGTCGACGCAGCCACGCGCGTGCCACATCGGCGGTCGAAAGCGCGAGGCCGTGCTCTTCCAGGAGCAACAGCGCCAACACCGTGTAGGTGATGTCGTCGTCCGGCTCACTGCGCTCGAGGATGCCGCGACACGACGCACGCCCGGTCCACTCGACGAGCGTGCCCGGCACCAGCGGCACGTAGTCGCGCAGCGGCAGCGCGCCTGCGCGCTGCAGGTATTTCGTCAACGCGTCGTAGCCCCGCGTCATCGACAACACTTCGACCGGCTTGCCGAGCTGGCAACCTGAGATGCGCCCCTGCCAGGCGGCGCGAAGACGGTCATGCAATGCGGTCAAGCGGCGTTACCAATCCCCGGTAGAGCACCGAGATAGGCGGGAGGACCAAGAACGGGCAACAGGGTCCATCCCAGCATGGACGATGGGAGCTCCGGGGCGACCTGCAAGAGCAGAACAGCCCAGACCACGATGGTTCGGAACGCGCATCGAATCAGAGTCGTCACAACCTGCTATCCAGTTCGTTGGCGTGCCCAACGCGCGGGCGGGTTCATGCCAGCAGAATATCGCACTCTCGCGCGCAAGCCCAACCGCCGGCTGGGGCCGCGGGAATGTCGGCCGATCACGGTGCGGCTCGCCTTCCCGGCCATGCGAAATAGCGTGGGTCGGAAGCGGCTCTCCTTTCGACTAGCGCATGTCGCCCGGCGGGGCATTGATTATGCAGTCGTCTTCACGGCCGGCGGGAACTGTGCATGGCGCGACCCCACTACGAACGGCTCTCCGCGCTCGACGCGTCGATGGTCTTCATGGAGACCAGCCACACCCACATGCACATCGGCGAGGTGGGCATTCTGGAGGCGGGCAAGCTGCTCGCTCGCAGCGGCGCGCTCGACATCGAGCGGATCCGCTCGCACATTGCCAGCGGCCTGGACCACGTTCCGCGGCACCGCCAACGGCTGGCGTTCATTCCCGTCGAAGCCCACCCCGTGTGGGTGGACGACGAACGTTTCAACCTCGACTACCACGTGCGGCACACCTCCCTGCCGTCGCCCGGTTCCATTCGACAGCTCAAGCGCCTCGTCGGCCGTCTCATGTCGCAGAAGCTCGATCTGTCGAAGCCGCTGTGGGAGATGTGGATCATCGAGGGGCTCGAGGGCGGCCGGTTCGCGATGGTAAACAAGCTGCACCATTGCATGGTCGACGGCATCTCGGCGGTCAACGTGCTCTCCGCCTACTTCTCCCCGGATCCGCGCGCGCCGGCGCGCCGGCCCTCCGCCTGGCGTCCGCGCCCCGCGCCGGGCTCGTCCGAGCTGCTGAGGGGAGAGCTGCAACGGCGAGCGGGTGGGCCGCTGGCTCTGGCGCGCAGCGTCGCGGCGGCGCTGGCAGATCCCGCGCAGACCATCCAGGCGATACGGGATACGGCCGAGGGGGCGGTGCAAGCGGTGGCCGGGAAGCTGCAGCCGGCGTCCGCCACGCCGCTCAACGTCGCCGAGGTGGGTCCGCACCGCCGCGTCGACTGGGTTCGTTTCGACCTGGAAGAGGTGAAGGCCGTCAAGAACCGCCTCGGCGGCAAAGTGAACGACGTCGTGCTGGCAACCGTCGCCGCGGCGATCCGCCGCTACTTGCGGGCGCACCGGACGCCTTTGGACGGCCTCGATTTCCGTGTCGTCGTGCCGATCAGCCGGCGCCCCCTTTCGGCTACCGGCGATCTCGGTAATCGCGTCGTCCCGACGCTGGCGCGCCTGCCGCTCGAGATCCGCGATCCGGTGAAGCGACTGCGGGCGATCGCGGAGACCACCCAGGCCCTGAAGGCGTCGAAGGAGGTGCACGCCATCGAGCTGTTCGAGGACATTGCCAACTGGGCGGACGCCCCCCTGCTCTCCGAGCTGGTGCGTCGCGCCACCCGCTGGTGGGCCGGCAACCTGATCGTCACCGACGTTCCCGGGCCCCAGGTTCCTCTTTACCTGCTCGGGGCGCGGCTGCTCGAGGGCTACCCGTTCGTTCCGATGATGGCCAACCAGGCGCTCGGGATTGCGCTGCTCAGCTACGACGGCGGACTCTACTGGGGCTTCAACGCGGACTGGGACGCGATTGCCGACCTGCACGATCTCGTCGGGTGCTTCGTAGACGAGTTCGCCGCACTCAAGAAGGTCGCCGGCGTAACCAAGGCCGGTCGTGCCAGGTCACGCCGGGCACGGCCAGGACGCGGCGCTGCACGGACTCTCCGAACCACTGGCTGATCCAGGCATAATGCACGCCGCCCAACGCTCGGCAGCGCCGTGTGGGCACGCTTCAGATGGCGTCGTTGTCACGCTCGCTGGTGCGGATACGCCGCGCCTCCGCGACGGGCAGGACGAACACCTTGCCGTCGCCGATCTTGCCCGTTCTCGCCGCCTTGATGATGGCCTCGATCGCCGGGGGCACCTGCCCGTCCGCGATGACGGTTTCGATTTTGATCTTCGAAAGAAAATCGACGACGTATTCGCTGCCGCGGTAGATCTCCGTATGCCCCTTCTGGCGGCCGAAGCCTTTGACGTTGGTGACGCTCATGCCTTGGATGCCCAGTTCCTTCAGCGCGTCCTTCACATCCTCCAGCTTGGAGGGTTGAATGATGGCTTCGATCTTCTTCATGGCATCTACTCGTTGTAGGCGCGTTCGCCGTGTTGTGACAGATCCAACCCCACACTCTCCTCTTCGCGGTCGACACGCAAGCCGATCGCTGCGTCCACCAGCTTCAGGAGAATGAACGAAACGCCACCCGAAAAGATCACCGTAAACAGCACGGCCTCGAGCTGGTTGAGAAACTGCGCGCCGCTGCCCGCCAGCGAAACGACGTGGCCTCCCGCGTGGAAGGTCGTGGCAATAGCGGCGTTCACGTCGGCGCTGGCCATGAGACCCACCATCAACATGCCCACGACGCTGCCCACGGCGTGGACGCCGAACACGTCGAGGGAATCGTCGTAGCCGAAATGCGCCTTCATCTTGGTGACCGCCATGTAGCAAGCAACGCCCGCCACCAGTCCGATGAGCACCGCTGAAGGAATCGTCACGAAACCCGAAGCCGGGGTGATGGTCGCGAGCCCGGCGACCATGCCCGAGGCGGTACCGAGGACGCTGGGCTTGTCCTTCAACCACCACTCCACGCCGGTCCAACTGAGGGCGGCGGCGGCGGCCGAAAACTGGGTGGCGGCAAAAGCGCTCGTCGCCAGACTGCCGGCGTTCAGCGCGCTGCCCGCGTTGAACCCGAACCAGCCGACCCACAGCAAGCCGGCGCCGATGAGCGAATACACCACGTTGTGCGGCATCATCGCCTCGCGCGGGAACCCGGTGCGTTTGCCGAGCACCAGCGCGCAGACCAACGCCGCCACGCCCGAGTTGATGTGAACCACCGTGCCGCCGGCGAAATCGAGCACGGGAATGGTCCCGCCGAGCGCCCAATTGAACAACCCGCCCCTGCCCCAGACCATGTGGCACATGGGCAGGTACACGATCGTCGTCCACGACAGGATGAACACCAGATAGGCGCCGAACTTCATGCGCTCCGCCACCGCGCCGCTGATGAGCGCCGGCGTGATGATCACGAACATCATCTGGAACAGCATGAAGGTCTGCTGCGGGATCGTCGGGGCGTATATCGCATTCGGCGTTGCGCCCACCCCGTGGAGGAAAAGATATTGCAACGGGTTGCCGCAGAATGCATTCCCGTTGCCAAACGCCAGACTGTAGCCGAAGACCATCCACAGCAGCGACATCGCGCCCATCAACACGAGGCTGTGCATCATGGTGGAGAGCACGTTCTTGCTCCGCACCAAGCCACCGTAGAAGAGAATCAACCCCGGCGCCGTCATCATCAGCACGAGTGCGGTGCAGATGAGCATCCAGGCGTTGTCGGCGTTGTTGACGGCGGAAGCGGGAGAGCCAGTGGCGGCAAGGGCCGTGCCCGGCGCAAGCAATAGCGCCACGACAAAGAATGAGCGAAACCAATTCCTCAATCCCCGACGATAAGCAGAAGACATGGGCGCGGAGTGTTCCCAAAGTCGCGGATCATGTCAATGCGACGGCAAAACGGGGGGCCGTCATCCGGCGTAGCGCAACCTCCCTGATATGAGCAGCCAAGCGGAACCCTACCGCTCGGGTGTCGCCGCCGCGCTGCGGCCCGCCTGGCGGCCGAAGAAGGTGCCGTCGGCGAGCGAGATGCCGCTGACGTAGCCGTAGGCGGCGATGCCCGACGTGGACTTGTTTCTACTTTCAGGGGCCGACCCCGGTTGATTGCGCGAGGGCCGAACGCCGTGGCGATTAGCCGCGCGCGGCCTTGTCGCGCGACGGCTGGATCGCCTTGTTCGACAGGCGTGGGCGACGAGGTGGACGATGCACGACTTGGAACTCGCCTCGTTCCTGGCGATCGCGAAGGTCGCGATAGATCGCGTCCAAATCGAAGTGGAACCGGGCGGCGTAGCGTTCGCGGGCACGCCGAACCTCTTCAACAATGCTGTCCTTCGGCATGGTGCTAGTCTCCCAACAACTCCTCGGGTGTGCAGAGAATGGGCGGTTCGAATCCTTCCTCGCGGCACAGCCGCTCGATGTCTGGGCGCATCTGAGCGTTGGCGATGTGCGTGCAATTCCAGGTCAGAAGGTACTCCACGCCGTGTGCGGCAGCAATGGCGATGTGCATCGCGTCTGCTTCCGCCCGGCCGGGAATCGGCCCCCGGTCCCGTAACGCGTGTGCGATCGCGAGCGCCCCGGGGACGGCGGCGAGGATTGGAACCCCACTCAAGGCAGCCAGACGCCGGGCCGCTGCCTTGGCATCGCCATCTCCAGCTTCCTGTAGCACCAGCGGCGAAATGAACAGGTCGAAATCGGATCGGCGTGTGCGCCACCATCGTCGCGTAATCTGCTGGTGCGCCCTCTGGACGAGATCGCGGCTGGGACGCGCCGTCAGGTAGCTGACAATCGTGGTCTCGATGTACACGGACGATGGCACGCGATCAGACTATCGTTTC
>CAZYMF010000275.1:0-5709 GCA_964648215.1 uncultured Binatia bacterium (SeqCode) | reverse complement strand
TCGTGCGATGGGAGAACGGTCGCGGCCATCACTCACCTCACCCTGGCCCTCTCCTCGAAGGAGAGGGAACCCCATCCCTGGCGTGACCCGGTCGTCGATTCCCCACCCTTTCCTTTTCACCCGATCAGGGCTAAGCAACGCAGCACGCATGCTGTGGGTCACGCACGCAACACGCGGCCGATCGTGTGAGCCACCGCCTCTCGCACCCGTACCGAGACCGAGCAATGAGTGGTGACAGCGCGGGCTTCGTAGAAACCGCCACGACACGGAGAATCAGCAGACGGCACACGATCTCGGGCGATCTGGCGCGTGCCGTCGGGCTGTGGCGGATCTGGGTGCGTCTCGGGCTGCAGGACGTGCGCCGGCGCTTTCGGCGCTCGGTGCTGGGGGCAACGTGGATCTTCCTGCAGCTGGGGATCATGATCCTCGCCCTCGGCGTGATCTACGGCGCGCTGCTGCATCAGGATCTGACCAGCTTCCTGCCCTTTCTCACCGTCAGCCTGATCGCCTGGGGCTATCTGACCTCGGCGATCACCGAGGGCGGCCAGGCGTTCATCGCCTCCGAGGGCTACGTCAAGCAGATCGGCCTGCCGATCTACGTCTACGTCTTCCGCTTCTTCGTCAGCACCACGACGACGGCGGCGATCAGCGCCCTGGTATACGTCGTCGTCGCCCTGGTGCTGCACCGGCCCTCGGCCTGGGGCGTGTTGTGGGCGGTGCCGGGCGTCGTGCTGTTCACCGTCGCCTGTCTCCTGCTGACCACCATCTTCGCCTATCTGACCACCCGCTTCCGCGACGCCGCGTACATGGCCACCGCCGGCTTGCAGGTGCTGTTCTACATCACGCCGGTGATCTGGAAACGCGACATGCTGCGCAGCCACGGCCTGGACTGGGTGGTACGGATCAACCCGCTCTATCACCTGCTCGAGGTCGTACGGCGGCCGCTCCTCGACTCGCGGCCGGCCCCCGCCGCCAGCTACCTGGCCACGCTGCTGCTGGTGGCCGTGCTCGCCGGCGGCGCCTGGTTGACGGCGCGGTTCTACCACCGCCGCATCGTGTACTTCCTGTGACGAGGAGCGCGGGAGCATGGCGCTGATCTCCATTCACGATATCGGCGTGGACTTTCACGTCGACGCGGAGCGGGCGACGTCGCTCAAGTCGGCCCTGGCCCGTCTCCTGGTGCCGCGCCGCACCACGCCGCGAACCATCCACGCGCTGCGCTCGGTCTCGCTCACCGTTCGCGCCGGCGAGCGCGTCGGGCTGATCGGGCACAACGGCGCCGGCAAGAGCACGCTGCTGAAGGTCATGGCCGGGATCTACCCGCCCCAGCACGGCACGGTCCACGTCGACGGCCACGTGTGCCCTCTGTTCGAGTTCGTCACCGGCTTCGAGATGGAGGACAACGGCTGGGACAACATCCGCACGCGGGCCCTGCTCCTGGGCATGCCCTACCGGCAGATCGAAGAGCGCCTGGGGGACATCGGCTGCTTCGCCAACCTCGGCGAGTTCCTCGATCTGCCCGTGCGCTGCTACTCCTCGGGCATGCTGCTGCGGCTGGCCTTCGCCACCTCCACGGCCGTCGATCCCGAGATCCTGTTGCTCGACGAGGTCATGGCCGCGGGCGACGCGGCGTTCATGGAGAGCGCCACCGCGCGCATGAACAATCTCATGGAGCGGGCCAGCATCGTGGTGTTCGCCTCCCACAGCCTCGAGGTGCTGCCGCGCGTCTGCAGTCGAACGATATGGCTCGATCACGGCCGCATCCGGAAGGACGGCCCGACCCCCGAGGTCATCGAGGCCTACCAGGCCAGCGTGGCGGGACAGTCGACGGCGACGGCGGGCGCCGCGGCGGAGCACCTGGCTCGATAACTTCATGATAAGGGGGGACGCCATGGATCCCATCCATCTTTTCGTACCCACCTTCCGCATCGACGAGACCCTGGCCGAGATCCGCGTCTGTCTCGAGAAGGGCTGGACCGGCCTCGGCTTCAAGACCGTGGAGTTCGAGGAGGCGTGGAAGGCCTACACCGGCCTGGCGCACGCGCACTTCCTGAACTCGGCCACCGCCGGGCTGCACCTCGCCGTCCGCCTGCTCAAGGAGCACCACGGCTGGCAGGAGGGAGACGAGGTCGTCAGCACGCCGCTGACCTTCGTCTCCACCAATCACGTCATTCTCTACGAGGGCCTGCGGGTGACCTTCGCCGACGTCGACGAGCACCTCTGCCTCGACCCGGACTCGGTGGCGGCGCGCCTGACGCCACGCACACGGGCGGTGATGTTCGTGGGCATGGGCGGCAATACCGGCCGGCTCGCCGACGTCGCCGCGCTGTGCCGCGAGCGCGGCCTGGCCCTGATCCTCGACGCCTCGCACATGGCCGGCACGCGCTGGCAGGGGCGCCACGTCGGCGCCGAGGCCGACGTCGCGGTCTTCAGCTTCCAGGCGGTGAAGAACCTGCCGACCGCCGACGCCGGCATGATCTGCTTCCGGGACGGCGGGCTGGACGCCGACGTGCGCACCTGGACGTGGCTCGGCATCAACAAGGACACCTACTCCCGCACGGTCGGCGGCGGCGCCTACAAGTGGCACTACGACGTCGAGCACGAGGGCTTCAAGTACCACGGCAACTCGGTCATGGCGGCCATCGGGCTGGTGGCGATCAAGTACCTGGACCAGGACAACGCCTACCGCCGGCAGGTCGCCGCCTGGTACGACGAGCTGCTGGGCGACACCGTGGAGCGGGTGCCGGTGATGCCCGGCTGCGAGTCGTCGCGGCACCTGTACCAGGTGCTGGTCGACCGGCGCGACCAGGTCATGCTGGCCCTGCATCAGCAGCAGATCTACCCGGGCGTGCACTACCGCGACAACACGCTGTACCGCATGTACGAGCACGCGCGCGGCACCTGCCCGCGCTCGCTGGCGGCGAGCGAGCGAACGATCTCCCTGCCCATGCACCTGCGCCTGTCGCGCGGCGACGTCGAACGCGTCGCCCGCGGCGTGCGGCAGTCACTGCGCCTGGTGGGCGGTTCGGCGTGAGCCTTCGGCGATGGGCAAGCGCGACATCACGCCGCTGGTCGGAGAGCGGGTTCGCTTGCGCCTCCTCGAAGCGACCGACCTGCCCCTGACACGGACCTGGCGCAACCAGGATCACATCCGCCGCTGGTTCATCCACTCCGACCTGATCACGCCGGAGGGGCACCGACGCTGGTTCGAGAGCTACCTGCCGCGCGACGACGACTTTCTGTTCATCATCGAAGAGGGGCGCAGCGCCGGGCGGCCCGTCGGGCAGATCTCGCTCTACAACATCGACTGGGAGCGCGGGCGCGCCGAGTTCGGTCGCCTGCTCGTCGGCGAGCCGACGGCAGCGCGGGGCCTGGCCCGCGAAGCCACCGAGCTGCTCCTCGGCTACGCCTTCGACACGCTCGACCTGCGCGAGATCCAGCTCGAGGTCTTCGCCGCCAACGAACCCGCCCTCGCCCTCTACCGCTCCTGCGGCTTCCGCGACGTCGGCGAGCACGACGGGTTGCGCAAGATGAGCAAGACGCGATGAACCGGACGCCGCGACGACTGCGCCTCCTGGTGGTCACTTGCCTTACGGGGGTGTTCACCCACGCCTACTTCGAGGCGCCGCTGGCGGCCGGCGGCGCGCGCTGCGACATCTGGTGCTACCCCCCACCCCCGCTCGAGCGCTGGCAACGCCGTATACGGCGTCTGCTGCCCGGACCGCTGAAGCCCTGGCGCGGCGCCGTGGCGCCCGATCCGCGTCGCTACGACGCGCTGGTGATTCTGCGCAGCCTCGAGGATCCGCTCTACGACCTGTTCCGCGTCGCCCGTGACCACGGCGTGCCGTCGGCGTACTTCGTCGACGACAACTTCTTCGTCATGCAAGACGCCGCCCACCTCGCTCGCGACTGGCATGTGCTTCACGCCGAGGAGTATCTGCGACGGATGCGCGAGCAGGACCTGATCCTGTGCTCGACCGAGCCGCTGCGCGACTACCTGCGGTCGCGCGTCGGCGATACCCCCGTCGCGGTGCACGGCCCGGCGATCGATACGCGCCGGCCGGTCCCGCCTCTGCCTGCGCTCGACGACGGCCTGCGCCTGGTCCACTGGGGCGGAGTGTGGCGGGCGGCCGAGCAAGCGTTCATCGAGCCGGTGCTGCTGACGCTGCGCGAACGCCACCCGGACTGGCAGGCGTTCTTTCACGGCCCGCAGCCGGCGGACGCGCGTTTTCGCGCCGGCTTCCAGCCCTTCGAAGGCAACTATCGGAGGGCGTTGGCGCGTTGTCGCGAGCAGCGACCCCACCTGATGCTGTGCCCGCTGGTCGCGCGGCCGGAGAACGTCTACAAATCGCTCATCAAGTGCCTCGATGCCGTCCAGATCGGCGCCTTGCCGCTGCTCAGCGACACGCCGCCGTACACGACCCTCGCGGCAGAGATACCGGAGTTGAGCCGCCTTCTCGTCGACAACGAGCCCGCGGCGTGGGTCGCTCGGATCGAGAGCGTCGCCGCCGACCTCCAGCGCTATCGCGCGCTCTATGACACGCTCGTCGGCTACGTGACCAGCCACCACTCGGCCGAGCAGGCCGGCGCGCGGCTGCTGCGGCTGATTCCGCCGCGAGGCACGGGACGCTCGCGGCCGGAAGCGAACGGGGCTCGATGAAGCTTCGCGAATTTCTCCAGCCGCGCACGATCCTACGACACGAGCGCGCCCCACGCTCGCCGCGGGTGAGCGTGGTGATGCCGACCTACTGCCGCAATGCCGAGGGGCTGCTGGCGCGCTGTGTCGACTCGGTCCTGGCGCAGACGTTCACCGACTTCGAGTTCATCGTCGTCGACGACGGCTCCGTCGACGGCAGCCAGGACGTGCTGCGTGCGTACGGCGAGCGCGATGCGCGCCTCGTCCATGTTCGGCACGACGACAACTCCGGCCTCCCCGCCGTGCGCACGATCGAGGGCATCCTTCTCGCCCGGGCGCCCTACGTGGCCTTCATCTTCGACGACAACGTCTGGCGCGCCGGCGCGCTCGATCACCTGCTGGCGGCCGTGGAAGCCGAACGCGCCGACGCCGCCTACGGCAACGTCGAGATGGTCGAGGGGAGCGGCGGATCGATGGTCTACGGGCGCTGGCCGCTGACCGTCGAGCTCCTGCAGCACATCAACACCATCGCCAACGGTGGCGTTCTCTGCCGCCGGGACTTCTTCGATCGCTTCGGCCTCTACGATCCGCATCTCATTCTCCGGCGCTGCTGCGATTGGGACCTGTGGCTGCGCGCTCTGCGGCGGGGAGCCCGCTTCGCGTACGTCGACGAGACGCTGGGCACGGAGTACGGGCCGTCGTCTCCGGTCTCTCTCGGACGCAGCATCGACTGGAGATTCAGCGTCCTGCACGCCTACATGCTCGACGAGCAGCGTCTGGCCGAACGGAACACCGCGCTGCGGCCGAGCCGGATTCTCGACTACGACGTGCTCGACCCCGAGTGTTTGCTGCGTTACGTCCGCAGCACCGACGAATGGAACGACGTCGAAGCGGCCGTCTACCGGCCCTACCTCGGCCGGCATCCGTCGTACGCCTACGAGCCACCCGTGCTCCACCGGCGCCGCTTCGATGCGCGGTTCACCGACAGCCCGTCGACGCCGCCACACCCCGTCTTCGCCCAGCGGCGCCGCATCGTGCTGATCGCCGGCCGCTTCGACCGCTTCGTGCGCGAG
>CAZYMF010000274.1:0-5723 GCA_964648215.1 uncultured Binatia bacterium (SeqCode) | reverse complement strand
CGCACGCGGCCACCGATTCCGGTGATACCTTCCCCGACCGGCCCGGCTGGACTGGCGTTGATCAGCTTGCTGGGAGCCGCGATGGCCTGGGCGCTGACTCGGACGTCACGCTTGGGTAAGAAATCCTAGGGGGCCGAGCTGCTCCTGAACCGGGAAAAGGGGAGAGCGAATTCGCTCTCCCCTTTTCTTTTTCCGGGCGGCAGCTACAGCGCGGATTCGACGGCGGCGGTGAGCTCTCGCAGGTTTCCCGCGGCGATGACCCGGTCGCAGTGCCGCGCGTAGCTTTGCATCACGCTGTCCCCGGTATTCCACCGCCCCGGCGCTTCCGGGTTGAGCCAGACGACCTGCCTAGCGCGAGTGTGGAGCCGCGCCAGGAGGTCGGAGCGCGGCGGACGCCGGTTGTTGCGGGCGTCGCCCAGGACGAGCAGCAGGGTATTGCGTGTGACCTTGCTCTCCCAGCCCTGCCAGAGCTGCTGCAGTACCCGGCCGAAGTCGGAGCGTGCCGCCAGGTCGAGGGGCTCGTGCGGCACGAGGTGACCGTGCTCGAAGGAGATCTCCACCGGCCGATCGACGTAACCCAACAGCCGCACTCGTCGAAACAGGCCCACGGCCGGCGCCAACAGGGCGAGAAGAAAGTCGCTCACGGTCGCCGTCGAGTGGGAGAGATCGCACAGTGCCAGAAGATCGACCTTGCCCGGCCGGCGGCGGCGGAAGGCGGGCACCACCGGCACGCCGCCGCTGCCGAGCGAGGCACGGATGGTGCGGCGGAAGTCGAGACGGCCGCGCCGGGCGCGCCGGAGTCGGCGTCGCAGGTGCGCGCGCAGCCGGCGCGAGAGCTCCTCCAACAGCTCCCCAGCTTCTTCCACCAGGCGCGGGTCCATGGCCTCGAAGGGCGTGGTCAGGATCTCTCGCCGGCGCGCCAGGCGCTCTGCCGCGCGCTCCGCGCGGCTCGGCTGCCGCCTGTTCTCCGCCTCGCTCTTGTCGAGTCGTGGAGCCCCGTGTCGTTGGGACTTGGGCTCCTTGGCTGGCCGCTGGGCTTCGGCGGCGTGTCCCTGGCCAAGCCCTGAGCCTGCGCCCGTCGATTGCGGCCGCTTCCCCTTGCCCCGTTCTCGCTCCGGGACGGCAAAGTAGCGGTCGAACAGAGAGTCGAAGGTTGATCGATCCGCCTGGTCCTTGACCAGCGTCGCCGCCAGCGCCGCCCGTAGCGCTTCGCGCTCCACGCCCAGGGCGCTCGCGGCGGCCGCGGCGTCCAGGGACTCGGCAACGCTCGCCCGGATCCCGGCGGCGCGCAGTTGATCGATGAACCCGAGCAGACGGACTCTCATGATCTATGCTCCGGCGCGCAGCGCGCACGGTGCGCCGTGCCTATGACTTCGACCCGGCCAGCAGGCCACCGCTCTTGGTCTCGGCTTGGCGCAGGTCCTCCTCGTGCTTGAGGACGAGGTTGAGGGTTTTGCGCACGGTCGCGGCGTCCAGTTCCTTGATTCCCAGGGCGCGCAGGGCGCGCGCCCAATCCAAGGTCTCGGCGATGCTGGGTGCCTTGCGCAGGTCGAGCTTGCGCAGCCCGTTGACGAACCGAGCCACCTGGTCCTGCAGGCGCGCGTCGAGATCGGGGACCTTGAGGGCGATGATTTCCCGTTCGATCTCGACGCCGGGGAAGTCGAGATAGAGATAGAGGCAGCGCCGCTTGAGGGCCTCGGACAGCTCACGGGCCCGGTTCGAGGTCAGCACCACCGCCGGCCGCGTCTGCGCCGTCACGGTTCCCAGCTCGGGGATGCTGACCTGGAAGTCGCTCAGCACCTCGAGCAGAAAGGCCTCGAACTCCTCGTCGGCCTTGTCGATCTCGTCGATCAGCAGCACCACCTTGCGCGGCGCGGCGATGGCCCGCAGCAGCGGTCGTTCGAGCAGATAGTCGCGCGAGAAGATGTGCTGGTTGACCTCTTCCCAGCTGCGCTCCTGCTCGCGATCGGCCTGGATGCGGAGCAGCTGCTTCTGGTAGTTCCACTCGTACAGAGCCTTGGCCTCGTCCAGCCCTTCGTAGCATTGCAGGCGCACCAGGTCGGTCTGCAGCGTCTCGGCGAGCACCTTGCCGATCTCGGTCTTGCCGGCGCCCGCGGGCCCCTCGATGAGCAGGGGTTTCTCGAGCACCAGCGACAGGTACAGCGTCGTCTCGACCGCGGCTGTGGTGAGATAGCGGGCGCGACGCAGGCCGTCGCGGACGAGCTCCGGAGTGATCTGCACGGGCGGGATGTTGGGGCTTTTTGCCGCCGGCGTCAACGGCGCGTGCGAATCCGGGGCACCAGCCAGCGATCGATGAAGCGGGGCTGGCGCGATTTGCGCGACTCGAGGTCCTCCAGATAGGCACTGACGGCTTCGAACAGCTCCTCGACCTCCACGCCGAGGTGCCGCGGTCGATAGTCGTCGACGGTGACCAGCATCTGCCGCATCAGGTTGAAGGTCCCGCGCCCGCCGCCGCGATGAAAATAGAGGTGCATGGCGCCGGCCAGCATGAGCAGCCCCTTGGCGAAGGCGCGGTCGCCTTCGGGGAGCTCCAGCATTGCCTGCTCGAAGCGGACCTGGCTATCGAGATACTCGCCGCGATTGTACAGATCGATGGCTGCCGCCAGCTCCGGGTGCATGACTAGGCTCTGTGGCCCAGTGGCTACGCTGCCGGCGCGCTGGTCGCCCCGGGCGTGATCGTCTCGAGGTCGTTGGACAGGGGATGGAAGACCAGGCCGGTCAGCAGCTTGGGATGGAAGTAGGTCGACTTCTGCGGCATCGTCTCACCCGAGAGGCAGACGGCTCGCACCTGGTCGAGATCGGGGGGGCCGAGCAGGAATGAGACCTCGGCCGAGTCGGACTCGACGCTGCGGAATGCCTCCGCCTCTTCGTGGCTGTACCGCAGGTGCCCGGCCCGGGCGGCGTCGTCGGCGTTGAGGCCGAGCACGCCGCGCAGGATGAGACGGTCGAGGATGGTCACGTCGAGACGCCGCACCACGGGCGGCAGCTCGGGCGCGGCCCGGTCGATGACCTCGTCGGACGACGGACGGATCTCGTAGAGCAAGTCGGCGCCGCGCAGCGCTACCCCGAAATGCCCGCGCGCTCTGCCGGCCGACAGTGCCGCGAGCAGCTGAGCGCGTCCTTCGATGGAGCGCGGAAACG
This sequence comes from uncultured Binatia bacterium (SeqCode), assembly GCA_964648215.1. Lineage (GTDB taxonomy): Bacteria > Desulfobacterota > Binatia > HRBIN30 > JACQVA1 > CAZYMF01. Next base: position 2,561 of record CAZYMF010000274.1, on the reverse strand, counting down.
AGCGCACCTCGAAGTCGCGCCGCAAGGCGCTCACGAAGGCCGCCGAATCGAAGTCTTGCAGGCCGCTCAGGATGCGGTGGGTCGGGAGCACCAGCAGGCCCGGATCGTCCATGCTGCACAGATAGGTCATGATGAAGTTGGCGGGGGCGTCGTCGGCCAGGCCGCCCTGCGCCCGCAGGCGATCGCGGAAGCCGAGGGCGGTCTCGTAGCGATGATGGCCGTCGGCGATATAGATCGTCTCGCTGGCGAGGGAGGCGGTGATCTCGCCGATCCGAGCATGATCGGCGAGCGGCCAGGCGCGATGGCGCACGCCGAAATCGTCGGTGAGGTCGATCGGAGGCGCCTGACGGGCGGCGGCGGCACCCGCCTGGTCGAGCAGGCCGGGCTGATCCGCGTACAGGCCGAAGATGGGGCTCAGGTTCACGTGGCAGGCCTGTAGCAGGCGCAGGCGATCCTCCTTGGGCCCGGACAGCGTGCGCTCGTGCGGGCGCACGCGGCCGCTGCTGAACGGCTCCAGCCGCATGGCCCCGATCACGCCGGTGCGCTCGAAGGGCCGCCCCGCGTGGGTGAATGCCTGTCGATAGAGCCACAGGGCCGGGACCTCGTCCTGACGCAGCACGCTGCTTCCGATCCAATCGCGTAGCTGCCGCGCCGAGGACGTGTAGCGGTCGGCGTCGCGATTGAGAATCAGGCGCACCACATTGTAAGGGTTCCGCTCGTAGAGGGTATCGCGATAGGGGTCGTCGATGACGTCGTACGGCGGCGCAACGACATCGGTAAGCGTGACGCGCGCGGCGTCGTAGCGCAGCGCGCGGAAGGGTCGCAGGTTCATCAGGCTGCCTCGGAAAGAGCGGCGTACAGGGCCGCCGTGCTGATCGTGCCTTCGCGCACGATGCGGGGTTCTTCTCCGGTCACGTCGACCACCGTCGAGCCGACTCCACCGGGCAGGCGGCCGCCGTCGACGTAAAACGCGATCCGGTCGCCGAAATAGCCGCGGGCCCGGTCGATCGTGACCGGTGGCTCGGCGCCGGCCGGGTTCGCGCTCGGTGAGGTCAGCGGGTGGCCGAGGGCCGACACCAGCGCGGTGGCCGCCGGATGGCTGGAAAGACGCACGCCGATCGAGCCGCTGCCGGCCGTCAGGATCTCCGAGACCCCGGACCGCGCGGCGACCACCAGCGTCAGCGGGCCGGGCCAGAAACGCGCCATCAGCCGCTCGGCCAGCGGCCTCGGGCTGCAGGCAATCTCTTCCAGCATGCCACGCCCCGAGATCAGCACCGAGATCGGTTTGCCGGCCGGACGCACCTTGAGATCGACGAGGCGGTGCAGCGCCCGCTCCTGTGTGGCATCGGCACCGAGACCGTAGAGAGTCTCGGTCGGGTACACCACCAAGTCGCCCCGGCGCAGGGCGGCGACCGCTTCAGCCGGCGCGCTTGCTGTCGAGGCGGGCATTCTTCTCGTCGACCTGGCGTGCGAGGTCGCCCTTGAACTCGTCGAGTCTCTGCGCCAGCGCGGAATCGGCCAGGGAGAGAATCTGCGCCGCGAGAATGGCGGCGTTCTCCGCTCCCGCCTTGCCGATCGCTACCGTGGCGACGGGCACTCCAGAGGGCATCTGCACGGTGGAGAGCAGCGCGTCGAGCCCGTGCAGGCTGGTGGCGTCGAGCGGCACCCCGATGACGGGGAGGGTGGTGTGCGCGGCCACCGCGCCCGCGAGATGGGCTGCGGCTCCGGCCCCGACGATCAAGACGTGAATGCCACGCTCACGTGCTTCGCCTGCGTAGGCCATGGTGCGCTCCGGCGACCGGTGGGCCGAGGTGACCTGGGCCTCGTAGCCGATGCCGAAGTGCTCCAGGCGAGCGGCGGCCGCCGACATGACCTCCCAGTCGCTGTCACTGCCCATGAGAATGCCTACGCGCGGATTGAGCGTCTTCATTTTCGCTCCAGAGCCCTCCGTCCGATGTCACGGCGGTAGTAGACGCCGTCCCATTTGATCTGCCCGATGGCACGGTACGCTTCGGCGACCGCAGCCGCAATGTCTTCGCCGAGAGCCGTAACGCCGAGTACACGGCCGCCGTTGGTGACCACGGCGCCGTCGCGCCGTGCGGTGCCGGCGTGGAAGACGACGCCGTTGCGCCACCCGCGCAAGCTCTCCAGGCCATGGATCTCGCGCCCCTTCTCGTACTTGCCCGGATACCCCTCGGCGGCCAGCACGACACAGGCCGACGCGCGCTCGTCCCACTGCAGCGAAACGGATTCGAGCCGCTCGTCGACGACGGCCTCGATCGCTTCCAGCAGATCGCTCTGCAGGCGTATGAGCAGCGTCTGGCACTCCGGGTCGCCGAAGCGGGCGTTGAACTCGAGCACCTTGGGGACGCCATGCTGAATCATCAGGCCGGCGTAGAGCACGCCCTTGTACGTGATTCCCCGTTCGCGCAGGCCGTCGACGAGCGGTTGCATGATCTCCCTCATGATCCGCTCGTGCAGCTCCGCGGTGACCACCGGAGCCGGCGAGTATGCGCCCATCCCGCCGGTATTGGGTCCGGTGTCGCCGTCGCCCGCGCGCT
>CAZYMF010000273.1:0-5769 GCA_964648215.1 uncultured Binatia bacterium (SeqCode) | reverse complement strand
GACCGAGCTTCGCCAGGGCGAGCAGGATCGCATTGGCGAAGATCAGCGGGAACAGCAGCAGCAGGACGAAGAGGACGACGAGGGACAGACAGCCCGGGGGCATCAATCGCACCGGATCACCTCACCTGCTGCCGCGAGCGGTATTCACGCACGGTCTCTCTGGATAGCGGCTTCCCATCGTCGTTGCAGAAGGTTGCGTCGATCTCTAGCAAGAAGGGCACGAGCGGCAAAGGGAGTCGTGCCAGCCTTCACGGCGCGTCGGTCGCCGCGGCGCTCTCGGCGAGCTGCTCGGCCGCCTCGCCGTGCACCGAGCGCACCACGATGCCGATGGCGACCAGCACGATGGCGCCGCCGACGAGCTGGGGAAGGCTCAACCTCTCGCCGAGCACGAACATCGCCCCGACCGACGCCAGCACCGGCACCGCCAGCAGCATGATCGACATGACGAAGGCCGAGGTGTGCTCGTGCGCCCAGTTGGTGAGGAAGTGTCCCAACGTGCCGGGAACGACGGCGATGAACAGCAGGATGAGCCAGTCCCAACCGTGCGGCGAGCCGAAGTCCTGGCCGGTCAGCCACGAGGCCGCCAGGATCACGAAGCCGGCGACGGTGGTCATGCCGATGATGTACTCGGGGGTGCCGATGCGCGTCCGTATCCGTTTCGAGGCCAAAAAATAGGCGGTGAAGGCGAACAGGTTGGCCACCGCCACGGCATCGCCCAGCGGGCTCCACATCGGCGTGCCGGCGGAGCCGAGGACGACCATGGCCGTACCGACGAGCGCCAGGAACGACCAGCCGACGGCGCGCAGGGTCACCTTCTCGTTGAACATGCGGCCGGCCACCAGCATCACCAGCGCCGGCTGCAGCGCGCCGATGATGGTGACGTTGGCGACGCTGGTGAGCTTGAGGCTGTTGAAGAACAGGATCTGGTGCACCCCGAACAGGCCGCCGCCGACGAGGCACGCCGAGAGCCAGGCGCGGTCCATCCGCGCCCGCAGCGACGGCGAGAAGAGCGTCGTCAACCACAGCAGCGGGATGGCAAACCACAGGCGATAGAAGGAGGTGATCAGGCCGGTGGTCGAAGCCACCTTGATCACCACGTTGCTGGTGGCCCAGGCGCAGACGGTCACCGCCACGGCGACGAGCGCCAGGGTCTGAAGCTTCTGGCGATTGGCGTCGCCGTCGGATTCCCGCTCACGCACGCACTGACTCGAATCACGCCTGCGCCGCGGAAGCAATGTAGCTCATTCGCCATTCGTTGATGGTCTTCCTCTCACGCCCCGGAGCCGCCGCTCGCGTCGGACCGAGAGCCGAGCCATATGCATTGTAGGGCGGGCACGGCCCGCCAGTTACGGATGCCGGCAAACGCCGTGGCCCGGGACCGCCGCGCCGATTGGCGGGCAGTGCCCGCCCTACAGAGCTCGGACCTGTCTTGTGGCTCCCGATTGCTTCTCGCCCGGCGATTGCGAGAGAATGCACAAAGGAGCCGAACTTGCATGTTCGGATCGACATGATGGACAATCCAGAGACAACGCCTGCTCTCGATCGTTCCGTGCCGCCCGCGGAGTCGCGTGGCGGCGTTCGCTGGCGCTGGTGGGGCCTGGCGGGGGGGATCGTCACCGGCGCGGTCGACACGCTCGGCATGGTCGCGCTCGGGGTCACGTTTCAGATGAACGGCCACGACGTCACCTGGCTGGTCGGCGGCTACTTCGCCAGCTCGTTTGCCGGTCTCGGCTTTCTGCTCGGCTACGTCGTCGAGGGCCGGCGGCGCGACCGGCGGGCGGCGGAGCTGATTCGGGTGCAGATGGAGACGATCCACACGGCCCGGGCCCGCCTGGCGCAGAGCGAGAAGCTGGCGGCGCTGGGGCAGCTGGCGGCGCAGATCGCGCACGAGGTGCGCAACCCGCTCGCGGTCATCCGCTCGGCGGCCCAGGGTCTGGGAGAGGCGGTGTCGCCGGGAGACGCCGAAGGTCTTCGCGCGGCCCAGTTCATCACTGCGGAGATCGACCGCCTGAACAGCGTCATCACCTCGCTGCTCGCCTTCGCGCGCCCGCTGCAGCTCCAGCCGCATCCGGTGGCCGTGGGCGAGCTGTTCGACCGCGCGCTGCTGCTGGCGCGCGACGAGCTCGCCGCCAAGAAGGTGCGCGTGCAGCGGCAAGAGCCGGCGGGGCTGCTTCCGGTGAACGCCGATCCCGACCTGATCAGCCAGGTGCTGCTCGGCCTGCTGGCGAACGCCACCGAGGCGGTGCCACCGGGGGGCGAGATCCGGCTGCAGGCGCGCGCCGTCGACGGTACCGTGGAGATGGACGTCACCGACTCCGGCCCCGGCGTCTCGCCCGAGCTGCGCGAGCGCATCTTCGAGCCTTTCTTCACCACCCGCGCTCGCGGCACCGGCCTCGGCCTGGCCATCGCCAAGCAGATCGTCGAGGCGCACGCGGGACGAATCGTGCTCGGCGATCACCGCGGCGGCGCCCGGTTCACCGTGCGCCTGCCCGTCGCCAACCGCAGCGCCCTCGCCGCCTGATCCGCGGGACGACGCCGAGCCAATGCACACCGCAGAGCCACCGCGAACACCTTCGCTGCGCACCCCGATTTCTCGAAAGCTTTTCCCTTTCACCTTTCACCTTTCACCTTTCTCGCTGCGGGCGAAGCCCGCCCCCCGATGAAATCCCGCATCCTGATCGTCGACGACGAAGAGCGCATGGCCGGCGTGGTGGCGATGGCACTCGCCCGCGCCGGCTACGAGTGCGAGACCTGCGCCAGCGGCGAGGCGGCGCTGCGAGCGCTCGAGGCGCACGGGGCGGACGCGGTGGTCACCGACTGGAAGATGCCGCAGATGGACGGCATCGAGCTGCTGCGACAACTGCGCGCGCGCCAACCGAAGCTGCCGGTGATTCTGCTCACCGCGCACGGCAGCGTGCCGTCGGCGGTGGCGGCGATGCGCGAGGGCGCCTTCGACTACGTCAGCAAGCCCTTCGACAACGACGAGCTGCGCGCCATCGTCGCGCGCGCCCTGGAGATGAACCGCCTCGAGCGCGAGAACCGCTATCTGCGCCAGGAAGTGGCCAGTCGTTATTCGCCCGAGGCGATGGTGGCCGAGAGCGCGCGCAGCAAGGAGCTGCTGGCGCTGGTGCGGCGCGTGGCGCCGAGCCGATCGACGGTGTTGATCCAGGGCGAGAGCGGCACCGGCAAGGAGCTGGTGGCGCGGCTGCTGCACTACTGGAGCGACCGGGTCGGCTCGCCGTTCGTGGCGGTGAACTGCAAGGCCTTCGCCGAAGGCGTGCTGGAGAGCGAGCTCTTCGGCCACGAGAAGGGCGCGTTCACCGGCGCCGCGGCGGCCCGCGTCGGCTGCTTCGAGCGCGCCGCCGGCGGCACGCTGTTCCTCGACGAGATCGGCGAGACCAGCCCGGATTTCCAGGCCAAGCTGCTGCGCGTGTTGCAGGACGGCGAGGTGCTGCCGGTCGGGGGCGGCAAGGCGCGAGCCGTCGACGTGCGCGTGGTGGCCGCCACCAATCGCGTCCTGCGCGAGGAGATCGCCGCCGGTCGTTTCCGCGACGACCTCTACTTCCGCCTCAACGTCATTCCGATCCAGCTCGCGCCGCTGCGCGAGCGGCGCGAGGACGTCCTGCCGCTGGCGCGCCACTTCCTCGCCCGCCACGCCGCCGAGTCCGGTCGCCAGCTCGGGTTCTCGCCCGCGGCCGAGCAGGCCCTGGCGGCGCATCCGTGGCCGGGCAACGTCCGCGAGCTGGAGAACGCGGTCGAGCGCGCCGTGGTGCTGGCGCGCGCCGAGGCGATCGCGCCCGAGGACCTGCTGCTCGAGCAGAGTCTGCCGTCATCGCCGACACCCGGTGACGGGACGTTGCAGGACGCCCTCGACCAGGCCGCCGCGGCCCGCATCCGCGCCGCGCTCGCGGCCGCCCACGGCCAGCGCGCCGAGGCGGCCCGTGCCCTCGGCATCGAGCGCACGACGCTCTACCGCATGATGAAGCGGCTGGGGATCGGGGGCTGAGCGAGGACGGCTCAGGTGCAAGCTTCAAGTCGCAAGGTACAAGCACGGGAAAGGGACCAGCGCGCATCTCCTCTTGTTACTTGAAGCTTGCACCTTGTAGCTGTCCGTCTCTTCTTGTTACTTGAAGCTTGTACCTCGGAGCTGTCCGATCGCGGACGAATTTCGATGAACGGCGAGACCATCTTCATTCTGCTCTTCATCGTCGCCACCACGGTGGCGATTGCGGCCCGCCGGATGCGCATTCCCTACACGGTGGCGCTGGTGGCGGCGGGGTTGGTGCTCGGTGGGCTGCACGCGTTCGCGGCGCCGCACCTGACCAAGGATCTGCTGTTCGCGGTCTTCCTGCCCGGGCTGCTCTTCGAGGCGGCGTTCCACGTCGAGTTCACCGACTTCTGGCGCAATCGGGGCGCCATCGTCGCCCTGGCCGTTCCCGGCGTCATCGCGGCGATCGGGCTGACGGCGGCGATTCTGACGCCGATCCTCAACAGCCTGCACGTGATCCGCGCCTTCACCTTCCAGCACGGGCTGGTCTTCGGCGCCATCGTCGCCGCCACCGACCCGATCGCGGTGGTGGCTCTGTTCAAGAGCCTGGGAGCGCCGAAGCGGCTGCGAGTCCTCATCGAGGGCGAGAGCCTGCTCAACGACGGCACCTCGATCGTTTTCTTCACCCTCATCCTCGGCCTGGTGGCGGGCAACGGCGTGTCGGCGGGCGGGCTGTCGACCGACTTCGTGCTCATCGTCGGCGCCGGCGGCGCGATCGGCACGGCCATCGGCCTGGCGGTATCGCAGATCATTCGGCGCGTCGACGAGCCGATGATCGAGATCACCTTGACGACGATTGCCGCCTACGGCTCCTTCGCCACGGCCGAGCAGTTCCACTACTCGGGCGTGATCGCGACGGTGGCGGCCGGCATGATCTGCGGCAACTACGCCGCGCGCATCGGCATGTCGCCGTCGACGCGCATCGCCGTCGAGAGCTTCTGGGAGTACGTCGCCTTCGCGCTGAACTCGCTGGTATTCCTGCTCATCGGCTTCGAGGTGCACGTGCACGCGCTGCTCGCCTCCTGGCTGCTGATCCTGGTCGCCTATCTGGCCGTCACGCTCGGGCGCGGCACGTTCATCGTCCTGGTGTCGTTTCTCCTGCACCGCACGCGCGAGCGCATCCCGCGCGCCTGGAGCATCGTTCTCACCTGGGGTGGTCTGCGCGGCGGCCTGTCGATGGTGCTGGCCCTCGGCCTGCCGCCGTCGTTCCCGCACCGCGACCTTTTGGTGGCGATGACCTTCGGCGTCGTGATCCTGTCGATTCTGTTGCAGGGCCTGTCGATGGCGCCGCTGCTGCGCCGCCTGGGCATGGTGAGCCTGCAGGAGACCCTCGCCTCCTACGAGCACACGCGCGGGGTGCTGCAAGCGTCGGGCGCCGCCCTGGCGGAGATCGACCAGATGGCGCGCAGCCACTTCGCCTACGGCGACACGCTCGACGTTCTCCGCGCCGAGTACGAGAAGAGAATCAAACAAGCGCGGGAGCAGATGAACGATCTCCACGTCGAGCGCAGCGACCTGCACGAGCAGGAGCTCCACTGGCTGCGGCGCCACCTGCTGCTGGTGGAGAAGGACAAGCTCATCGACGCCTTCCACGAAGGCGTCCTCAGCCAGGAGAGCTACGAGCACCTCGCCGCCGACGTCGACGCCCGCCTACTCCGCCTCGAGTCCGGCGAAGAGGAGCACGCGCCGAACGGCGAAGCCGACAAGCCACCCGGGGAGTC
>CAZYMF010000272.1:0-5779 GCA_964648215.1 uncultured Binatia bacterium (SeqCode) | reverse complement strand
TTCAAGAAGGACGGCGCCTTCTTCGTACGCACCGACGGCCCGGACGGCACCCTGCACGATTACCGCATCGCCTACACCTTCGGCATCGATCCGTTGCAGCAGTATCTCGTCGAGTTTCCCGGCGGGCGACTGCAGGCGCTGAGCATCTGTTGGGACGTGCGTCCCAAGAGCCAGGGCGGCCAGCGCTGGTTTCACCTGTATCCCGGCGAGAAGGTCGACTTCCGCGACGTTCTCCACTGGACCGGCCCGGCGCAGAACTGGAACTACATGTGCTCCGAGTGCCACTCGACGAACGTGCGGAAGAACTACCGGGCGGAGCAGGACCGCTACGAGACGACGTGGTCGGAGGTCGACGTCTCGTGCGAAGCCTGCCACGGCCCCGGCGCGAAGCACGTGGAGTGGGCCCGTAAGAAGCAGGCAGGTCAGGCTCCCGACGGACCGGGCGACGGATTGATCCTCAATCTTGCGGCCCGCGGCGGTTCCTGGAAGTTCGAGGGCAACGGCTCCATCGCCCGCCTCACCGCGCCGCGGGACACGCGGGTGCAGATCGTCTGCGCGCGCTGTCATGCGCGCCGCACCGAGATCAGCGAGGACTACCGCCAGGACCAGCCGCTGGGGCAGACGCACATCCTGTCGTTGCTCGATCCCGGCCTCTACCATGTCGACGGCGAGATCCTCGACGAGGTGTTCGAGTACGGCTCCTTTCTGCAGAGCCGCATGCACGAGCGCGGCGTCGTCTGCACCGATTGTCACGAGCCGCACAGCGGCAAGCTGCGGGCGGAGGGCAACGCGGTCTGCGCCAAGTGCCATCAGCCCTCGCACTACGACGCGCCGACGCATCATCACCACAAGCCGGGCACCGCGGCCGCCCGCTGCGTCAGCTGTCACATGCTGGCGCGCAACTACATGGTGGTACACCGGCGCCACGATCACAGCTTCCGTGTGCCGCGGCCGGACCTCTCGGTGACGCTGGGAACCCCCAACACCTGCAGCGATTGCCACCACGACCACACGGCGCAATGGGCCGCCGACGCGGTGGTGAAGTGGTACGGGCCGGTGCGCACGCGCGGGCCGCGCTTTGCCGCGGCGCTGGCCGCCGGGCGCCGTCACGAGGCGGGCGCGGATCAACTGCTCGCCGAGGTGATCGGCGATCGCTCCTTCCCCGCCATCGTCCGCGCGACGGCCCTGAGCCTGCTGCAGGAGCCGGCGCGTCCCCCCGTCGCCAAGCTCGTCGAGCAGTCGTTGCGGGACCCGGAGCCGCTCGTGCGCCGGGCGGCCGTACAGCAACTGGTGAACTGGGAGCCGAAGCGTCGCTGGCAAGTCGGCGGTCCCCTGCTCACCGATCCGATCCGCATGGTGCGCGTCGAGGACGTGAACGCGCTCGCCGACACCGCCGTCCTCATGCCGTTGAAGCCCGATCAGCGGGCGGTGTTCGAGCGCGCGGTGGCCGAGTACCGTGACGTGCAGGCCTTCAACGCCGATCGCGCGGAGTCCTGGCTGAACCTGGGCGCTCTCGATGCGCGTCTCGGCGATCGCCGCCGCGCCGAAGCCGAGTACCGGCGCGCCATCAAGCTGCAGCCGCAGTTCTTGCCGGCGTACGTCAACCTGGCGGACCTCTATCGCGAGCAGGGGCGCGACGCCGAAGGCGAGCGTGTGCTGCGCCAGGCGCTCGCGCTTCACCCGGAAGCGGCCGACGTGCACCACGCGCTGGGGTTGGTCCTGGTGCGCGAGAAACGGCTCGTCGATGCGCTCGACGAGCTGGCCAAGGCGGCGGCGGGAAGCCCGAACAACCCGCGCTACGCCTACGTCTATGCCGTCGCGCTCGACAGCCTCGGCCAGCACGACAAGGCCCTGGCCGTGCTGGAGCAAGCGCAGCAGCGCTTCACCGGCGATCGCGACATCCTGGCCGCCCTCGTGCAGTTCTCCGCGCAGGCCGGTGACCGCGAGGCGGCGCAGCGGTGGGGGCAGAAGCTGCGCGAGCTGGACAAGGGCGAGGACTCTCCGCGCTGAACCCCGCGCAGCGCGGGCTACGCCCGCAGCCCAAAGTCGAAAGTTGAAAGCTCGAAGTGGGCAGCCAGAATCGTTGCCCGACGCGAGGAGTTTCAGGAATAGTAGATCAGCGGGGTCGACCCGGCTCTGGGTGGCCCGCTCCGTCAGAGCCAAACAACCTTCGCGTCGCCTTCGAGTGCCTTGAACTCGGGGTCGCCGGTGTATACTTCTCCCCCTCTTTGCTGTGCCAGCGCTGCAGCGAAGCAGTCGGCGAGGGACATCCGACAGCGACAACCCTGGAGACGTCAACGCCGCGGGGGCGTCCGCAGCCCGTTGAAGAACCCCACCCCATGCTTCGACACGCTCAGCATGAGCGGAGCCCCGCCCTGAGTTCAAATGAGTTTTCCCGCTCACCCTGAGCTTGTCGAAGGGTGTCTTCGCCTTTTTCAACGGCCCCCAGGCTCTGGGCTCGGATCGCTCCGGCCACGTTCACCACCTTCCGGTGGCAAAGGGCGAGCGAATCACGCTAGAGGAACGCTGCGGCGAGGTTGGAGCAACGCTGGCGATCCACTCCTCTGCCCGCGGAGCGTGCTGAAGAAAATGGAGAACCGAGAACAGGGGATTCCGAATGGAGAACCGGCGAAGGTCGGGGTCGAATCAGCCAAGCCGGGCTTTCCCGAGCTGGTGCGCGCGGGGTGCGAAGATTACGTCCTCCGCGGCATCGGCCTGCCGGCGGCGGCCTACATCTTCCACGCCGTCAAGCTCGCCCTGTTCGTCGCCGGCTGGATGTTCTTCTGCAGCTTCACGCCGGGGCTCGGCTCGCCGTGGCGGATCGGCGCGTGGGGGTTCGCGGACATCGCCTTCGAGAAGGCGTTCCTCTGGGGTTGCCTGGTCGAGGTGGCCGGCTTCGGCTGCATGAGCGGTCCGCTCGGCTTCCGCATCTGGCCGCCGTTCACCACCTTTCTGCACTTCCTGTGGCCGGGGACGATCAAGCTGGCGCCTTTCCCGAACCTGCCGCTGTTCGGCGGCAAGACGCGCACCTGGTTCGATGTCGCCCTGTACGCGGCGTTTCTGGCGTCCTTGCTGCGCGCCTTGATGGCGCCGGCGATCGGCCCCGCGCAGCTCGTGCCGATCGTCGTCCTGCTGCCGCTGTGCGCCCTGACCGACAAGACGATCGTGCTCGCGGCGCGGGTCGAGCATCACTTCGCCATGATCGTCTGCTTCCTGCTGGCCGGAAACTTCATCGCCGCCTGCAAGGCGGTGCAGCTCGCCATCTGGCTCTGGGCCGGAGTGTCGAAGCTGACCGTCGCCTTCGGCTACGTCGTCCCGATCATGACGGTGAACAACCCGCTGCTGCGCAGCCCGTCGCTGCGCCGGCGCATGTTCGTCTCCTATCCCGACGACCTCACCCCGTCGCGGCTGGGCAAGCTGATGGCGCATGCCGGCACCTTCCTCGAGTTCGCGGCGCCGCTGACGCTGCTGTTCGTCACGCACGCCGGGCCGCTGCTCTACCTCGGCATCGCCTTCGTCGTCCTGCTGCACGGCTTCATCCTCAGCAACATGCCGGCCGGCGCCGTCTTCGAGTGGAACCTGCTCAGCCTCTACTCCGCGTTCTTCCTCTTCGTCGGCCACCCGACGGTGACCGTCCTCGACATCGCCTCCGTGCCGCTGCTGCTCTATCTCCTCGTCGGTCTCATTCTGCTGCCGCTGATCGGCAACCTTGTCCCGTCGAAGATCTCGTTCCTGGTGGCGATGCGCTACTACGCCGGCAACTGGGCGTGGAGCGGCTGGCTCTTTCGCGGCGACAGCTACAAGAAACTCGACAAGGTGAAGCGGGTGGCGCCGCTGTTGCGCGAGCAGCTCGAGCGCTTCGCGCCGGCGGATGCGGCGAGCATGGACAGCCGCGGCCTGGCGTTTCGCTCGCTGCACCTGCAAGGGCGAACCCTGGGGCTGCTGCTGCCGCGGGCGGTCGGCGGCCGTCCGTTCCGGGAGTACTGCTACGTCGACGGCGAGAACGTCGCCGGCTCGGTCCTCGGCTGGAACTTCGGCGAGGGGCACCTGTGCGACGAGCGGCTGCTGGAGTGCATCCAGGCGCAGTGCGACTTCGAGGAGGGCGAGCTGCGCGCGATCATGGTCGAGTCGCAGCCTCTGCTCGGCTCGACGCTGCACTGGCGCATCGTCGATGCCAAGCGCGGGCAGCTGGAGGAAGGCTATGTGCCGCTCGATCAGCTCGCCAAGCGCAACCCGTGGGACTACGGCGAGATCTGAGCATGGACGACGCCGTCATCGTCGGCTCCGGCCCCAACGGGCTCGCCGCGGCCGTCGAGCTGGCGCGGCGGGGCGCCGCGGTGCGCGTCCTCGAGGCGCGCGCCGAGATCGGCGGCGGCGTACGCACGGCCGAGCTGACGCTTCCCGGGTTCTTGCACGACGTCTGCTCCGGCTGTCACCCACTGGGGGTGCTCTCGCCCTTCTTCCGCGCCCTGCCGCTGGCAGAGCACGGGCTGCGCTGGGTTCATCCGCCGGCATCGGTGGCGCACCCGCTCGATGGCGAGCCGGCCGTTCTGCTGCACCGTTCGCTCGCCGCGACGGCCGATGAGCTCGCCGAAGATGGGGATGCGTATAAAAAACTCTTTGCCCCGTTTCTGCGCCGGCCGCACGAGCTGCTGGCCGATCTCCTCGGCCCGCTGCGCGTTCCCCGGCACCCGCTGCAGCTGGCGCGTTTCGGCTTGCCCGGCCTGCTGCCCGCGACGGTTGCATTGAGTCGCTGTTTCCGCGGCACCCGCGCCCGTGCCGTCCTCGCCGGCTGCGCGGCGCATTCGATCCTGCCGCTGGAGCGGCCGCTGACCGCGGCGGTGGCGATGATGTTCGCCTTCACCGCGCACGTCGAGGAGTGGCCGGTCGCCGGCGGCGGCTCGCAGGCCATCGGCCAGGCGCTGGCCTCGTATCTGCGCCAGCTCGGCGGCTCCATCGAGACCGGCAGGCCGGTGCGCGCCCTGGGCGATCTGCCGCCGGCGCGCGTGATCCTGTTCGACACCAGCCCGGCGCAGCTCGCCGACATCTGCGAGCCGGTCCTGCCGGCGGGCTACGTGCGGCGGCTGCGGCGCTATCGCTACGGGCCCGGGGTGTTCAAGCTCGACTGGGCTCTCGACGGGCCGATCCCGTGGCGCGACCCGCGCTGCCTCGAAGCGTCGACCGTTCACGTCGGCGGCACGCTCGAAGAGATCGCCGCCTCGGAAGCCGCCGTGTGGCGCGGCGAGCAGCCGGAACGGCCGTTCGTGTTGGTTGTGCAGCAGAGCCAGTTCGACGACAGCCGCGCCCCCGCCGGCAAGCACACGGGCTACGCCTACTGTCACGTTCCGGCAGGGTCGACCATCGACTGCACGGTGGCGATCGAGCGACAGATCGAGCGCTTTGCCCCCGGGTTTCGCGACCGCATCCTGGCCCGTCACCAGATGGGCCCCGCGGATCTCGAGCGAGAGAACCCCAACTACGTCGGCGGAGCCATCACCGGTGGTGTTTCCGACCTGTTCCAGTTCTACACCCGCCCGGTGGCGCGTCTGGATCCCTACTCGACGCCGAACCCGCGCCTGTTCCTCTGCTCGTCGTCGACGCCGCCGGGCGGTGGTGTCCACGGCATGTGCGGCTACTTCGCCGCGCAGAGCGCGCGCCGGCGGTTGGCGAAGCTGCCCGCGAACCTGCCGAATGTCGATGGTGCGACTGCGGGGGGATAGCTTTGTCGCGACCTGTCGGAGCCGGGTTCCTTCTCCCGGATGGGATTGTCGATAAATTG
>CAZYMF010000271.1:0-5786 GCA_964648215.1 uncultured Binatia bacterium (SeqCode) | reverse complement strand
CAATCGTCCCCACGTTCACGTGCGGCTTCTTCCGCTCGAATTTCTGCTTCGCCATGATCTTCCTCCGTTAACGCCCCGCGGTGATTTCCTCAGAGATCGCCTGTGGCACCGGCTCATAGTGCGAGGGCTGCATGGTGTAGGTGGCGCGCCCCTGAGTCATCGAACGCATCTCCGTGGCGTAGCCGAACATCTCCTTCAGCGGCACCTGCGCAGCAATCACTTGGGCCCCGCCTCGTGGTTCCATCCCCAGGATACGCCCACGGCGGCCGTTGATGTCCCCCACGACGGAGCCCATGAACTCTTCGGGCACGACAACCTCAACCGACATGATCGGCTCGAGCAAAACTGGACTGGCGCGGTTGGCGGCCTCCTTGAAGCACATCGACCCGGCCACACGGAAAGCAAGCTCGTTGGAGTCCACCTCGTGGTAGGAGCCGTCGAGCAGGCTCACCTTGACGTCGACCACCGGGTAACCCGCCAGGACGCCGCCGTCGATCGCGTCGCGCACGCCCTTCTGCACCGCCGGTATGTACTCGCGCGGAACCGTGCCGCCCTTGATCGCGTCGACGAACTCGAAGCCACCGCCCACCGGCAGCGGCTCGACACGCAAGACCACGTGCCCGTACTGGCCCCGACCACCGGACTGCCGTACGTGCTTGTACTCGCGCTCGACCGACTTGCGGATGGTTTCCTTGTACGCGACCTGCGGCTTGCCGACGCTGGCATCGACCTTGAACTCACGCAGGAGCCGGTCAACGATGATCTCCAGATGCAGCTCCCCCATGCCGGCAATGATCGTCTGCCCGGTTTCCTTGTCCGTGCTGACGCGAAACGACGGATCCTCGGTGGCCAGTCGCTGCAGGGAGACCCCCAGCTTCTCTTGGTCCGCCTTGGTCTTGGGCTCGATGGCGATGTGGATGACCGGATCGGGGAACTCGATGGACTCGAGCACCACCGGCTTGTTCTCGTCACACAAGGTGTCCCCGGTGGTGGTCTCACGCAACCCGACGGCAGCAGCGATGTCGCCGGCGTACACCTCCTTGATCTCCTCGCGCTTGTTGGCGTGCATCTTCAGGAGGCGACCGACGCGCTCCTTCTTGCCTCGGCTGGCGTTGAAAACGTAAGAGCCCGCCGTCATGAAACCGGAGTAGACGCGGAAAAACGTGAGGCTGCCGACGAAGGGATCGGTCATGATCTTGAAGGCGAGCGCGGCGAACGGGACACTGTCGGAGGCCGGCCGCTCGTCGGTGGCACCGTTGTCGGGGTTCACCCCCTGCACCGGCGGGACATCCACCGGAGAGGGCAGATAGTCCACCACCGCGTCGAGCAACGGCTGCACGCCCTTATTCTTGAAGGCGGTGCCACAAAGCACGGGCACGATCTTGATCGTCAAGGTGGCAGCACGCACCGCCTTGCGGATCTCACTCTCGGTGATCTCCTTGCCCTCCAGGAACTTCTCGAGCAGCCCCTCGTCGGTGTCGGCGACGGCCTCGAGCAACGACTCGCGATACCGGTCGGCCTCCTCGCGCAGCTCGGCGGGGATCTCCTCGGTGCGATAGCGCGCCCCCAAGCTGTCGTCGTCCCACAGCATCGCCTTCATGCCGACCAGATCGATCACGCCGCGAAACTGCTCCTCGCTGCCGATCGGCAGTTGCAGGGGCACGGCATTGGCCTTCAACCGGTCGCGGATCATGGACACACCGCGATGGAAGTCGGCACCGACACGGTCCATCTTGTTGATGAAGGCGATCCGCGGGACCCGATATTTGTCCGCCTGTCGCCACACGGTCTCCGACTGCGGCTCCACGCCGCCCACGGAGCAAAACACGGCCACGGCGCCGTCCAGTACCCGCAGGGACCTTTCCACCTCGATGGTGAAGTCGACGTGCCCGGGAGTATCGATGATGTTGACGCGATGGTCGCGCCAGAAGCAGGTTGTGGCAGCGGAGGTGATGGTAATGCCGCGCTCCTGCTCCTGGACCATCCAGTCCATGGTCGCCGTACCCTCGTGGACTTCACCGATCTTGTAGTTGATTCCGGTGTAGTACAGAATCCGCTCCGTCGTGGTCGTCTTGCCCGCGTCAATGTGGGCCATGATCCCGATGTTGCGGGTTCGCTCGAGTGGAACTTGCCGTGCCATAGCCGTTAGACGGTACGAGCGGCCCCACTCCGGTGGGCACCGCTCGCACCAAATCTCCTCAAATCAATGCTTACCAGCGATAGTGCGCGAAGGCCTTGTTCGCCTCCGCCATGCGGTGCGTGTCGTCTTTCTTCTTCATCGCCCCACCGCGCCCGTTGGCCGCGTCCAGGATCTCGCCCGCCAAGCGCTCGGCCATCGACTTTTCACCCCGGGAGCGAGCGTACTGCACCAGCCAGCGCATCCCCAACGAAAGGCGACGGTTGGGGCGCACCTCGACCGGTACTTGATAAGTGGCGCCGCCGACACGACGGGAGCGCACCTCGACCGCCGGCTTGATGTTGTCCAGGGCCCGCTTGAAGATTCCCAGCGGTTCCTCCTTGGCACGGGCGGCCACGAGATCGAGCGCACCGTAGAGGATACCCTCGGCGGTGCTCTTCTTTCCCCGCTCCATCATCGAGTTGATGAACTTGGCCACCGTCCGGTCGTGGAACTTGGGATCGGGCAAAACTTCCCGACGACGTACTTCGCCTTTGCGCGGCATAAACCCTACACTACGCCGCCAAGTCTACTTGGGCCGTTTGGCCCCGTACTTGGAGCGTCCCTGTCGGCGGTCCTGGACACCGATCGAGTCCAGGGTCCCGCGGATGATATGATATCTCACTCCAGGCAGATCTTTGACGCGGCCGCCGCGCAGCAGCACCACCGAGTGCTCTTGCAGGTTGTGCCCAATACCCGGAATGTAGGTGGTGACCTCGATGCCATTGGTCAACCGAACGCGCGCCACCTTGCGCAGCGCCGAGTTCGGCTTTTTCGGCGTCTGCGTGTAGACGCGCGTGCACACACCCCGCTTCTGGGGTGAGCGCTGCAGGGCCGGAGCAGCAACTTTTCGCCGCTGCTTGGCGCGCCCCTGCTTCACCAGTTGATTAATCGTCGGCATCCGATCCCCAATTTTCTGGCCTGCTTCGCCGCGAAAGAAGAGCGATTAAATACGCAAAGCCGCCCCGTGTGTCAAGTTCACCCCTGGCTGGCCTCGGCCACCACGGGGGCCGGCTCTTCCTCGCCGGCGCCCTCGGGCTGCTCGGCAACCAGCTCCATGCGGGCATAGGCGGCAACGCCCGTGCCAGCGGGTATGAGACGGCCCATGATCACGTTTTCCTTGAGCCCGACCAGGTGATCGACCTTGCCGTTGATGGCCGCCTCGGTGAGCACCTTGGTCGTCTCCTGGAACGACGCGGCCGAGATGAAGCTTTCCGTGGACAGGCTGGCCTTGGTGATTCCGAGCAGGAGCGGCTCGGCGATCGCCGGCTCTCCGCCGGTGGACATTACCTTGCCGTTCTCTTCCTCGAAACGCCACTTTTCGACTTGATCGCCGACGAGGAACTCGCTGTCCCCGACCTCCTTGATGCGAACCCGCCGCAGCATCTGGCGGACGATCACCTCGATGTGCTTGTCGTTGATGCGCACGCCCTGCAGGCGGTAGATCTCCTGCACCTCGTCGACCAGGTACTTGGCCAGCGCCTTCTCGCCGAGAATCGTCAGGATATCGTGCGGGTTCGACGAGCCATCCATCAACGGCTCGCCCGCGCGCACCTGGTCGCCCTCGTGCACGCTGATGTGTTTCCCCTTCGGAATCAGGTACTCGCGCGGCTCGCCCACCTCGGGCGTCACGACCACCTTGCGCTTGCCCTTGGTGTCCTTGCCGAAGGACACCGTACCGTCGATCTCGCTGATGACGGCGAACTCCTTCGGCTTGCGGGCTTCGAAGAGCTCGGCGACGCGCGGCAGACCACCGGTGATGTCTTTGGTCTTGGTCGTCTCGCGGGGCATCTTGGCGATGACATCCCCAGCGGACACCGGCTGGCCCTCCGCCACGTGCACGTGGGCACCGACGGGAAGCTGATAGCGGGCAAAGGCTTCGGAGCCGGGTAGCTTCGCGGTGTGCCCATGGTCGTCCTTGATCGAAACGCGCGGACGTTTGTCGAGATCCTTACAGTCGATGATGACCTTGGTGGACAGACCGGTTCGCTCGTCGACCCGCTCTTCCATCGTGACACCGTCGATGAGGTCGCCGAACTTGACCGCGCCGCTGACCTCGGTGAGGATCGGCAGGGTATACGGATCCCACTCGGCCAGAAGGTCGCCCGCCTTCACCCGCGCACCATCCTTCTTCTTGAGCTTGGCGCCGTACACGATCCGGTAGCGCTCGCGCTCGCGCTCGCGGCCGGGCTCGGGGACCTCGACGATCGCGATCTCGCCGTTGCGGTTCATCACCACCAGATCGCCGTCGCGATCGGTGACGGTGACCAGGTTGATGAACTTCACCAGACCCTCGTTACGGGCCTCCAGCGTCGTTTGCTCCGCCCGACGGCTGGCGGTGCCGCCGATGTGGAAGGTCCGCATAGTCAACTGCGTGCCAGGCTCACCGATGGACTGGGCGGCAATAACACCGATCGCCTCCCCGAGGTTGACCATGTGGCCGCGCGCCAGGTCGCGACCGTAGCAGCGGATGCAGACACCTCGCCGGGACTGGCAGGTCAGCACCGAACGGATCTTCACCCGCTCGAGACCGGAGTCCTCGATCGCCGTCACCAGGGACTCGTCGATCTCCTGGTTGGCACGAACCAGCAGGTCGTTGGAAAACGGGTCCCGAATGTCCTCCAAGGCCACACGTCCGAGAACGCGGTCCCCCAGACCTTCGATGATCTCGCCGCCCTCCACCAAAGGCGCCATCTCGATGCCGTCGATGCTGCCGCAATCCTCCTCGGTGATGATCGAGTCCTGCGCCACGTCGACCAGCCGCCGGGTGAGATAGCCGGAATTCGCGGTCTTCAGGGCCGTGTCGGCCAAGCCCTTGCGGGCACCGTGCGTCGAGATGAAGTACTGCAACACGGTCAAGCCTTCACGGAAGTTGGCGGTGATCGGGGTCTCGATGATCTCGCCCGACGGCTTGGCCATCAGGCCGCGCATGCCGGCCAGCTGCCGGATCTGCTGCGCACTGCCACGGGCGCCGGAGTCGGCCATCATGAAGATGGGATTGAAGCTGGCAACGCTTCGCCGCTGCCCCTTCTCATCGGTAACCGTGTCGGTGCCGAGCTCGCGCATCATCTCGTCGGCGATTCGGTCCGTCACCTCGGCCCAGATGTCGACGACCTTATTGTAGCGCTCGCCCTGGGTGATCAGGCCTTTGTTGTATTGATCTTCGATCGCGAGCACCTCGGCGTGGGCCTCATCGAGCAGCTTGGACTTCTGCTTCGGGATCACCATGTCCCCGATGCCGATCGAGATGCCGGCGCGAGTCGCACACTGGTAGCCGAGGTCTTTCAACTTGTCGGCGAAAATGACCGTGGCCTTGTTGCCGGAGTGGCGATAGGCGAGGTCGATCAAGCCCCCCAGCTCCTTCTTCTTCATCACGCAGTTGACCGTGGAGAAGGGGATCTCCGCGGGCACGATCTCGTACAACAGAACGCGACCGACAGTGCTCTCGATGCGCTCCCCGTTGAAGCGCACGCTGACCGGCGCCTGCAACTCGACCTCGCCTTGATCGTAGGCGATGCGCACTTCTTCGAAGCCGGAAAAGCGCTTCCCGGCGCCCTTGGCCGTGGGGCGCTCGCGCGTCATGTAGTAGAGACCGAGCACGATGTCCTGC
>CAZYMF010000270.1:0-5814 GCA_964648215.1 uncultured Binatia bacterium (SeqCode) | reverse complement strand
GCGGCGCCTCGCGCTCGCGTCGCAGCACGGCGAGAACGTCGAGCGCCTCCAGACGCGGGCCGACGCCCCAGCCGATGGGCCCGTGCGCTTCGGTGCAGACGACCTCCAACCGCAGGTCGATCTCCGCGGCCACGGCGCGGAACAGCTCGCCGAGCTTCTCGGCGGCGGCGAACGTGCGCACCTTGGCGGTACGACCCACGGGAATGTCGATCAGGGCATGGGTGGCGCCCGCCGTCTTCTTCTTCGACAGAATCGAGGCCACCATCTGCACCTCGGTGTCGATCTCCATCGGCCGCTCGACGGTGATCAGAATGTCGTCGGCGGGGGCGAGCTGCAGCGCGCCGCCCCAGGCGATGCAGGCGCCGGCTCGCTCGACCACCTGGTGGAGGCGCTCGGGCGGTAGCGCCACCTCGGCCAGCACGCCCATGGTGTCGGCGGTGCCGGCCGGGCTGGTGATCGCACGCGACGAGGTCTTCGGCACCGTCATGCCGAGCGCGGCGAGGATGGGAACCACGACCATGGTGGTGCGGTTGCCCGGGATGCCGCCGATGCAGTGCTTGTCGGCGATCGGGCCGGCGCCGAAGTCGAGGCTGGTGCCGGCGGCGATCATCGCCCGCGTCAGGTCGACGATCTCCTGGAGGTCGAGCTTCTGCAGCGCGCAGGCGAGCACGAACATCGACAGCTCGATCTTCGAGTAGCGGTGGCGGACCACGTCGGCGAGAATCGCGTCGAACGCCGCGCGGTCGAGGCGATGGCCCTGCAATCGGTCGCGCACCAGATCGACGCTCTTGGGCGCCGGGGCGATGGTGGCCTGGACGCTGGCGCCGTCGGGCAGGCCGAGGTCACGGAAGGTCAGCTCCGACAGACCGATCTCGTCGGGAGCCAGCAGCGTGTTGCGGCAGAAGTTGAGAATCCCGGCCACCTCGTGCTGGACGCCGGTCTCGGGATGCGCGCCGACCACGTAGACGCGGTCGAGCGGGCGGAAGCCGAGATTGCCCGCGCGCACCGCCGACTCGTGGATGAAGACGACGTGCTCGCTCAGCGTGTCGATCTGCAGCTCTTTGAGTCGGAACATCGGTCCACCTCGCCGTTGCCATCTTCCTTCTTAACCGACCGCGCCTCCTTGCGCACGGAGTCGCCGTAGCGAGCTCGCGCGGCGAGAACGCCGTCCCTCAGCACCGGCTGCGCCGGAGCAGTAGCGGTGCGAAGATCGCCGCCGTGGCGATCCGGTTGGTCGCATGCGGAACGGTATCGCACGAGACGACCCGCCGCACGCCGGCGGCGCGAATCTGCGCCAGCGCGCCGGCGGCGAAGATGGCGTGGACGACCAGCGCGTCCACGACGCCGACGTCGCGCCGGCGCAGCGCCCGCGCCGCCGCCGCCAGCGTGGCGCCGCTGCTGGCGATGTCGTCGACGATCAGCGCGCGGCGGCAGGGCGGCAGCGGCGGTAGATCGAGACGTACCGAGCGATCGGCGAGGCGTTGCTTGCGGCCGACGACCCAGCGGGCGCCGGCGCCGCGCGCGATCGCCCGCACCCACGGCGCCGACTCGGCATCCGGCCCGACCACCAGACAGTCGCCGGCGTCTCGGGTGCCGCCGCGGAGCCACGCGGCAACCGGCGGCGCCGCCGAGAGCGAACGCGAGGCGCGGCCCATGACTTCCGCCAGCCGATGCACCCGATGGAGGTGGGCTTCGAGAGTCAGCACGCGATCGAAGCTGCGGCGGAGCCAATCGCCGATGACCCGCTGCGAGACCGACTCGCCGGGATGGAACACCTTGTCCTGCCGCATGTAGGGCAGGTACGGCGCGATCAGAGTCACTCGCCGGGCGCCGGCCCGCCGCAGAGCATCGGCGGCCAGCACCGTCTCGACCAGCTTGCCGTTGGGATCGTGCAGCGAGCGGACCACCACCGCGTGGTGCCCGGCCGGGGGCTCGATTCGCACCAGGCTCTCGCCGTCGGGGAAGCGGTGCACGTCGACGCCGGCCGACGGCACGCCGGTCTCGCGGGCGAGATCACGACCGAAGCGCCGGCTGTCAGCGAACACGTGCAACCGTAGCGCCGGCGCGCGCGAAAGCCGATCCTCGGTCATTCTGAGCCTCCTCCCTCGGGTCATTGCGCGCCGCAGGCGAAGCGATCTCCCTTCGCGCCACGGCGGCCGCGGCGAAGGGTTTGTGCAACCAACGGCGAGATTGCTTCGTCGCTTCTCGCCATGACGAATTTACACGCTTCTGTCCCAACCTTGGAAGACACGAGACCTACACCGTCGCGGGTGCTCGCCGCGATCGATCGCCGGACCGCGCCGACCCGAGCAGCAGCGGCACGGCGACGGCGACCGCGCTGCCGGCAACGGCGGCCAGCCAGTCGTCCCCGTGCAGGGGTTGCAGGTGCAGCAGATCGGACAGCGCGGGAATCTGGATCAGCACCAGCGACAGAGCGATGGTGCCGCCAGCGATGAGCCACGCCATCGTGGTGCGCAGCCGGCTCAGACAAGCCGTCAGCATGGCGCTGGAGACCGTCAGCGCCGCCAGCGCCATGGCGCGGGCGTGCTCGACGTCCAGGCCGGATCCGAGGCTGCGCAGGTAGCCGGCCACCACCAGCAGAGTGATCAGCCCGCCGACGATGCCGATCAGCCACCAGTCGCGGCGGCCGAAGAACCTTGCCGCGCGCCGCGGACGCGATTGCGCCAGCGCCGCCGCCGGCGGCAGGCCTTGGAAGACCAGCAGCATCGTCGGGTGCACGATCATCTCGTACCAGACGATGTGGATCGGCAGGTACAGCACCGGATAGCCCGCCATGGGGATCAACGCCGCGGTGATGACGAGCGGGATGTGGATCATCAGCAGGTACTGGAAGCTGAGCTGCAGGTTGCGGAAGAGCTGGCGCCCCTCGGCGATGGCGCCGACGATGGTGCGGAAGTTGTCGTCGAGCAACACGATGGCGGCCACCTCGCGCGCGCTGCGCGTGCCGCGCTCGCCCATGGCGATGCCGATGTCGGCGGCTTGCAGGGCGGGCACGTCGTTGACGCCGTCCCCGGTCACGGCGACGATCTCGCCGCTCTCCTGCAGCGCCCGTACGAGCGCCAGCTTCTGCAACGGCACCGCGCGGGCGATGACG
Source organism: uncultured Binatia bacterium (SeqCode) (assembly GCA_964648215.1). Lineage (GTDB taxonomy): Bacteria > Desulfobacterota > Binatia > HRBIN30 > JACQVA1 > CAZYMF01. The sequence goes on along the minus strand of CAZYMF010000270.1, from coordinate 2,699 downwards.
TCGACCGCCAACAGCGAAGAGCCTTCGCCGTCGGCCAGCCGCTGCTCCATGTCCTCGGCGGAGATGACCACCGGCGCCTCGCCGCCGAGGCCGATCTCGCGGGCCACCGCGCGGGCGGTGATCGGGTGGTCGCCGGTCACCATGATGGTATGAATGCCGGCCTCGTGACACGCGGCGATCGCGTGTCCCACACCCTCGCGCACCGGATCCTCGAACGCCAGCAACCCGGCGAGACGATAGCCGTGCTCCGGCTCGACGCCCGTCCAGCTCTCCCGATCGAGCCGGCGCCAGGCGCAAGCGATGACCTTGTGCCCTTCGGCGGCGAGCGTCTCCGTGCGCCCGGTCCACAGCGCGCGGGTCGCGTCGTCGAGCGGCGCCATCGGCAGGATGACCTCCGGGGAACCCTTGGTGACGGCGATCACTCTCTCGTCCGCGGCGACCGCGCCGTCGTGCTCGCGCACGATCGCCGTCTCTCGCCGGGTGTCCTCGGTGAAGGGGAAGGTCTCGATCGGCTCCGGCGGCGGCGCCGCAAGCCGGCGCCGCCCGATCTCGTGCCAGATCGCCGTGTCGAGCGGATCGTTGCTGTCGCGCCGGGCGGCGATGGTGGCGAGAGAGAGCAGCTGATCCTCGGACAGCTCGCCGACGGGGAGGAGGTGGGTGAGGTGCAGACGTCCCTCGGTGATGGTGCCGGTCTTGTCGGAGCAGATGCACGAGACGCGCCCGACGTTCTCGACCGAGACGGCGCGGCGCACCAGCGCCTGACGCTGGGCGAGGCGGTAGACGCCGACGCCGAGAAAGAAGGTGAAGACGACCGGAAACTCCTCGGGCAGGGCGGCGATGGCCAGCGTCAGCGCGCTCACCAGGGCATCGACCCAGCCGTAGCCGTCGCGCAAGCGCACGTAGGCCAGGATCAGGCAGATCACCGACGCCGCCGCGATCAGCACCGACACCAGGCCGGCGATCGCGCTCTGCAGCGGCGTGCGCGCGTGTACGCCGCTGCTGGCGGAGCGAACGATCTCGCCGTAGAGCGTCTCGCCGCCGGTGAAGGCGACCCGGAGCGTGGCCTGGCCGGTCAACACACGCGTGCCGGCGAAGCCCCAGTGCTCGCCCTCGATCGACGGCTCGGGCCCCTCGGCGGGGAGGTCGCGCAGAGGCTGCTTGCGGATGGGGTAGGCCTCGCCGGTGAGCGCCGACTCGTCGACCTGCACCTCGCCCGCCGCGACGATGAGGCCGTCGGCGGGGAACGGCTCGCCGGGACCGACCAGAGCGAGGTCCCCCGGCACGACGGCGGTGGCCGCGGTCGCCACGGGTGCCCCGTCGCGCAGCACGGTGGCCCTCTCGGCCAGGCGGCTGCTCAACCCCTCGGTCGAGGCGCGGGTGCGGCGGTGCAGGAAGGCATCCATGCCGATCAAGGGGACGGCGGCGACCAGTAAGGTGATGGTCTCGGCCAGCTCGCCCAGCGCGCCGTAGAGTGCGCCGGTGGCGAGGAGGAACCAGATCATCGGATCGCGCGCGGTGTCGCGGACGAGGTCCCACCACGGTGTTCCCGCCACCTCGACGATGTCGTTGGGCCCGTAGTGGGCAAGGCGCTCGCGCGCCTCGGCATCGCTGAGCCCGCGCTCGGTGCCGAGCAATCCGTGCAGGCGAGCCAGCGGTACGGTGCGTCGGGTCATCGATGGCGGCGGGCGCCGGCCGATGGGGCCGACTCCGTGCGCGGCACCGTACACCCGCGGGCGGACCCCGGGCAATGCACTCCCCGGACACACCTCGAGAGGAGGCGGCCGCGCGCCTCCCCACCCCCGCTAATCCGAGGCATTAGCTGAATGGCGGACGCGGGCTCGCTGGCATTGCGGCGATTTCGCTGGTAATTCTATACAATCTTGGCCCCTTCTGAGGCGCACGGCGCCGGCCTGGTGACGCGAAAGCAAGGGGCGCCGACGATGAAGAATACGGAAAAAATCGAGGGATGAAGATGCAGCAAGTTGGACGAGCCATCAGTCAACACGGGTTGGAGCAGTACGGCATCCACAACGTCGACACGGCGTACTGGAACCTGCCGACGCCGGCGCTCTACGAGCAGGCCATCCGCCGCCGCGAGGCGTCGGTCGCGCACCTCGGATCGCTGGTGGTTCGCACCGGACATCATACGGGACGCACGCCGAAGGATCGGTTCATCGTCAAGGAGCCGTCGAGCGACGGCAAGATCTGGTGGGGCCCGATCAACCAGGGGTTCGACGAAGCTCACTTCGACACCATGTACCGCCGTCTGCTCGCCTACCTGCAGGGCGGCGACGTCTTCGTCCAGGACTGCTACGTCGGCGCCGATCCCAAGTACCGGCGCAACGTGCGCGTGATCACCGAGACGGCCTGGCACAGCCTGTTCGCGCGCAACATGTTCATCCGGCCGCCGCTCGAGGACCTTCCCGGCATCGCCCCCGATTTCACCATCATTCACGCCCCCCACTTCCACGCCGATCCCAGTGCGGACGGAACGCGCTCCGAGGCCTTCGTGCTGCTGCACTTCGGCCGCCGTCTGGTCCTGATCGGCGGCACCGCCTACGCCGGGGAGATCAAGAAGTCGGTGTTCACCATCATGAACTACGTGCTGCCGCAGGAGGGGATTCTCTCCATGCACAGCTCGGCCAACGTCGGCGACAACGGCGAGTCGGCGGTCTTCTTCGGCCTTTCCGGCACGGGCA
>CAZYMF010000269.1:0-5824 GCA_964648215.1 uncultured Binatia bacterium (SeqCode) | reverse complement strand
ACCGTTCGCCCTGTGGAGGCCGCGTTTCCTCAGCGGCCGTCTCGAAGGGCGCGAACTCAGCAGAAGCCTCCTTAGCTCACTTGCATCGCGTCGAGTATCGACTGCGCCGCCGAGTACGGGTCGATCTCTCCGCGGCGCACGCGCTCGACGGCGTTGTCGAGCTCTGCGTCGTTGCCCCAGCGCCGGCGAACCAGTCGCGCGATCCCGCGCTCGAGCAGCGTGAGGATCTCTTCTCGCACGCGTATCTGGTCGCGCTCGCCGCCGCGACGGGCAGCCGCCGCCGGTGCCAGCATCGCCTGCACGAGTGCCTCCACACCCTGGCCGCTGAGAGCGCAGGTCTCGAGCACGGGCGCAGTCGTGCCGTCGCCGTCGGTGGTCAGTGCCTGCATCGAGCGGATGTCGGCGACGAGCACGTCGGCGCCCTCGCGATCGGCCTTGTTGACGACGAAGAGGTCGGCGATCTCCATGATTCCCGCCTTCAACGTCTGCACGCCGTCGCCCTGCCCGGGTACGCACACGACAACGACCAGATCCGCCGCCTTGACCACCTCGATCTCGTCCTGTCCGACGCCGACGGTCTCGAGCAGGATGATGTCGTGACCGGCGGCCGCCAGGATACGGGCGACGTCACGCGCGCCCTGGCAGAGGCCGCCCAACGTCCCGCGGGTGGCCATCGAACGGATGAACACGCCGGGCGTGGTGGCGACCTCGCGCATGCGCAGGCGATCGCCGAGCAGAGCGCCGCCGGAGAACGGGCTGGTCGGATCGACGGCGATGATGCCGACGCGGTGGCCGCGCTCGACCAGGCGCGCCGTGATGCCGCTGGTGAGGGAGCTCTTCCCGGCGCCCGGAGGCCCGGTGATGCCGACGATTCGGGCGCCGCCGGCGTGCGGAAAGAGCGCTCTCATTGCTTCTCGCCAGCCCGGCTCGCGGTTCTCGACGCGGCTGATCAGACGCGCCAGCGGCCGGGGTTGCCCCCGGCGCGCACCGGCCACCAGATCGTCCCAGGAGCGCGCCGTCATGATCGCCGCGACCTCGTCTTCAGATCTTCACCGGCTCGGCCTCGCCGAAGACGCCGCGCAGGACGTCGCAGATCTCCTGCAGCGTCGCCTCGCTCTTCACGCACTCGATCAGGTCGGGCATCACATTGGCGCTCTCGTCCCGGGCGCGCGCCTCCAATCCCGCGAGGGCGTGGCTCGCCGCCTTGCCGTCGCGCTCGCGCCGCAAGGCGGCGAGCTTGGCGAGCTGCCGCTCCTCCGCGCTGGCCATCTGCCGGGCATCGTAGAGCTCGTCGACGACGCGTTGCACGGGAACGTCGATCTCGTTGTCGCCGTTGAAGCAGTTCACCCCGACCATGAACTCTTCCTGGCTCTCGATACGCTTCTGCCGCTCGTAGGCGCTTTTCGCGACGGCACGCGGCATGTACCCGTTCTCGATGGCGGCGACGGCGCCGCCCATGCCGTCGATCTTGTCGAGCTCCGCCTGCGCGGCGGCCTCGGTCTCGTCGGTCAGCGACTCCATGAAGTAGGAGCCCGCCCACGGGTCGACGACGTCGGCCACCTTCGCCTCGAAGATCAGGATGCGGGTGGCGTCCATCTGGAGCTGGATGGACTCGAGGCTGTGGCCGAGGCCGAGCGGCTCGTCGAAGGGCGGATAGGCCGCGGGCAGGCCGCCGCACATGCCGGCGGCGATGCCGCCGACGACGGCGCGGGCGAGATTGTTGAGCGGCCGCTGCAGCGTCGTGCTGGTGCAGCCGACGTGCGCCGTGATCGGCTGCCGGATCATCATGCCGCGCGGGTCCTTGGCGCCGAAGCGCTCCTTGACCAGCCGCGCCCACATCCGCCGCGCCGCGCGCTGGAAGGCGATCTCGTGGTAGATCTCCATGCTGCCGCCGAAGGCGTTGAAGGTGAACATCGGCGCGAAGTCGTCAATCTCGAGGCCGGCATCGACTCCCGCTTGCAGATAGGCGCAGCCGTTGGCGAGGGAGAAAGCGAGATCCTGGATGCGCGTCGCCCCGGCCTCGCGGATGTGGTAGCCGCCGATGCTGGTGACGTTGAGCTTGGGGAGGTGGCGGCGGCAGAAGACCAGGGTGTCGCGGAACAGCCGCATCGACGGCCGCGGCGGGTAGATGTAGGTGCCGCGGGCGATGAACTCCTTCAGGATGTCGTTCTGCGGCGTGCCGCGCAGCTTCTCCAGGGGAATGCCGCGCTTCTCGGCCAGCGCCGCGTACATCGCGATGATCACCGCCGCGGGCGCGTTGATGGTGAAGTTGGAGGGGACCTTGTCGATGTCGCGGTCGCCGGTGAAGGCCTCGTAGATCACCTCGAAGTCGCGGAAGGAGTCGATCGCCACGCCCACGCGGCCGACCTCGCCGGCGGCGTAGGGGCTGTCGGAGTCGTAGCCGCACTGGGTGACCAGATCGAAGGCGATGTTGGGGCCGCCGCGGCTGCCGAGGGATTGCATGCGGCGCAGGTAGTCGCGGTAGTCCTCCGCCGTGCCGTAGCCGCTGTAGCGGCCGGCCGCGCCGCCGCCGCCCGATTCCGGACGCATGCCCATCCGCGCCCCGGCCTCGGCGTACGCCCGCCAGAAGTCGAAGGGCTGGTTGCCGGCGGTGAAGGGGTACTGGCCGGGAAAGCCCACCTGCTCGAGAAAGTCGAAGCGAGGCGTCGCCGTGGGCGTGTAGAAGCGGGTTGGGCTCTTTTCGAGATTGAAGCGCTTCACCCGCGGCTCGAGAACGTCCTGCCGCCAATGCTCCTCTGCCTCGGCGATACGTTCGATGTCGTCGTGCGTTTCCTTCATGATGCCTCCTGCCACGCTACGCGTTTGCCACGTGCTCCTCGATGAACGACGCGATCGCGGAGATCGGCGTTCCGGCGGTGAACACCTCGGCCACTCCCATCTCCTTGAGCGCCGGCTTGTCGGCCTCGGGGATCAACCCTCCGACCAGAAGCGGGATGTCCGCCGCGTCCTGCTCGCGCAGCCTGTCGATCACCTTGCGCGTCAGCGCCAGGTGGGCGCCCGAGAGGACGGAGAGGCCGATCACGTCGACGTCCTCCTGCACGGCGGCCGTCGCGATCTGCTCCGGCGTCTGCCGCAGGCCGGTGTAGATCACCTCGAACCCGGCGTCGCGCAGGCCGTACGCCACCACGCGCGCGCCGCGGTCGTGGCCGTCCAGGCCGGGTTTGGCGATCAGGACCCGCGTCTTTCTGTCGCTGTTCATGGTTCGTCCTCTCGCGTCGCCTTCGCCCCACCGTCTTGCGGCGAGGCCTTTGCCCCGAGTCGTCGATCCTTCTGGGTTCCTCTCCCTCCGGGAGAGGTCAGGTGAGGGGATGGAATGAATGGTCGCGATCGTCGACGGGCGCCTCGCTGCGACGTCATGTTCCTAGAACAAGTGGTTGAAGAGTGTTTCATCCCCTCACCTTCATCCTCTCCCGGAGGGAGAGGAGAGATTGCGCTGGTTGGTGATGCAAGGGCGCATGAAGATCAGTAGTCGAGCCGATAGGCGTCGCCGTCGCGGACGATGCGGCCTGCCGTCGGTGTCGCGAAGTGCGTCCCGATCACCAGCACCGGCGCCTGCGCGCAGCGCGCCAGAAAATCGCGGCGCGTTCTCTGGCTGTCGTCGGCGTTGTGGTCGAGCACGGTCGACCACTCCGGGTGCGCGATCTGGCAGGGGTGGTGCATCATGTCGCCGGTGATCACGGCCTCCTCGCCGGCCGATTTGATGCGGACGCTGACGTGCCCGGGCGTGTGGCCCGGCGTCGGCTCGAGCCGGACCTCGTCGGTCAGCGCGTGGTCCGTCTCCACCAGGTCGGCCAGACCGGCGTCGACGATGGGACGCACCGAGTCGGTGATCACCGGACCGAACTCCTCGGGCTGGTCTTTCCAAAAATCCCACTCCTTGCGCGCGAACAGATAGCGCGCGTTGGGGAAGGTCGGCACCCAGCGGTCGGCGGCGCGCATCGTGTTCCAGCCGACGTGATCGAGATGCAAATGCGTGCAGAGCACCAGGTCGATGGACTCGCGCGCCGCCCCGGCCGCCGCCAGGTCGGACAGAAACGACGTCGAGCGCAGGTGCCACTCCGGCACGATCGGCCGCTCCTTGTCGTTGCCGAGACAGGTGTCGACGAGAATGCGCCGGCCACACGATTCGACGACGAGGGTGTGAATGCTGAGCGTCAGCCGGCCCTCGCCGTCGAGAAACGGCGACATCCACGGGATCGGCCGCAGGATCTCCGGTGTCGCTTGCGGCAGCAGCAGTTCCCCGATGGAGCTGATCACGTCGTCCACCACCCGAGTCACGCTGACATGACCGATTTTCCAGCGAAGCATCCAGACACCTCCCGATCGGCTCACTGCGGGCGCGCGAGATGCACGAGGTCCGCGATCGAGGCGACCTCCTGCGCCGATAGCGCCGCGTCGGCGAGGCGTGCGGCCTGTCGCGCGCCCAGCACCGGCGTGGCGAGGCCGAGAAACTTGCGGCGCAGCTGCCCGCGCTGCCGGTCGAGATCCGTCGCCGGCAGCCCGGTGTCGGCCGTGGCCTCGACCCTGTCCTGCTCCGCCTGGACCACGACGCGCGCCTGCGTCGGTGGCAGGTCGCCGGTGGGTATCACGTGCACGACGTCGCGCAGCGCCGTCAGGCGAGGCTCGATCATCCTGGCATCGCTGAACGTCGCCAGGTCGGTGGTGTCCTCCCCCAGCAATGCCAACGCCGTCGTGGCGCGCAGGCTGAACTTGCCCTCGAGGCCCGTCGTCGGGCTCTCGATGTTGCAGACGCCGAGCAGCGCGGGCGAGACGTGCACCTCGACGCCGCTGACCTTGGCGAGATCGAATTCCCGACCCTCGCGGAGCTGCGCGGCCGCTTCGATCGCCGCGTGGGTCAGGTAACAGGCGGCGTGATACTTGAACAAGGTCTCGCGGATCAGGAAGCGGCCGGCGTAGCGTTCCAGAGTCGCCGTCGACGGCTCGGCGCCGGCGTGAGTCGCGGCGAAGCCCTGGGCCACCTCGAGAATCGCCGGTTGCGCGGTGAACCCGCCGCGGGCGAGCAACGCGGAGAGCAGGCCGGCGGAGGCGGCGCGCCCGGCGTGCAGCGGTTTCGCCATCGTGCCGAAACCGGACTTGAGCCCGGCCGCTTGCGTGCCGGCCAGCCCGAGCGCGTTCAACCAACCGTCCTCGTCGAGCCCGAGCAGGTGGGCGCAGGCGGCGGCCGCGCCGAAGGTGCCGACCGTTCCGGTGGCGTGGAAGCCGGCGGCGTAGTGGCCGAGGCCGAGCAGCGCGCCCAGGCGGCACTCCAGCTCGATGCCGGCCACGAGAGCCGCGAGCAGCCTGCGCCCGTCCGCGCCTTCCGTCTCGCCGAGCGCCAGCAGCGCGGGCAAGACGGGAACGCTGGGGTGGCCGCTCATGGTCGTGTGGGTGTCGTCGAAGTCGAGCGCGTGTCCGGCGGCGCCGTTCACCAGGGCGGCGGTGAGCCGGGTCGCGCGCTCGCGCCGGCCGATCAACCCGGTCTCGGTCGCGCCTTCGCCGCGCACGATCTGCTCGACCAGGATGTCGGTGAGCGGCTCGCGCGATCCCGCCAGGGCGGTGCCGAGGAAATCGAGCAGGCAGTGGCGGGCGACCTCGCGAGCCTCCTCGGGGAGGTCGTCGTAGCGGAGGCCGCGGGCCGCCGCGACCAGCGCCCGGGTCGCGCTCGCTGTTTCGCCGTCCGCCATAGGTCGCCTCGTTCACGCCGCCAGATTGCGGCGCAGCCCCTCCTTCAAGCTCCGGCGCACGGCATCGATGTCGAAGCAGCCGCGGTCGGCCATCCACTGCATGGCGACGCCGCGCAGCA
>CAZYMF010000268.1:0-5849 GCA_964648215.1 uncultured Binatia bacterium (SeqCode) | reverse complement strand
TCAACCGGCGTCCGCCGTCAAGCGCGCCGATGGCTCCGGCTGCAGGCCGGGGATACCGATCTCCTGGATGTGGGCGGCGTTGCTGCCGTCCTGGTAGCGCGGCAGGCGGCCTTCGAGATGCCAGACGCGGTAGGCGAGGGCGTCGGCGAGAACGCGAATGGGATAATCGCGCGGCAGGTGCTGCAGGTAGGGTTGGATGGTGACGAAGTCGCGAGCGCCGTACTGCTTCATGATCGAGCGCAGGCCGCCGTTGCGGGGGCCGATGTTGTAGGCGAGCAGACCGAGGAAGAGGTCCCCGCCCATCTCGCCGAGATAGCGATGCAACGTCGCCGCCGCCACGAAGGCGTTGTGGCGCTGGTTGAGCACGTCGAGCTCCCGCACCCCGAGCTTGCGCCGGGCCTCGGCTTCGGCCGCCTTGGGCACCGCCGTGAGCTGGAACAGCCCGTGGCCGCCGTCGCTGCTCTCGCGCGGATAGAAGGACGACTCCGCCGCCGCCATCCCCATCAACACCCCGGGATCGACGCCGAAAGCCGCCGCGGCCTCGCGTACCGTGGGCTCGTAGACCCGCGAGCGCTCCAGGATGCGCAACGTGTCGTCGAGGTCCGAGCGCCGGTAGGCGGCGTAGACCTGATGCGCGATTGCCTGCCGCTCGGCCTCCTCCGTGCCGCCGACGAGCGTGCGCAGATTGGCGACCTCGTGGTGAAAGGTCGGCCGCGTCGCCAGCCATCCAGCCGCGGCCGCCGCTGCCAATGCCAGCAGCGCCGGCGCCAGCGACAACCGTGGCGCCAGCCAACTGCGGCCGAGCAGCCAGAGGCGCAGCAGCACCGCCAGCGCCACGCCCAGCGCCAGCACGGAGACCGCAAACGGCAGCAGATGCGACCACAGGCCGGCGCCGGCGAACCAGTCGCTGGCGTAGCCGAGCACCAGGATCACCGCCACCAGCGCCGCGCCGAGCAACGCCGCCGTCTCGAGCCCGAGCCACAGCCAGCGCCGCCACCCGGTATCGTGCCGCCGTCGCCGCCGGCGCGGCCGCCGCTTCTTCCCCGCCTCCTCGGCCACCGCCATTGCCCGTATGGTAGCGGTGACGGTGGTGGAGAGAAAGCGCAGGTCCGAGGCCCGTCCCCCAACCCTGATGTGAAAAGGCAAACGACCACCGCGGACTACACGGATTGCGCGGATGGCTGCCAGGCCCGAAGATCATCGTCTGTAGCTCGCAACTTCTCCTCATTGCACGACCTGAAGTGACCGCGCGGGGTGTCGCGTGCCGTGGCGGGCTTGGGAAATCCGCGTAATCGGCGTAGTCCGCGGTAGTCGTTTTGTCACATCAGAATTGATCGCCTGCGATATCGCCCAAAGCCACCCTCGCCACCAGCGGCAAATGGTCCGAGGCAACGCGGGCGAGCGCGCTGCGGTGGGCCCACGATCGTTCGAGCCGCTCGGCCGGCTTTACCCACACGCGGTCGAGCGCGAGCAGGGGACGGCGGGCGGGAAAGGTGCGGGTGGCATGCGGACGACCGAGGGCGGACTCGATCCGGCGCAGCGAGGGGCTACCGGGCATCCATTCGTTGAAGTCGCCGATCAGGACGAGCGGCTCGCGCTCGTGCGCCGCGATCAGACGAAGCAGCCGCCTGCTCTGACACCGGCGCTCGCGCCAGCGCAGGCCGAGATGAGTGACCACGACGCGCACAGTCGCGGCGTCGACAACGACCTCGGCGTCGAGCGCGGCACGCGGCTCCCCCCCGGCAACGCTGAGATCGAAACGGCGGACGTTGCCGACTGGCCAGCGGCTGAGAATCGCGTTGCCGTAGCCGCGGTCGTGGTGGATCAGGGCCGGCCCGGCGACCGCGTGCATGCCGGTCTCGTGCTCGAGAGAGGCGAGCTGATCGACTCCGGCGAGACCCTCGGCGTGCGAGTCGACCTCCTGCAGGCCGACGATGTCGGCGGCGATCTCGCGAATCGTCGCCGCGATGCGTTCCGGATCGCTGCGGCCGTCGCGGCCGACGCAGCGGTGGATGTTGTAGGAGGCGACGATCAGGTGGGGACAGGCGCGGGTCATCCCGCTTTGTCCCGGGCGCCGCCGCTCGGTCGCAGGAGTCGCCGTAACCCCCACCCGGCGAGCAGGAAGAGGACGAGCACGATCACGGCGACGGCGATGGTCTCCTCGTTCGGCGAGCGGATCGCGGCGATGGCCTGGCCGGAGAAGATGGCCAGGGCGAGGATCCCGGGGGTCATGCCCAGCAACGTGCCGAGTGCGAAGTCGCGGTAGCGGATGTGCGAGGAGCCGGCGACGAGGTTGACGACGGTGAAGGGCGCCACCGGCAGCATGCGAACGGCAACCATGGCCAGGAGGCCGCGGTGGGCGAGGGCGCGGCTGATGCGGGAGACCTGGCTGCCGGCGAGGCTGACGATCGTCCTCTGCCACAGCATCCGCCCGACCAGATAGTTGAGGCTGGCGCTGGTGATGCTCCCGAGCAGAGCGTAGCCGGCGCCCCACCAGGGGCCGAAGACGGTGGCGGTGAGGACGATCAGGATCGTCACCGGGATGACCAGGAAGCTGCCGACCGTGAACGTGGCGACGACGACCAGCGGCGCGAACACGCTGTGTCGCAACGGTGCCAGCCAGTGCTCGGCGTGCGCCGGCTCGCTCCACGTGTAGAGAGGCGTCCAGCGCCAGGCGGCGGCGAAAAGGACGAGCGCGAGCAGCGTCAGGCCGATGCCGGTCAGACGGCGGCGCGCCGAACGACCGAGGTCTTCCGGCGCCAGGTACTCGACCAGCTTGTCGACGTCGACGGGGCGCTCGGGATCGATGAGCGCACTTTCGGGCACCAGCTCGTCCACCCAGGGCTCGACCTCGCCGGCGAGCGGCACGAGCCGGTCGCGGTCGCGACCCAGCCGCTCGACCGTCGCCAACAGGGATCCGGTTGCCGCCAGGGTCCGGGCGACGTCTTCGGCGGCGACGCCGAGGTGCTCGGCGAGCAGGCGGTTGCGGCAGCCGGCGATGGCGGCCGTGGTGTCGGGGTTGTCATCGGACTCGACGGCGAGATCGCACTCGCTGTCCAGACCCATCGAGCGGTTGTTGAGGTTGGCCGAACCGACGCGCAGGAAGCTGTCGTCGACGATCATCACCTTGGCGTGCACGTTGATCGGCGTCCCGTCGCGGGCGGCGGGGTAGAGCACGCGCAGGCGATGGCCATGATCGTCTCGCCGCAAGCGCCGCAGGAGGCGACCACGCAGGACCCCCATGGTCAGCTCCTCGAGCCACCCCGAGCACTCGCGCGGCTGGACGACGACGATTTCCGGCCCGTCGGGTCGGCGCAGGCTCTCGGCCAATGCCTCGGCGATGGCGGCCGCGGTCAGATACTGATTCTCGATGTAGATCCAGCGCCGCGCGGCGCGGATGGCGTCGCGATGCAGCGCCGCGACTTCCTGGACCTCGGCGTGCCCGCGCCAGGCCGGCTCGGTGCGGGCGATGGCGACGCGGACGTTCTTGAAGCTCGGCAGGAGAGCCGGCGGCCAGGGATCGCCGGTCGCCGCGTGCGGGCGCAGGCGCCGGCCGGTGGCGCGCCGCCAGCGCTCGCGCACCAGCTCGCCGAGCGCGGCCGCGGCCTCGCCGTCGACGGCGAGCTGCACGTCGTGAAACGGCGAGTAGGGCTGACCGCGCGGGTTCACCCGCCGCGAATCGTCGGGCCGGTGCGCGGGCGTGTCCCAGCGATTGGCCGCCAGGTCGATGCCGCCGACGAAGGCGAGGGCGTCGTCGACGACGACGATCTTCTGGTGCTGCGAGCCGCCGATGGGATGCTCGGAGTCGAGGTGGAAGCGCACGCGCCGATGCGTGCGCCAGCCGAGCTGCAGCACCGGCAACGCCTCGCGGTCGAGGGCGTAGATCATGGCGAAGTCCCAATCGAGGACGTTCACGTGCAGCTTGGGGCGGCGCCGGGTCAGGGCGTTCAGCAACTCGCCCAACTCCACCGGCAGGTCGTGCGGCCCCGGATCGCGAAGCAAGCGGAGGCGGCTGTGCACGTCCCAGCCGACGATCAGGATGGAGCGTTGCGCCCGCTCGAAGGCCGCGGCGAGGGCGGCGAAGTACGCGGCCGCGTCGACCAGGATGGCGACGCGGTCGGCACCGGCCCGGCGCCAGCAGTTCCTCCCCTCGACGGCGATGGGGAACGAAGGCATCTCTTGTTGCTTACCGGTTCTGCCGCGGCGATGCTACGCGGGGGGCGAGCGGAAGTCGGAGAGTCGGAAAGGAAAAAGGCAGAAGCAGAAACGCCGCGGAGCCGCGCCACACGGCGGAAACGCCGTCATCCTCCGGGCGCCGGGCCGGAGGGGCTCGTCACTGCCCCCAGCTGCATGCGCTCGACGAACAGATCTTGAAAACGGCGGTCGCCGGCGAGCTCGACGTGGCGCACGGCGGCGAGCCGTTCGAGGATCGCGGCGCGGCGCGACGGAGCGAGCAGGAGCATGCGGGCGCCACGCAACGCCGTGTTGCCGGCGGCGATCGGCGCGGTCGCCCAGGCCGGCAGCAGCCCGATGCGGCGAGCGCTCTCGGCGCGAATGTAGTTGCCGAACGCGCCCGCCAGGAAGATGCGGTCGGCGCGCAGCGGCCGATCGTTCAGCAGCAGGTGCAGCCCCGCGGCCACGGCTCCCTTGGCGAGCTGCAGCTCGCGAATGTCCCGTTGCGTCAGCCGCACGTCCGCGCTGAGCTCGATGTCGCTGCGGCCGTTCGCCAGCCGGCCGCCAGGGTGGATCCAGGCGAGGTCGAGCGCCGCGGCGACCGCATCCACCAAGCCACTGCCGCACAGACCGCGCGCGCCGACGCCGCCGATCACGTGGCAGTGCAGGCGGCCGTCGCGACACTCGACCCGGTCGATCGCACCGTCCGTGGCTCGGATGCCCCACCGGATGCGGCCGCCCTCGAAGGCGGGGCCCGCCGCCGTGGAGGCGCAGACGACGCCGTCGCGATTGCCGACGGCGATCTCTCCGTTCGTTCCCAGGTCGAGCAAGGCGCCGAGCTCGGCGGAGTCGAGCAGCCCCGTGGCGACCAGCCCGGCGAAGAGATCGCTGCCGACGAACCCGCCCGGGCAAGGGAGGAACAAGGCCGGACTGCCGAGGACCGCCGCCGGCAGGCGCTGCGCCGCGAGATGCGGCGAGCGGAACGGCACGGCCGCCAGGGCCTCGACGCCGAGGTCGCAGAACAGGTGGTGCATGCACGTGTTGCCCACCAGCAGGATCTCCGCAAGATCCCCCATCGGTGCGAGCATGCCGCGCACCTGCGCGCGAATCATCTCGCCGAGCTGTCCGGGATGGTGGAGATCGTGCTCGACGCGCGTCATCACGTCGGCGCCGTGGCGCGCCTGGTCGTTCAACGCGGTGACCACCTTGGTCACCTGGCCCGACGCGAGGTCCACGCCCTGCGCCACCACCGTGGTCGTGCCGACGTCCACCACCGCGCCGAAGCCCGGCCGCGGCTCGAAGGGCACGGCGGTCTCGTCGCTGAGAATCTGTTGCGACCACTGCGCCACTTCCAGCTCGACGACGCCACGCGCTTCGGCCCGGCAGGCCAATCTCCACCCGTCCGCGAGATCCCGCTCGGCGATCGCATCCCGCATCTCGGCGGTCGCCGGCACGTCGCCCGACGCCACGCGGATCCTGCAGCCGCCGCACAGCGACGTGCCGCCGCACGGAAACTCGACGCCTTCGTCGAAGAGGAAGTCCCGCAGGGCGCCGTCGCGCGCGGATTCGTACCGCAGTCGGCGCTGTTTCATGGCCGGGCCGAGGGTACCAGGAAAATTGGCGCTGGGAACCTCTCGAAGCGACCGACGAGCGTGGCGTTGGTCAGCTTGATACGC
>CAZYMF010000267.1:0-5899 GCA_964648215.1 uncultured Binatia bacterium (SeqCode) | reverse complement strand
TCACCAGACCGCCGTAGAACTCGAAGTACTGCGCCGCCAGCTCGATCTCGAACGGGGCGTGGTACGCCGGCTTGCCGGCCTCGAGCTGCTCGAGCTCGGCGAGCTCGGCCTGCCGCGCGCGAATGGTGCGCGCGATCTCGAGCAGAACGCGCCCGCGCTCGATCGGCTTGCGATCGCGCCAGTCCGGGAAGGCGGACTTCGCCGCCGCCACCGCTGCCGCCACGTCGTCGCGGTCGGCGAGAGCGATCTCGGTCAGCCTTTCGCCGTTGGCGGGGTTCGTCGAGGGGAAATACCGCCCGGCGTTGGGCGGACACGGCTTGCCGCCGATCCACAGCTCGTAATGTGGTTCCATGACCTACTCCTGTCTGCTTCGTCTTTCGGAGTCACGTCCCACAGGCTGGAAGTCTGTGTCACCAAAAGAGTCATTGGTCACGAGAGGCGGCCGGTCAGCCGGGCGCGCTCGAGGACGGCTTCGAAGATCCTCGCCGTCGCGGCGTCGATCAGCACCCCGCTCATCCCCTGGGCGCCCTCGCCGCCGCTCTCCGCCGCGCGATAGGCATCGACCATGGCGCGCGCGGTGGCGATCTCCTTCTCGGTCGGGGCGAAGACGTCGTTGGCCAGCTCGATCTGACTCGGATGGATGGCCCACTTGCCGACGCAGCCGAGCATGCTCGCCCACGCCGCTTCGCGGCGGTAACCGTCGGGATCGTGGAAGTTGGCGAACGGCCCGTCGATCGGATCAACGCCGCTGGCGCGGGAGGCGACGATCATTCGCGCCCGCGCGTGATGCCACAGATCGCCCGGATAGCGTTCGTACTCCGCGCCCAGACCGCCGAGCCGCACGCCCTGGCTGGCGGCGAGGTCGCCGAAGCCGAGGATGAGCGCTTCGAGACGAGGGGAGCAGGCGGCGATCTCCTCGACCCGGGCGAGTCCCTCGGTCTCCTCGATGAGCACCTCGAGACCGATGCGCTTGTCGAGCCGCAGCTTGCGTTCGAGCTGCGCCAGCAGCGTTTCGAAGAACCACACGTCACGCGGCGCCTTCACCTTGGGCAGGATCAACAGGTCCAACTTCTTGCCGGCGCCTTCCACCACCGCGATGGTGTCGGCGTAGGCCCACTCGGTGTGCGCGCCGTTGACGCGCACGGCGCGCAGCTTGGTGCCCCAGTCGAGCTCGTTGAGGGCGCGAACGGCGTTGTCGCGCGCCGCGACCTTCTGCGCCGGCGCGACCGCGTCTTCCAGGTCGAGGAACACCAGGTCCGCCGCGCTGGCGGCGGCCTTCTGGATCATCTTGACGCTCGAGGCCGGGGTGGCCAGCTCGGAGCGCCGCAGGCGCATGGTCATGGTGCCTCCTCCTTCGCCAGGAGCCGCTCCGCTTCGGCCAGGACTTCCTCGCTGTGCTCGCCGATGCGGGGCGGGCGACGATAGATGCCCGACGGCGTGCCGGTGAGCTTGATCGCCGGTCCCGCCAGCGTGATCGGGCGGTTGGCGCCGGGCTGCTCCACCTCGACCAGCATGCCGCGAATCCTGGCGTGCGGGTCGGCGAAGATGTCGGCCGCGGTGTTCACCGGCCCCACGGGCACCTGGCGCGCCAGCGCCGCGACCACCTCGCGCGTGCTGTGGCTGCGGGTCCAGCTCGAGATGGCGTCGTTGACGAAGGCGCGGTTCGCCACGCGCGCGAAGACGTCGCACGAGCGCTCGTCGCCGATGAGGTCCGGCCGCCCCATGATGTTGCACAGCAGCCCCCATTGCGGCTCGCCCGGGGCGGCGATGGCGGCGGCGCCGTCTCGGGTCTCGTAGATGTCGAACGGACACAGCGCGGGATGGCCGAAGCCCTTCGGCTGCTCGACGCGGCCGGAGGCGGCGTACTTGTAGACGATGTTCTCGCACAGGCTGAGGACGGCGTCGTACATCGCCACGTCGACGAACTGCCCCTGCCCTGTCCGCCGCGCGTTGTGCACGGCGGCGACCACGCCGAGCGCGGCGAGAGCGCCCGGAAACAGATCGCCGACGCTCGCCCCGCACGGCATGCCGCGGCTCTCTCTCGGGCCGGTGGTGCCGACGATTCCACCCATCGACTGCGCCACGATGTCGAACGCCGGCCAATCGGCGTAGGGGCTTTCGCCCGTACGCGGGTCGCCGAAGCCGCGGATGGCCCCGTACACCAGACGCGGCCGGCGCGCGCGCAGCGTCTCGTAGCCGACGCCGAGGCGGTCCATGACGCCGACGCGGGCGTTCTCGACCACCGCGTCGACGGTGTCGACGAGGCGCAGGAAAGTGGCGCGGTCGGCGTCGACCTTCAGATCCAGGACGATGCTGCGCTTGTTGCGGTTGATGCTGGCGAAGTAGCCGCCGTAGTCGCAGCCCTCGCGATCCTCCGGATGCGGGCCCAGGTAGCGCGCCATGTCGCCGCGCGGCGGCTCGACCTTGATCACGTCCGCTCCCAGGTCGGCGAGCAGCATGGTGCAGAACGGGCCGGCGAGCGCCTGGGTGAGATCGAGGATGCGAAGGTCGGAGAGCGGACCCGTTCTTCCCGTCATCGGTTCCCCCAGTGGCTGCGCCGCTTGATGAGGACCTCGCGCTCGCCTTCGAAGACGATGGTGTCGTCCTGCTTCACGCCCCAGTGCTTGAAGCGCACGACGCCGGCGTCCTCGCGATTGGCGTCCCGCTTCGCCAGCACCTCGGTGTAGGCGCTGAGGGTGTCGCCGTGGAACACCGGAGCGCGAAACTTGAGGCCGTCGAGGCGCAGCTCGGCGAGCGCGTTCTCGGCGGTATCCTGCGTCGCCAGCCCGATCACGATCGAGCCGGTGACCAGACCGAAGACCAGGCGTTGCCCGTACGGCAGGTTTTTCATCTTCTGCTCGTTGTAGTGGGCGTCGGCGGTGTTCATGACGAGCTTGGTCAAGAGCTGGTTCTCGACCTCGCCGACCGTGGTGCCGCGCGCGTGACGCATCTTGGCGCCGACCTCGAAGTCCTCGAAGTACGTTCCCTCGCCGGTGAGCCGGCTCAGGTTCTCTGAGGGTGCTTTGCTCATCCCTTGCCCGGCCGCGGCAGATGACCGTCGGAGATGATGCGCATCTGGATCTCCGAGGTGCCCTCGAAGATGCGCGTCAGGCGCGCATCGCGCCAGTAGCGCTCCAGCGGGTACTCGCTGGTGTAGCCGGCGCCGCCGTGGATCTGGATGCCGTCGCTGGTGACGCGCTCCGACATGTCGCTGGCGAAGAGCTTCACCATCGAAGCCTGGATGTCGTTCAGCCGGCCGTGATCGATGTCGTTGGCGACGGCGTACATCAGCTGCCGGGCGGCCTCGATCTCCGTCGCCATCTGCGCGATCTTGAAACGCAGGTATTGGAAGTCGCCGATCGGGCGCCCGAACTGCACGCGCTGCTGCGCGTATACGATCGAGTCTTCCAGCGCGCCGCGCGCCAAGCCGATCGACCGGGCGGCGGTGTGAACGCGCGCGATGGAGAGGCCGCGCATGGCGCGCTTGAAGCCGTCGCTCGCCTGTTTCCCCGAGCTCTGCGGCACCAGGATGTTGCCGGCGGGAATGCGAAAGTCTTCGAACGAAAGCTCCCACGTCTTCCAGCCGTGATAGCCGATCTTGCGCATCGGGGTGCCGCTGATGCCGGGCGGAAACGAGCCGCGCTCCTTCTCGATCAGGAACTGGGCGATACCGGCGTGGCGGTGAGCGGGGTCGTAGGGCGTCGCGCGCGCGACCAGGACGATGAAGTCGGCGCCGTCGGCGAAGGTGCACCACATCTTCTGGCCGTTGATGACCCACTCGGCGCCGTCGCGCTCGGCGCGGCAGCGGATGGAGGCCACGTCCGATCCGGCGTCGGGCTCCGACAGGGCGAAGGCGCCGAGATACTCCCCCCGCGCCATCTTGGGCAGAATCCGCCGGCGCTGCTCCTCGCCGAACCCGGCCCCGAGACCGTTGCCGCGCGCGATGAGGCTGGCCACGCTCATCCACGCGCGCGCCAGCTCCTCGGTTACCAGGACGTACTCGAAGACGCCGAGGCCGAGGCCGCCGTACTCCTGCGGAATGAGGATGCCGAAGTAGCCGAGTTCGCCGAGCCGCCGGCGCAGCTCGAGTGGAATCTCTCCCTGCACCGGATCGAGCTGGTTGGCGATCGGCAGCACTTCCTTCATCGCCAGCTCGCGCGCCGCGTCGCGAATCGCCAGACGCTCCTCGGTCAGGTAGGCGGCCGGGATGCTCTCGCTGGCGCCGCTGAGCAGCTTCATGCCACGCCCCGCTTGGCGATGAGATTGGTGCGCCGGTAGCTCACCACGACCTCGCCGTTCTGGTTCCGCCCTTCGGTGCACCAGGTGACGATGCCGAATTGCGGTCGCTTCTCCGACTCGCGTTTCGCCACCACCGTGCTGCGGGCGGTCAGCGTGTCGCCGGGGTAGACTGGAAGATGGAACTCGACCTCGTCGACGCCGAGGAACGGACCACCCGCCTCCGAGAGGTCCTCCACCGACAAGCCGACCGCCGTGCACAGGACCAGCAGCGGATCGATCACCACGCCGCGGTGGCCGTGGGCGCGCGCGTACTCGGCGTTGAAGTACAGCGGCGTGAAGCGCAACGCCACGGTCGCAAACAAAGAGCTGTCGCCTTCGTTGAACGTGCGACCCCAGTGATGCTCGAAAACCTGGCCTTCCGCAAAGTCCTCGAACTGCCGTCCTCGGGCGCGGACGGGAAATGTGGAGAAGTCCGGATCGGGCATGCTCTCTCTCTTGGCGCCACACCGTTACCAGAAACTTATTGTTCGATCAATAAATTTATGCTAGCCGTCGGGTCGTGAGTGGCAATCGCATGATTGCGTGGGAATCGGTGGCGCGGCGGCTCGGCAGCGACGGCGAGTTCCGCGTCGCCTCGCGACAGTGGACCGCGACGCTCAGGCTCGACGTCGGCGACGAGAGCCATGCGATCCGGCTGCAGGACGGCCGGGTCGAAAGCGTCAGCGCCTGCCCGCCGGCGGCGGACTGCGACATCTTCATCACCGCGCCGCGCGACACCTGGAAGGAAATGCTGCAGCCGGTGCCGCGGCCCTTCTATCAGGACCTGCTCGCCGCGGCGATGCACCACGGCGTGGCGCTCAATGCGGACCTTCTCGAGATCGCCCCCTACTATCCGGCACTGCGCCGCCTGCTGGAGATCCTCCGCGAAACGCGGGACGAACAGTGATGCCTCGTTTCGATCGCGCCACCGGTCGCTACGTACATCTCGAGCTCGACGGCATCGACCACCGAGTCTATTTCGAGGAGAGCGGAGCCGGCATCCCGCTGCTGCTGCAGCACACGGCCGGCGCCGACGGCCGGCAGTGGCGCCACCTGCTCGAGGACGACGCGGTCACTCGCCACTTCCGCTGCATCGCCTACGATCTTCCCTATCACGGCAAGAGCCTGCCGCCCGTGGGCCCCGAGTGGTGGGCGGACGAGTATCGCCTGACCCGCGCCTTTCTCATGCAGGTCCCGCTGGCGCTCGCGGCGGCGCTGGATCTGCACCGGCCGGTGTTCATGGGCAGCTCCATCGGCGGTCACCTGGCGCTCGACCTGGCGCGCTATCACCCGGAGAGCTTTCGCGCCGTGATCGCGCTCGAAGGCGCGGCGATGACCCCCGGCAGCTACCTCGACCTGTGGAACCACCCGCGCGTCAGCAATGCCTTCAAGGCCAACGTCATGTACGGGTTGATGAGCCCGACCAGTCCCAGGAGCCTACGGCAGGAGACCATCTGGGTTTACAGCCAGGGCGCTCCGCCGGTGTTCAAGGGCGACCTCTACTATCACGCCGTCGACCACGACCTGAGCGGCGAGCTGGCCGAGATCGACACCTCCCGCGTGGCCGTGTTCCTGCTCACCGGCGAGTACGACTGGAACACGACGCCCGAGCTTTCGCGCC